>DZBX01000066.1 GCA_022730075.1 Rhodanobacter sp. | reverse complement strand
ACGCTGGAGGGTTTCTCGCCGCGCTATCTGAAAATCGGCGGTCGCTGGCGCGATCACGAGCGCTGGGCGCGGCTGGCGGATGCGCCGCGACGCGCGCGCTGAACGCTGCAACTCAAATCAGCGGATCATGAAACTGCGAGTAGACTAAGTTCACTGGACCAGATCAGTCGAGCCAAGCCATGCGTACCGTCAATATCCACGAAGCCAAAACCAACCTGTCGCGCTTGATCGAGCAAGCCGTCAAGGGTGAATCCTTCGTGATCGCCAAGGCGGGCAAGCCGATGGTGCGCGTGACCGCCATCGATGCGCCGCGCGCCGACCAGGTGCGGCGACTGGGGTTCATGGCCGGACAAATCCAGGTCCCCGATGATTTCGACACGCTCGGCGCGGATGCGATTGCCGCCTTGTTCACAGGCAAGCCGTGAAGCTGCTGCTGGATACGCACCTGCTGTTGTGGGCGGCAGGCGCGCCGGAGCGCCTTTCCGCGCTGGCGCGCAAGCTGCTGCGTGCCCCCGAGCACGCGCTGGTGTTCAGCGCCGCCAGCCTGTGGGAAATCGCCATCAAGCAGGGTTTGGGGCGCGATGATTTTCAGGTGGACGCGCACGTGCTGCGCCGCAATCTGCTGGACAACGCCTACGAGGAACTGGCGGTGAGCAGCGCGCATGCCGTGGCCGTTGTTGCGCTACCACCCCTGCACCGCGATCCGTTCGACCGCATCCTGATCGCGCAGGCCACCGTCGAGGGCATCCTGTTGCTGACCGCCGATCCGCAGGTCGTGGCGTATCCGGGTCCGATACGGCGCGTGTGAAACTTCAATGGGCGTGCATGAACCACGCTCGCACGCGTTCAGTTCGCCTCGCGCCGCGCCAGCAGCGCGTACAGCACCGGCACCAGCACCAGCACCAGCGGCATCTGCACGGCGAGGCCGGCGATGATGGCGATGGCCAGCGGCTGCTGCATCGCCGAGCCCTGGCCGATGCCCAGCGCCAGCGGCAGCAGCGCCAGGGCGGCGGCCAGCGTGGTCATGGCGATCGGGCGCAGGCGGTTGACGCCGGCCTGGATGATCGCCTCGCCGAAGGCCATGCCTTCGCTGCGCAGCAGTTGCAGCTCGGAGAAATAGAACACGCCGACCTCGGTGACGATGCCGAGGATCATGGTCAGGCCCATCAGCGCGGTGATGTTGAGCGTCTGCCCGCTGATCCACAGGCCAAAGAACACCGCGCTGGCGGCGAGCAGCGGCGCGGCCATGATCGCCAGCGCCACGCGAAACCGCTCGTACAGGAACAGCAGCGCCAGAAACACCAGCGCGGTGGCCGCGCCGAACACCATGGCCAGGCCGCGGAAGGCGATCTGCTGCTGCTGATACAAACCGCCGAGCGTGTAGTACACGCCGCGTGGCAGCAGGCCGGGCCGCGCCAGCACGCGCTTGACATCGGCCAGCGCATTGCCGAAGCCGCGCCCCTCGATGCGCGCCGACACCGCGACCATGGGCTTGAGGTCGTAGCGCGTGATCTGCGGCTGCCCGGTGATCAGCTTGAGCGTGGCGATGCGTGCCAGTGGCAGCAGATGGCCGTCGGCGGCGCGCAGACGCAGCGCCTCGATGCGGCGCAACGAGTCGCGATCGCGCGGCGCCACCCACACGCGCACGCCGAGCACCTGCTGGCCCTGCAGCACGTGCGTGGTCACCGTGCCGGACAGGTACGTGTCGAGCTGGCGCGTGACCGCGGCCGGGGTGATGCCCTCCAGCGCCGCCTTGATGCGATCGACCTTGATCTCCACGGCGTCGCCGGCGATGTTCAAGCCATCCTGCACCTCGGTCAGCCCGCGCACCTTGCCGACGGCGGCGGCGACCTTCGGCGCCAGCGTCACCAGTTGATTCCAGTCGTCACCGAACAGGCGGATCACCACCGGGCGCGGCGAGCCGGTGAGGTCGCCGATGAGGTCCTGCATCGGCTGCGGCGTGTCGAGGATCTCGAAGCCCGGCACCTGCTGCTGGATGCGCGCGACGATGCGCTGCATCAGCGCGGCTTGCCCGCTGGGCGATTTCAGGCGCACGAAAAAGTCGCCCTCGTTGGCCTCGGTGATGCCGCCGCCGAGCTGCGCGCCGGTGCGCCGCGACCAGGTATCCACGCCCGGCGTGCTGGCCAGGATGTGCTCGACCTGCGCGATCAGGCGATCGCTCTCGCGCAGCGAGGTGCCGGGCCGCGTGCGGTAATCGAGCACGAACCCGCCCTCCTGCATTTCCGGCATGAAGCCGGTGGGCACCTTGAAGTAGCCCAGCGTACCCAGCGCCAGCAGCGGCAGCAGCCCCAGCAACAGCAGCGCCGGACGCGCCAGCAGCCGCGTCATCAGGCGCCGGTACCAGCCCTGCACGGCGTGGGTCAAACGCCCGCCATGCTCGATCGCGGCGTCCTTCGCGCCGAGCAGGTGATCGGCCAGCAGCGGCAGCGCCAGCCAGGCGAAGAAGAAACTGATCACCAGGCTGGCGCCCATGGTCAGCGACAACGCCTTGAAGAACGCGCCGGTGACGCCGCCGAGGAACGCCAGCGGCACGAAGATGATCACCGTGGCCGTGCTCGAGCCGGCCAGCGGCTGGGTGAACTCGCGCGCGGCGGCCAGCAGCGTCTGCGTGCCGTGGCCGCGCTGCGCGCTGCGCCGCACGAGGTGTTCGAGCATCACGATCACGTCGTCGATGATCAGGCCCACCGCGGCGGCCATGCCGCCCAGGGTCATGATGTTGAAGCTCATGCCCAGCGCGTACAGCAGCAGGCTGGTCGCGGCCAGCACCGCGGGCACCACCAGCGCGGCGATCAGGGTCAGCTTCCAGTTGCGCAGGAACAGGAACAGCACCGCGGTGGCGAACAGCACGCCGAGGATGATGGCGTCGCGCACCGATGCGGCCGACGCGGTGATCAACCCGCTCTGGTCGTACCACTGGTGGATGCGCACGTCGGCCGGCAGCTTGTCGCGGAACGCCGCCAATGCCGCGGTGATGTCGCGGCTGATCGCCACCGTGTTGCCGCCGAGCTGCTGGTAGACGTTGATCAGCACCGCCGGCTTGCCGTCGGCGGTTTCGCTCTGCCAGCGCGGCACCGTGGCCAGGCTCACCGTGGCCACGTCGTCCAGTTCCACCACGCCGTTGCTGCCGGTGCGCAGCACGCTGTGGCGGATCGCATCGAGGCCACTGAAACGCGTGTCCGCGAGCAGCAGGTAGAGCCGGTCCTGGCGCTGCAGCCGGCCCACCGCCTGCACCACGTTGGCGGCGGACAGCGCCGCCTCGACATCCTGCAGGCTCAGTCCCAACGCCGCCAGCCGGGCCGGGTCCACGCTGACGCGGTATTCGGGCGTTGCGCCGCCCTGGATCTGTACCGCGCGCACGCCGTGGATGCTCGAGATCAGCGGCAGCAGTTGATACTCGGCGATGGCGCGCAACTGCACCGGCGTCGCCGTGGGCGAGGTCAGGCTATAGGCCACCACCGGAAACTTGGTCGGGTCCATCGGCCGCACGTTGAAGCGCGTGCCTGCGGGCAATTGCGGCAGCACCTGGTTGAGCGCGGCCTCGACCTGCAGCGCCGACTGGATGATGTCGGTGCCCCAGGCGAAGCGCAGGTCGATGTCGGTGCTGCCGCGGCTGGAGGTGGACGCGATCGCCTGCACATTGGGCACGCCGCGCAGCGCCTGCTCCACCGGGCGCGTCACTTCGATGGCCATCTGTTGCGCCGGGCGGTCACCGGCGTCGATGCTCACGCGCACGCGCGGAAACTGGATCGCCGGAAACAGCGACACCGGCATGTTGAGCGCGGCGAGCAGCCCGCCGGCCGCGAGCACCGACATCAGGAACAGGATCGAGCGCCGGTGCCGCTGCAGCCAGGCCGCGAGCCCGCCGCTCATCGCGCCGGCGCCGCGGCGATGCGCACGGCCATGCCGTCGTGCAGTTCGTAGTTGCCGGCGCTGACCACCTGCGCGCCGGGCGCCAGCGCACCCTGCACCGCGATCCAGCCGCCCTGCTCAAGCCCCGCATGCACCGCCACGCGGCGCGCGTGGCCGCGCTCGATCACGAACACGTAGTGGCCGCGCGCGTCGTCGAGCACGGCGCTGCGCGGCACCGCCAGCGCGCGCGTCGCGCGCAGGCGGATGACGCCGCGCATCCACGCACCGGGAATCTGCGCGGCCGCGCGCACGCCATCCAGCCTGACCACGGCATCAAGCAGGTGCGTGGTCGGGTTGATCACCGCGTGCACCTGCGCGACGTGTGCGTCCAGTGGCGCGCCGCCGAACACTGGCGTCAGCGTCACCGGCATGCCCGGCGCGACGCGCGCGGCGTCCTCGGGCTCGACGCCGAGGCGCACCCAGACATGACCCTGCGCGCCCAGCAGCAACAGCGGCTGGCCCGGTTGCACCAGCGCGCCGGGCGCGACATCGAGCTGCGTGACCACCGCGGCCGCGCTGGCACGCAGTACCTGCGTGGCGTGCTGCGCACCCTGCGCGTGCAGCGCGGCCAGCGTGGCCTCGGCACTGCCCAGCGCCTGCCGTGCGCTGGCCAGATCGGCGCGCGTGGCCAGTTGCTCGCCGAACAGATTTTGCGTCTGCTGCAACTGGATGCGCGCGCTGGCCACGCGGCCCTGCGCCTGCGTCCATGCCATGCGCGCCTGCGGTGCGGTGGCCAGCTCCAGCAGCGGCTGTCCTGGCGTCACGCGCTGGCCCAGCCCCACGTAGAGCTTGCGCACCTCGCCACTGCTCAACGTGGTCACGGCGCGCAGACGCTCGGGATCAGGCTCGACCTTGCCATACACGGTGAGCCGTTCATCGAGATCGCGCAACGTCGCCGGCACGGTTTGCACCAGCACGCTGGGCGCGGCGGGCGCGGCCTGCGCAAGGCGCGGCGCAAGCAGCAGCATCGGCAAGAACAGCACTATCCATTTCATGGGAGCGGAACTTCGGCAGGGTTGGAGGAGGTCGCCGTGGACAGCGCGGCGGCGCCGGGCGGCACGTGGCCGAGCATCGCGGCCAGCGCCACCTGGCCCTTGGCCAGGGTGGCATCGAGATACAGCCGTTCCAGCTCGCGCGCGATCAGGTTCTGCTGCACGCCAGCCCAGGCGGTGCCGCTGAGATTGCCGCCGGCGAAGGCACGATCGGCGTTGGCCGCCAGCTCGCGCAGTTGTGGCAGGTGCCCGGCGAGCTGCGCGCGCTGCGCGACGAGCAGGCGCAACTGCGCAGCCAGCGCGCGCGCGGCGCGATCGGCGCCATCCAGGCGCGCCTGATATTCCGCCACGGCGCGGTCGCGCGTGGCCCCGGCGATGCGCGCGCGCGCCTGTGCGCCGCCGAAGACCGGCAGGCTCAGGCTGATGCCGATGCCGGTGCTTTGCACGCGGCTGGTGTCGGACGCGCGGGTGATGCCGACGCTGAGCGCGGGAAACTGCGCCAGCACCGCGGCGCGAAACTCGGCATCGCGCGCCTGTGCGGCGGCGGTCAGCGCGAGCAGGTCCGGACGCGTGCGTGGCAGCGCGGCCAGCGCGGCATCGAGCTGGTGCGCATCCGGCAGCGCCAGCACGCTGGGCGCCCGCAACGTGTAGCGCGCATCCGGCGGCAGATTGAGATCCGCATCCAGCCGCGCCCGCGCGGCGGCGCGCGCCTGTTCGGCGCTGGCCAGTTGCGATTCGGCCGCGGCCAGCGTGACCAGATTGGCGGCGGCGTTTTCCAGGGTCACATCGCGGCGCTGCAGTGCGCGCGAAAACGCCGCCGCGCGCGTGCGCTCCGTGTCCACCTGGCGTTGCAGCAAGGTGCAGCGCTGCTGCGCGCTCCACGCATCGATGAAATCGGTCGCCGTGCCTTGCGCCAGCGCCCAGCCCCGCCAGGCCAGATTCAACATCGTGGCGGTGCGCTGCGCGCGGGCGGCATCCAGCGTGGCCCCGCGCGTCAGCAGCCAGGACACGTCCTCGCTCAGACCCAGACCCCAGGCGCGACTGTAGCCCGGCGTGCCTGGATGATCGGCGCTGGCGCTCAGTTGCGGATCGGGCAGCAGCCCGGCGGCACGCAATTGCAAGGTACTGATGCGCGCGTCGAGCAGCGCCGCGTGGTAATCGGGATTGTCGTGCAAGGCCAGTGCCGCGGCCTGCGCCAGATCGAGCTGCGGCACGGCGCGACCCGGCGCGGGCGCGGGCAGTTGCGACCAGCGTGGCGCCTGCGCCAGCGGGCGTGGCTGGTAACTCACGCAGCCCGCCAACAGCAGCAGCGCCAGCGCGCCGGTCCAGCGCGCGCGTTCAAAGGCCATGCGCGTGCCACCAGGTGTTGAACCAGCCGCCATGCACCAGCGCATGGGTGACGAATGCCGCCGCGCCCAGATGCAGCGCCGCCCACACCAGCGCGGCGAACACGTCGGCGATGAGAAAGCGCCACCACGGCAGCACCGAGGTGCCGGCCATTGCCGGTATCAGCGCGCGCGTCGGCGGCAGCAGGCGCCCGCCGAACACGGCCAGATCGCCCCAGCGCGACAGCGCCTTTTCGCCGCGCACGATCCACACGCGGCGCTTGTCCAGCCGCGGCGAAGACAGCAGGCGCGGGCCATAATGCCGGCCCAGGAAAAACGACAGGGTGTCGCCGGCCACCGCGCCGGCCATTGCACCCAGCAGCAGCGGCAGCAGCGGCAGATGCAAGGCGCCGGCCGCCGCGCCCACCGCCACCAGCGTGGCCGAGCCGGGCACCAGCGTGCCGACCACGACCAGCGCCTCGCTGAAGGCCACCAGCGCCAGCAGCAGCGGCGCCCAGTGCGCGTGCGCCAGCACGAACTGCGCGAGCGCGTGGATCATGGCTTGAATCATGCCAAGTCACCCGAGCTGGCCGGCGCGGCGCGCGCGCCGCGCAGCAGCACGCGCGTACCCGGTGCGTGATCTGCGATGCTGGCGTGGAAACCGTGCAACTCGGCGATGGCCTGCACCAATGCCAGACCCAGGCCGCTGCCCGGTGTGGCGCGCGAGCGATCCAGTCGGTAAAAGCGCTTGAACACAGCCTCGCGCTCGGCGGCGGGGATGCCCGGGCCGCGATCGGCCACCGTGGCGAGGAAGCCTTGCGCGCCCTCGGCGGCGAGGCTCAGGGTGATTTCGGTATGCGCGGGGCTGTGCGTCATCGCGTTCTCGATCAGGTTGGCGAACAGTTGCTGCAGCAGGCGGCGGTCGCCGGCGACCATGAGCCCCGGCGCGATCTGCGTGCGCAGGCGCTGGCCACGCTCCTCGGCTACCGGCGCGTAGTCGGCGGCAAGCACCTCGAGCAGGGAGCTGAAATCGAGTATGGCAAAGCCGGCGCGGCGTTCGCGCGCCTCGATACGCGCGATGGCCAGCATCGCGGAGAACGTGGACAGCACCTGGTCGACGTCGTGCTGTGCCTGCGCCAGCGCCGCGCGCAACGCGTCGGCATCGCTGGCACGCGCCGCGGTTTCCAGGCGCTGGCGCAAATGCGTCAGCGGCGTGCGCAGATCGTGCGCGATGTCGTTGGACACCTGGCGCATGCTTTCCATCAGCGTCTGGATGCGCGCCAGCATCGCGTTGAGCTGGCGCGCCAGCAGGTCGAATTCATCGCCGCCTTGCGCACGCGCCGGGATGCGCACGCTGAGGTCGCCTTGCATGATGCGTTGCGCGCGGGTGCCGACCATGCGCACGCGGCGCAGATAGCTGCGCCCGAGCAGCAGTCCGCCCAGCAGCGCCAGCAGCAAGGCCACGGCGCTGGCGATGGCGAAGGCACCGGCCAGGGTTTCGTCGAGCTGGATCAGGCTGGAGCGATCGCGGCCGACCACCAGCATGCGGCCATCCGGCAGGCGCTGCAGCCACAACTCGGCGCTGGCGTCGTCGCCGTCGTCGGGGTCGTAGCTGCGTGGCATATCGACCGCGTGCCAGCCGGGCGCCAGGCCATGCAGCGCGACCGACGTCGGCAGGTTGCTCAGCACGGGCTGGCCCGCGCCATCCAGCAACGCCATCAGCGTGTGCTCGACGCCGCCGGCGCGCAGGCGCTCGCGGATTTCGTCGCGCAGGCCACCGTTGTCGGGCTCATCGTGTTCCTCGAGCAGACGCTGCGTGTCGGCACGGATCGCCGCGCGCAGTTGATCGCGGCCGAACACGTGCACCTGCCAGCCGACGATGCCGGCCAGCACCGCGGCGGTCAGCAGGAACAGCAGCGCCTGCCACAGCGCCAGGCGCAGCGCCGAGGTGCGCAGCAGCTCAGGCAGGCGCACGCAGGCAATATCCGGCACCGCGCACGGTGTACAGCAGTTCGCGCCCGGCGCCATGCGCGCGATCGATCTTGGCGCGCAGGCGACTGATGTGGGTCTCGACCACGCTGGTCTGCGGATCGAAATGGAAATCCCACACCTGCTCCAGCAGCATGGTGCGCGTGACCACCTCGCCGGCGTGACGCATCAGGTATTCGAGCAGGCGAAACTCGCGCGGCTGCAGCTCGATCAGCTTGCCGGCGCGGCGCACTTCGCGCTTGAGCAGGTCCATCTCCAGGTCGGCCACCTGCAGCAGCGACACCTGCTCCTGCAGCGGCGGGCGCCGGCCCAGCGCCTGCACGCGCGCCAGCAGCTCGGTGAACACGAACGGCTTGCCCAGATAATCGTCGGCGCCGGCCTCCAGGCCCTCGACGCGCTGGTCGACCTCGCCCAGCGCGGTGAGCATCAGCACCGGCGTGCGCACCTCGGCGGCGCGCAGGGTCTTGAGCAGGGTCATGCCGTCCATGCCCGGCAACATGCGGTCCAGCACGATCAGGTCGTAGCTGCCGTCGGTGGCCAGGAACAATCCGTCGCGTCCGGTCGGCGCGCGCTCGACGGCGTGGCCGTGCTCGCTGAGCCCGCGCAGGATGTAGGCCGCGGTCTCGTTGTCGTCTTCGATCACCAGGATGCGCATGATGGCGTGTGCCCTCGCGGTGTGTGGCCTTCTTGGCCGGATGCCTGGCGCCGGCGCGGCGCCGCGGCAGACGCATAGCATGGCCGCGCGGCGGCGTCGCTGTCATCCCGGCGCGGCCGCGACGCTGCAGCGATGCCGTGGCCGCGCCGTGACATCAGTCCTGCTCGTCCTTCGGCGCGACGCCCACCGCGCCATTGTCGGCGTTGACGCTGAGATGCTGCACGGTGCCGCCGGCGCCGACCACATCCACATCGTAATGCGCGGTGACGCCGCTGCCTTCAGGGCCAGCCTCCAGCGCGAGGCCAGGCGCGTGCGTCTCGGCGGCGCGCAAGGCCTGCACCAGATCGATCTTGCGTCCAGCCAGCGTCTGCGCGCCGATCCTGTCGTCGCCCTTGGCCGGTTCGATGCCGAGGAACGCGCCCGAGTGCGGATCGATGCGCGCGACCATGGGCTGGCCCTTCACGTCGAGTTGCACCTCGTACCAGTTGCCGAGCTTGGCCACTTCCAGACCCATGCCGTAGGCGCGGCCGCCGCTGTGTTTCTCGGCCAGCGTCACCGCCGCGATCGGCGTGATGTGCGCCCTGGCCACGGCCGCGATCTCGGCGGCTTCGCTGGCATCCGCATGCGCGGCGGGGACGAATCCGGTCATGCCCAGCGCCAGCGCCAGCGCGACGGCCAGCCACAGCGGCCGTGGCGCCAGGGTCGTGTTTTTTGCCTGGATATCCTGCATGTTCGTTCTCCACATCGGTTGGGTAGGCATGAGCATGCGCGCGCGCACCACACCGCAAGCTTTGCGGCCACTTACCGATTGGTAAGCCGGGCGCCGGCGGATCGCCAGCTTGCGGCGAACTTGCGCGGCGCGATGACGATGGGCGGTTGTCAGCACGGGGCGCGCACGGCTAGGCTCGCGCATCCTCCCCGCAGCCATGGACCCGTCGCAGCATGAAGCGCAGCACACGCCTGGTCCTGCTGGCACTGGTACTGATCGTTTTCTTCGGCGGCCAATGGCTGTGGCAGCACGCGCGCACGCCGACCGTGGCCGCCGCGGCCCCCGCGCACTACCGCCTCGGACAACTGGATTTCAAACCCTGCACGCTGCGCCAGCCGCAGAGCGGTCTGGCCACCGCGGCGTGGTGCGCGCCCTTCAGCGTGCCCGAGAACTGGGCCAGGCCGGATGGCCGCAAGCTGGCGCTGCGCCTGGCGCTGATCCGCGCGCGTGCCGCGCAGCCCGCGCCGGATCCGGTGGTGTACCTCGCCGGCGGACCCGGGCAGTCGGCCATCGACACCTGGCCGGAGATCGCGCCCGCGCTGGACGACGTGCTCGCGCATCGCAACGTGATCCTGCTCGACCAGCGTGGCACCGGCGGCTCGGCGCCGTTGACCTGCCCGGAAGTCACGCCGAAGGCGACGACCCCGCCCGCGGCCACCGCTGCCGCGCGGCATGCCGCGAAATCCCGGCACGTACAGCCGGCCGCCTCCAGCACCGCGCGCATGATCGCCGTGGAAACCGAGACCCGCGTGTGTCTGGCCGCGCTGCAGAAACGCGGATTGAACCCCGCCGACTTCACCACCACGCAGGCGGTCCACGATCTGGCCGCGCTGCGTCACGCGCTGGGCGATCCGCAGTTCGACCTGGTCGGTGTGTCCTACGGCACGCGCGTGGCGCAGCAATTCCTCATGCGCCATCCGCACGCGGTGCGCAGCGTGGTGCTGGACAGCGTGGTGCCCGATCAATTGATCCTGGGCCAGGATTTCGGCGTGAATCTGGACGCCGCGCTGCGTGACGATTTCGCCCTGTGCACGCAATCGCCGGCCTGCCACAAGGCCTTCGGCAATCCCTGGGCCACCCTGCTGGAACTGAAAAAGCGCCTCGCGAAAAACACCCCCGAGGTGGACTTCCGCACGCCGGATGGCTTCCAGCCGAAACAGGAAGCCATGACCGCCGATGCCCTGGTCGGCCTGGTGCGTCTGTATGCCTATTCGCCGCTGACCGCGGCGCTGCTGCCGCTGAGCCTGCACGCCGCCAGCGCGGGCCACTTCGGACCGCTGCTGGCGCAAAGCCATTTCATCAGCAGCAGCCTGCAGCACAGCCTCAACGACGGCATGCAGTTGTCGGTGGTGTGCAGCGAGGACGTGCCCTGGCTCAAGGTCACGCCGCGCGAGGCCGACACCTTGCTCGGCGATGCCTACATCAACGCGCTGAAGGCGCAATGCGCGCTGTGGCCGCATGGCGCGGTGCCGGCAAACTTTCATGCGCCGCTGCGCAGCAATGTGCCGGTGCTGATCCTCGAAGGCCAGTTCGACCCGGTCACGCCGCCGCGTTACGGCACCGAAGTGCTGAAGGGTCTCGGCGACGCGCGCATGCTGATCGCGCCCGGTCAGGGCCACAACGTGATCGGCGCCGGCTGCATGCCGCGGCTGGTCAAGCAGTTCATCGACAAACCCGATCCGCGCACGCTCGACGCGCAGTGCCTGGACCAGCTCAAGCCCACCGCGCCCTTCCTGAATTACAACGGAGCCGCGCCATGATCGAGGTGCAGGATTTGCGCAAGGCCTTCGGCAAGGTGCAGGCGGTGGACGGCGTCAGTTTCACCGCGCGCGATGGCGAGATCACCGGCCTGCTCGGCCCCAACGGCGCCGGCAAGACCACCACCCTGCGCATGCTGTACACGCTGATGCGCCCGGACAGCGGCAGCATCCGCATCGACGGCATCGACGCGCTCACCGACACGCTGGCCGCGCGCCAGCACCTGGGCGTGCTGCCGGACGCGCGCGGCGTGTACAAGCGCCTGAGCGCACGCGAGAACATCAGCTACTTCGCGCGTCTGCACGGGCTGGGCGGCGCCGCGCTGCGCGCGCGCGTCGACGCCATGATCGCGCTGCTGGAGATGCACGACATCGCCGAGCGCCGCAGCGAGGGTTTCTCGCAGGGCCAGCGCGTCAAGGTGGCGCTGGCGCGCGCGCTGGTGCACGAGCCGCACAATCTGATTCTGGACGAACCCGGCAACGGCCTCGACGTGATGGCCACGCGCGCGCTGCGCGAATTCCTGCGCAAGCTGCGCGGCGAGGGGCGTTGCGTGCTGTTTTCCAGCCACATCATGCAGGAGGTGGCGGCCTTGTGCGACCGCATCATCGTGATCGCGCGTGGCCGCGTGGTGGCCGCAGGCAGCAGCGACGAGCTGCGCGCGCGCACCGGCGCCGACACGCTCGAGGACGCCTTCGTCAGCCTGATCGGCAGCGGCGAGGGCCTCGCCGCATGAGCCTGCGCCCCGGATTCGCCCAGCGCCTGCACGCCGCGTGGACGGTCTACGTCAAGGAAGTGCGCGAAAACATCCGCGACAAGCGCACCGTGCTCAACGCGCTGATCACCGGGCCTTTGCTGGGGCCGATCCTGTTCGGCCTGATCTTCAGCTTCACCCTGCAGCAGCAACTGGCCGATGCTGAGAAACCGCTGCCGGTGCCGGTGATCGGCGCAGCCCATGCGCCCAATCTGATCCACGCGCTGGAAGCGCAGGGCATGGTGCTCGAACCCGCGCCCGCCAATGCCGCCGCCGCCATCCGCGCGCACCAGGCCAAGGTGGTGCTGGTGATTCCACCGGATTTCGACGCCGCCTGGAGCAAGGGCCAGCCGGCTGGCGTCGAGCTGTATTACGACTCGGCGCGCCAGGACAGCCGCACCCCGGTGACGCGGCTGAAGAAGATGCTGCAGGGCTACGCCGGCATCACCGCGGCGCAGCGCCTGCTGGTGCGCGGCATCGCGCCGACGCTGATGCGCCCGCTGGTGGCCGAGGACCGCGACCAGGCCACGCCGCAATCGCGCAGCGCGCTGATGTTTTCCATCCTGCCGTATTTCTTCGTGCTCACCGTGTTTCTCGGCGGCATGTACATGGCCATCGACACCACCGCCGGCGAGCGCGAGCGGCAATCGCTGGAGCCGCTGCTGGTCAACCCGGTCGGCCGCGGCACCATCCTCAGCGGCAAGCTCGCCGCCACCGTCAGCTTCGCGCTGACCAGCCTGCTGCTGAGCATCGTCGCGTTCGCCGTGGTCGGGCGTTTCCTGCCGGTGGAAAAGCTCGACGTGGTGCTCGATCTCGGCCCGCGCTTCGGCGCCTTCGTGCTGCTGCTGATGCTGCCGCTGGCGGTGCTGCTGGCCACCCTGCAGACGCTGGTGTCGGCCTTCGCCAAAAGCTATCGCGAGGCGCAGACCTACCTGTCGATCCTGATGCTGCTGCCGGTGATCCCGTCCCTGCTGCTGGCGGTGGTGCCGGTGCGCGCGCAGTTGTGGATGTACGCCGTGCCGCTGCTGGGCCAGCAGCTCGGCATCATGGACCTGGTGCGCGGCGAAACGCTCGACGGCCTGCAACTGGTCGCGTGCCTGGGCGGCACCAGCCTCGCCGCCGTGCTCGCCTTCCTGCTGGCGCGCTGGCTGTA
>DZBX01000207.1 GCA_022730075.1 Rhodanobacter sp. | reverse complement strand
CCCCATCAACACCGACTTCGATCTCTACAGCATGGGCGCAAACGGGCAGACCCAATCGCAGATCAGCAACAAGGTCAGCCTCGATGACATCATCCGCGCGAACAACGGCACCTACATCGGCCTAGCCGCCAATTACTGAGCCCGTGGCCTGCGCCTCTGACTTCCCCTGCGGCGCTACGCCGCGTTGTTGTTGAGCGCCGATGCGCCCGCCGCGCCTGTCCACCTGGTTTTCCGGCAGCCGCCTGGGGCGCCAGTTGTTTGCGTTGTTCGTCGTTGCGGCACTGGTGCCGCTGGCGCTGTCGGACTGGTTGTCGAGCACGGCGGTCAATACGGTTGCACGGCAGCTCAATGTGCAGAGCCAGCAGCGCATGACCCGGCAGGTGAGCCGTCAGGTGTTCGACCGTCTGATGACCGCAAAGACCCTGCTGCTCGCCCTGCCGCTGTCTTCACCCGCCTCCGCGCCGCAGCCTGACGCGCAGCTCCCGGGTTTGGGGCAGGTGTTTGATGCGCTGCTGCTGCAAACGCCACAGGGCAAGCCGGAATGGGCCTCCGCCAGCGCCGCCAATTTGTGGCGCAACTGGCAGCGCGCCTTCCCCGCCATCCCGCCGGTTCAACCCCTCATGGATGCCAGCGCCGGTTTGACGCAGGTGTTGTTGCGCACGCATCGCGCCACGGGCGAGCCGACACGGGTCTACCTGGCCACTTTGCAAAATGGGCAGCCCCGGTGGATTGCAGAACTCAACCCGCAATTCCTCTGGGGCCCGGTACATGATGCGATGGACGGCGGCGTGTGGAGCGTGCGCAATGTCGAAGGCGCCTTGCTTTACCCCACTGCCAACGTCACCGCACCTGCCGCCCAGCTCGGCACGGCGGCCGGCTCTGTGTTTCGCTTTCAGCTCTTTCTCGGCGGCGAGTTTGGCGCGACTGACTGGCTGTTCATTCAACAAGCGCCGCCGCCCCGCGTGAGCTGGCTGGGCTGGCCGCTGGCGGTGTGGCTGGGCCTTGTGGCGGCGGCCACGCTGCTGCTGATCGCCCTGCTCGCGCAGCGGCAAATACGCCGCACGCTGGTGCCGTTGGAACAACTCACCGCGAGCACACGCCGCCTGGCCGCCGGCGACAACAGCGCACGCGTGCAAGTGCACAGCCAAGACGAATTCGGCGTACTGGCCGGTGCGTTCAACGACATGGCGGCCAAGATCGGCGCGCAGTTTCATGCGCTGGAAGGGCTGGCCGCCATGGACCGCGACATTCTGTCGGGCGCCTCGGTGGACAGCCTGGCCCGGCGCGTGCTCGATCAGCTCGAAGGGCTCTACCCCGAAGCCAGCGTCGCGGTGATCTGGCAAAAAGAACCGCATGTTTTCCGTCGCGCCGTGCTGTGGCAAGACGGCAAGACGCACAAGACGGTGTTCGACGTGCGCGACGTCACCTGCGATGCGCTCGCCCTGGCCCAATGGTCACGGCTGCAGGAGGACCAGCAATTTCAGCTCAACCATGCGGGCGAAGACGCCCTGCGCGACGCCCCCTGTCTGCGCAGCCTCATGCCCCCCGCAGCCGACTGGGTGGCGCTGCTGCCACTGCGGCAGGGCGAAGCGGCGCAGGCGCTCATCGCCCTCGGCCTGCCTGCCGAGCCCGCTGCTGCCGCGCTGCAACCCGCCGCCGAACTGCGTGATCGCCTGGCCGTAGGCTTGGCCGCGCAAGACCGCGAGCGGGCGCTGCAACATCAAGCCACGCACGACAGCCTCACCGGCCTGCTCAACCGCCACGGCCTGCACGAAAAGCTCGACGCCCTGCTCACACCCGGGCACGCCGTGGCCCCGCTGGCCTTGCTGTACATCGACCTCGACAACTTCAAGGAAGTCAACGACAGCCGCGGCCATGCTGCGGGCGACGCGCTGCTGTGTCAGGCCAGCGCGCGGCTGCGCACCCGCCTGCAAGCCAACGGCATCGTGGCGCGCCAGGGCGGAGATGAGTTCACCCTGGTATTGCCCTTGGCCGATGCGGCCACGGCGCAGGCCACGGCGGACACCATGATTCGCGCCATGCAAGAGCCTTTCGAGCTGGCGGGCGGCCCGGTTCAGGTGGGCGCCAGCGTGGGCATTGCCCTGTGCCCGCAGCATGGCAGCCAGCGCGATGAACTGCTGCGCTGCGCCGACATTGCGCTGTACGCCGCCAAGGCCTATGGCCGCGGCCGCGCCCAACTGTTCAACCCCACGCTCGACGCCGAAGCCCGCACACTCGCCCAGTTGCTGGCCGATCTGCGGCAGGCGCTGGTGCGCGGTGAATTTGTCGCCTTCTATCAGCCGCGCGTCAACGCTGCCGATGGCCGGATCACCTCTGCCGAAGCGCTGATCCGGTGGCATCACCCGCAGCGCGGGCTGCTGTTCCCCGATGCGTTCATTGCCGTGGCCGAGTCGTATGGGCTGATTGAGCCCATCGGCCACTGGATGCTCAATACCGCCTGCCAGCAAATGGCGATGTGGCGGCGCGCAGGCATCGACATTGCGCGGGTCTCGGTCAATGTCTCCGCCGTTCAGCTTGAATCGGGCGCACTCGTGGGGCAGGTGCAAGACGCGCTGGATCGCCACGCCATTCCGCCCGCCACGCTCGAACTCGAATTGACCGAAAGCCTGCTGGTGGACGAAAACGACGCCCTGTTCGCCCAGCTCACCGCGCTGCGCGACATGGGCGTGACCCTCGCGCTCGACGACTTCGGCACCGGCTATTCGTCCATGGCGGCGCTGCGCAAGCTGCCGATCGACGTGATGAAAATCGACCGCTCCTTCGTCATCGATCTGGAAACCGACGCCAGCGCCCTGCCCTCGGTGCGCGCCATCGTG
>DZBX01000206.1 GCA_022730075.1 Rhodanobacter sp. | reverse complement strand
CCAGGCTGTGGTAGCCCATGGGCATGGTCACGATGTCGTCGTGGATGTGCGCCAGGCGCGCGGCGGCCTCGATGCGCGTGGCGGTGGCCTCGGGATCGAAGAAGCTGATGTTGTCGGCGATGCTGCCGGTGAACAGGCTGTCTTCCTGCAGCACCGCGCCGAGCAGGGCGCGGTAGCGCGCCTTGCCCAGGCGGCGCAGGTCGATGCCGCCGATGCTGATGGCGCCCTGCTCGGGATCGAGCAGGCCCAGCAAAATCTTGGCCAGCGTGGTCTTGCCGCAGCCGGAGGGGCCGACGATGGCCACCGATTCGCCCGCGTGGATGTCGAGGTCGAGATCCTTGAGCACCCACGGTTCGCCGGGCGCGTAGCGGTAGCTCACGCCGCGCAGGCGCAGGCTGGGTTCCGGTTGCGGCCCGACATAAGGCGTGTCCACGTGGCGCTCGGGCGCGGTGAGCACGATGTCGGCCAGACGCTCGCCCTGCAGGCGCAGCAGATTGAGATCGACCAGGTAATTGATGAGTGCCGCGCCGCGTCCGGTGAACTGGTCGCTGTAGGCAAGGAAGGCCATCAGCATGCCGGCGCTGAGTTGCCCATCGAGGATGGCGCTGGCGCCGATCCACACCACGCCGATGCGCTCGAGACCGAACAGCAAGCTGTTGAGGCTGCCGAACAGCAAGCCGTAGCGCTGTACTTCGAGATTGCGATTGGCGGTGTCGGTGGCCGCGTTGAGGTAGCGCCCGGTGTGATGCGCGGCGCGGTGATACAGGCGGATGGTCTGCGCGCCACGCACCGATTCGAGGAACTGCGATTGCTGCTTGGCCGCGGCGACGATGGAACCGAGGTTGGCCTCGCGGAACACCCGGTAGGACAGCGCGCGCAAGCCGGCGTAGAGCGCGAATGCCAACAATGTCAGCGCCGCGAGCAGGCGGCTGTAAAGCAGCATCATGGCCAGGGTCAGCACGGTCATCACGCCATCGAGCACGGTTTCGACGGCGCGCGTGGTCAGCGTGTTCTGGATGACGCCGGTGGCGCCAAAGCGCGAGCTGATATCGCCCAGGTGACGCTTGGCGAAATACTCCTCGGGCAGCTTGAGCAGGTGACCAAACACATTGCCCGCCCAGGCCAGGTTCAACGAGGTGCCCAGCCACATCACCACCCACGTACGCAACGCCGACACGCCCACTTGCAGCACGGTGAGCAGGGCAAAGCCCAGGCCCAGCAGGGTGAGCAGGTTGCGATCGCCCCCGGCCACGACCTGATCGAGCACGGTCTGCACGAACAGCGGGCTGACCAGGGCAAAGAGTTCCAGCACCAGCGCCAGGCCCAGCACCTGCAGCAGCGCCGAGGGCAGGCCGCGCACGCGGCCCAGCAATTGCCGCAGCGCCAGCGGCGGCTCGGCCTTCTTGCGCTCGAAGCGCGGTGAGGGCATGAGTTCCAGCGCGACGCCGGTGAAATGCGCGGAGACCTCACGTAGCGGCAGACGGCGCTCCCCCACGGCCGGATCATGGATTTCCACCGTGCCGCCGCGCACGCGCTTGAGCACCACGAAGTGGTTCAAGTCCCAGTGCAGGATGCACGGCGTGGCAAGCTGATCGAGTTCGTCCAGTTCCAGGCGCAATGGACGGCTGGACAGGCCCAGCGCGTCGGCCATCTCGATCAGCCGCGCCAGGGTGGCGCCCTTCAGCGACAAGGCGAAACGCTGGCGCAGCGCGGGCAACTCGACGGCGTGACCATGGAAGCCGGCGACCATGGCGAGACACGCCAAGCCGCACTCGGCGGCCTCGGTTTGGCGCTGCAGCGGCAGCTTGCGGCGCCAGCCGAATTGCAGGCCTTGCAGCGCCAGCGCGTGTACGCCATCGCCACCGGCCACGACTGCCGCTGGAAGATCCAGCGGCCTCATGGCGCGCGCTCCGGCAGACGCCGCGCGAAGCCGTACAGCGGTTCGAACACCCACTCCAACAGGCGGCGGTGTTCCAGCAGCAGGTCGGCCTCCAGGGCCATGCCTGGTTTCAGCGCCTGCGCCGCGCCGTAAGCGATCACGTGCTGGGCATCAAGCACGATGCGCACGCGATACAGCGCCGTCGGCGGCGCCTGGCCGCCCAGCAGCGTACTGATCTCGGCCTGGCTTAGCGCGCTCTGGCTGATCTGGCGCACGCGGCCGCCTTGCAAACCGAACTTCTGGTATGGAAACGCCGCGTAGCGCAGGGCCACGCGTTGGCCCGCGCGCACGAAGCCCGCCGCCGCGCTGGGGACCAGCAGCTCGGCTTCCAGTGGCACGCCGTCCGGTGCCAAGGCCAGCAGCGCCTGACCCGCGACCACGGGTTGACCTTCGACTGCCAGCACCGAGGTGACGCGCCCGGCGCGCGGTGCGCGGATGACCGCCGCGCGCTCGGCTTCGGCTTGCGCCAGCGCCTGCTCGATGCCGGCGCGCTGGCGCTGCAGCCCGCTGCGCTGGCTGGCCAGATTCAGCGGAAGTTGCGCGAACTGGTCCTGCGTGGCAGCCAGTTGCTGGCGCAGTTCGATGAGCTGGCGATCGAGCGCCTTGACTTGCGACTCGGCCTCCAGCTTCGCGCTGCGCTGGCGCGCGATCTCGAACACCGAAACATAACCCTTGTCGCCCAGTGGCGCGATGCGTGCCAGCAAGGCGGCGCTCTGCGCTGCCTGCTCACGTGCCAGCTGGCGCTGCTGCTCGAGGCTGTGCAATTGCCCGCGCAGCGAGACCATGCGCTGCGCCAGCCCGGAACGCTGCTGCACCGCAAGCTGCTCGGCATCGGCGATTTCGCTGCCCAGGCGCGTGCGCTGCGTGGCCAATTGCGACAGCACCGCGCTGGATGTGTCGCCGGCAAGACTCTGGCGTTCACTGGACACCACGGC
>DZBX01000007.1 GCA_022730075.1 Rhodanobacter sp. | reverse complement strand
CGCGCCATGTTGCATATCGTCCTGGTGCATCCTGAAATCGCGCCCAACACCGGCAACGTGATGCGTCTGGCCGCCAACACCGGCTGCGCGCTGCATCTGGTGCGACCGCTGGGTTTCGCGCTGGATGACGCCAAGCTGCGCCGCGCCGGGCTGGACTACCGCGAACACGCGCGCGTGGCTGTGCACGACACGCTGGCCGCCTGCCTGGCCGCGCTGCACGCGCCGCGCGTGTTCGCACTGACCAGCAAAGGCCATGTGCATCCGGACCAGGTGCAATTCGCCGCCGGCGACGCGCTGCTGTTCGGCAGCGAGAGCCAGGGCCTGCCCGCCGACGTGCTGGCCGCCGTGCCCGAGGCGCAGCGCCTGCGCCTGCCCATGGTGCCCGGCAGCCGCAGCCTGAATCTGTCCAACGCCGTCGCGGTGACGGTGTATGCAGCGTGGCGCCAGCTCGGCTACGCCGGCGCGGTGTGAGCCAGCGTCGATCCCGCGCATGGCCTGCACGCGAGGAGCGCGGGGCGCGGGCTACAATCCGCGCATGTCCGAATCCACGCTCGATGCGCTGCTGCCGGCGCCGCTGAAACGCCTGCTGGGGCGCACCCTGGAGGAAGCCCTGAACCGCGCGCTGGCGCTGGATGCCGACAGCCGCGACGCGCTGGCCGCGCTGGACGGGCGCAGCGTCTGCGTGCGCGTGCAGCAGCCGCCGCTGGCACTGCGCCTGTACGTGCAGGACGGTCGCCTGTGCGTGGGTCCGGCCGCCGCCGCCGAACTCGAAGTGAAGCTGCGCCCGGCCAGCCTCGCCGCGGCGGCGCTGAAGGGCGACGGCGCACTGCCGCCGGGCGCGGTGAACCTGTCCGGCGATGCCGACCTGGCGCGGCGCATGGAGAAATTGGCGCGCGACTATCAACCCGACCTCGAAGCGGCCTTCGCCGCGCGCTTCGGCGAGGTGCTGGGCGTACCGCTGGCGCGCGCGCTGCTGGGCGCGCTGGCGCAGGCGCGCACGTTCGCGACGCAAGGCCTCGAGGATGGCGCGGCCTGGTTGCGCGACGAGGCGCGGCTGACCCCGGCACGCGAGGAGATCGCGGATTTCCTCGACGAGGTGGACCACGTGCGCGAACGCAGCGAACGCCTCGCCGCGCGGCTCGAGGCCCTGCGCGCGCGCCTGCATGGCGCGCGGCGATGAGCACGCTGTCCTCGACCCCGCGCCTGCTGCACGTGCTGGTGATCGCGCTGCGCTGGCGCCTGCACGAATTCGCGCAGGGCACGCGCCTGTATCGACCCCTGGCGCTGCTGGCCGCGCTGCTGCCGCGCGCGCGCGCTGCGCGCGGACTGGCACGCGGCGAACGCCTGCGCCTGGCGCTGACCGAACTGGGGCCGATCTTCGTCAAATTCGGCCAGGTGTTGTCCACGCGCCGCGACCTGCTGCCGGCTGATCTGGCCGATGCGCTGGCCAAGCTGCGCGACCAGGTCGCGCCGTTCCCCGGTGCGCAGGCGCGCGTGACGATCGAAGAGCAATTGGGCCAGCCAGTCGCGCAGCTGTACGCCGAATTCGACGAAACGCCGTTGGCCTCGGCCTCGATCGCGCAGGTGCACGCCGCGCGCCTGCCCGATGGCCGCGCGGTCGTGGTCAAGGTGCTGCGCCCCGGCATCGCCGCGCGCATCGCGCGCGACACGCGCCTGCTGCGCGCGCTGGGCAATCTGGCGCAACGCTGGCACCCGCGCGCCGACAAGATCCGTCCGCTGGAGGTGGTCGAGGAGATCGAGAAAACCCTCGAGCACGAACTGGACCTGCAGCGCGAAGGCGCCAACGCCAGCCTGCTGCGGCGCAATTTCGCGCACGCGCCGCATGACCTGTACGTGCCCGAGGTGTTCTGGGACTGGAGCGCCGAGCGCGTGCTGACCCTGCAGCGCGTGCACGGCATCCCCGCCGACGACATCGCCGCGCTGGATGCGCTGGGCGTGGACCGCAAAGCGCTGGCGCGCAAGGGCGTGCGGCTGTTCTACGAGCAGGTGTTCCGCGACAATTTTTTCCATGCCGACGCGCACCCAGGCAATATCTGGGTGGACCCGGGCGAACCCGCCGACGCCAGTTTCATCGCGCTGGATTTCGGCATCATGGGATCCTTGCCCGAGGCCGACCAGTACCTGCTGGCGGAAAACTTCATGGCGCTGTTCCAGCGCGATTACCGGCGTATCGCCGAGCTGCACGTGGCCGCCGGCTGGATGCCGGCCAGCGTGCGCATCGACGAGCTGGAAGCCGCCACGCGTGCGGTGTGCGAGCCGTACTTCACGCGCCCGATGAGCGAGATTTCCATCGCCGAGGTCACGGTGAAGCTGTTCCAGACCGCGCGCGCATACGAGCTGACCCTGCAACCGCAATTGATCCTGCTGCAGAAAACCTTGCTCAATATCGAAGGGCTCGGCCGCCAGCTCGACCCGGAGATCGACATCTGGGCGGTGGCCGAACCGATCCTGCGCAACGTCCTGCGCCAGCGCTACGGGCCACGCGCCTGGCTGCGCGAGATCAAACGCCGCGCACCGGAATGGATGCGCCAGGCGCCGCGCCTGCCCGAATTGCTGATCCAGACGCTGGAACAGGCCGCCAGCGGACGCGGCGAACTGACCATCCGCGCGCGCGAACTTGAAGCACTGGCCGCGAACACGCGCGTCACCCAGCGCCTGCTCGCCGGCGGATTGTTCGGCAGCACGCTGCTGGTCCTCGCCGCGCTGCTGTGGACGCTGAAGCCGCAGTTGGGCATCGCCGCGCCGGTCGTACTGGTCGTGCTGGGTGTGCTGGCCTGGTGGCGTGCGTGGCCGCGGGGCAACGCAGCACCCCGTTGAGGCAGGCGTCCTCGGCACCACGACACGCGGCCCGGCACGCCCCGCACGCATGACGCGGCGCTGAACCATGCAGCCGAAATGCATTACGCATACATCACGGCTTGATCTGGATCAAACGGTGAGCCGGCGCGTGTGCTAAAGATGGCGTGGCCGCAATTCGCGGCTCCCACACAGGAGCATTCATCATGCGCAAGACTCCCCTGATCCTGGCCGCGGCCCTGACCGTCACCGGCTTTGCTGCACAGGCGCAGACACCCACCGAGACCCCGCAGCAACTGCACACGCAAACGCGTGAGCACATGCAGACCAAGGATGCGCAGCAAATCTATGGCAGCCAGTTGATGACCCCCGCCGAACGCGCGGCCTATAGTCAGCGTTTGCGCGAAGCCAGGACCATGCAGGCGCGCGATCAGATCCGCGCCGAGCATCACGTGCAGATGCAGGAGCGCGCCAAGGCGCAAGGCGTGACCCTGCCGCCGGCGCCACCGCTTGAGCGTGGCAAAGTGCACCAGAGCAGCCGCCCCGGCATCGGCCAGGGCGCGGGCCAAGGCATCAAGCAGCGCCAGGGCGGTGGCGGTGGTGGCCGCCGCGGCGGCGGTTGATCGCGCGCGCCACGCCAGCACACGCACCGCGCTTTATCTCACGGCCGCAGCCTTGACTGCGGCCGTCTTTTTGCACGCGCGCGTCTTGCCCCGCGCGCAGGCTGCCTGCATGCTGGCCGCATGCGCCTGCTGGTCGTCGAAGATTCGCCGCTGCTCGGCCCCAGCCTCGAACGGGGCCTGCGCGCCGAGGGCCATGCCGTGGACCTGGCCGGCGATGGCGTGACGGCATGCGAATTTCTGCAACGTTATCCCTATGACGCCATGCTGCTGGACCTGGGCCTGCCGCAACGCGATGGCGGCGAGGTGCTCAAACGCCTGCGCGCCGCCGGGCGCGACACGCGCGTGCTGGTGCTGTCGGCGCGCGATCAGGTCGAGGATCGCGTCGGTGCGCTGAACCTTGGCGCCGACGATTATCTGGTCAAGCCTTTCGCCTGGGACGAGCTGCTGGCACGACTCAATGCGCTGCTGCGGCGCAAGAGCGAAGGCGTTCCGCTGCTGCGCCACGGCGCGCTCAGCCTGGACCCGGCCACGCGCCTGGCGCGCGTCGATGCGCAACTGCTGACGTTGTCGCCACGCGAGTACGCGCTGCTCGAGCTGCTGCTGCGCGGGCGCGGCCAGGTGTACTCGCGCGCGCAGTTGTTCGAGCACCTGTACGACGCCGCCAGCGCCACGTCGGACAAGGTCATCGAGGTCCTGCTGAGCACGCTGCGCGCCAAGCTGGCGCAAGCTGGGTTGCCCGAGCTGATCCAGACGCGGCGCGGGTTTGGCTATGTGGTGGAGTGAGCGCGGCCGGCACTCGCTGTTGCAGCATCTGCTGTTGGTGCAGATGGGCGGCTTGCTGCTGCTGTTCACGGCGCTGTTTTTCGTGCTCGATGGCACCATCGATCGCGAGCTGTACCGGCGCCTCGACAGCGAACTGCTGGACCGTGCGCGCAGTTACGCGGTGCTGGTGGCGGTGGGTCACGAAGCCGACCTGCCGCGCGCCGGGGCACCCGGTGCGAGTTTCGATCTGCGCGTGCTGACGCCGGCGGCGTGGGCCGCGCGGCATCCGGGCGCGGCGCCGCGCATCGGCCAGCCGCGCTATTTCGATACCGTGCTGGCGGACGGCGCGCCTGCGCGCGCGCTGGCCCTGGCGCTGACCGCCGCCGGCCAGCCGCGCGTCCTGTTGTTGGCCGAATCGCGCGAGCGCACCGACCGTCTCGAGCGCCAGCTGCACTACACGCTGCTCGGCGGCATCGTGCTGGCTCTGGCATTGGCCGCGGCACTGGCCACGCTCAGCCTGCGCCGCGGGCTGCGCCCGCTGGCACGGTTCAGCAGCGCGTTGCGGCGCATCGACCCGGAACACCTGCCCGCGTCGCTGCCGCCGCAGGAGTTACCACAGGAATTGCAGCCGCTGCGCGATGCGCTGGATGCAACCCTGCAGCGCCACGCCACCACGCTGGCGCGCGAGCGCCTGCTGTTGCGCGAAGTCGCGCACGAGCTGCGCACGCCGCTGGCCGAGATGCGCAGCGAGGTGGAGTTGGCGTTGCGCGCGCCGCGCGCGCAGGGTGACCATGCCGCACTGAGCGCGAGCCTGGCCGGCATCGCGCGCCTGCAGCGCATCACCGACAGCCTGCTGTTGCTGGCGCGTTACGAATCCGGTCAGGCGCAACCGCTGCTCGAACCACTGGATCTGGCGGCGCTGTTGCGCGCGGCCTGCGCGCGCGCGGCGGCGCAAGGCGTCGCGCGCGCGATCGAGGTGCAGGTGCAAGCCGAGGACGAGTGCTGGATCAGCAGCGATCCGGTGCTGCTCGAGCGCATTCTCGACAACCTGCTGCACAACGCGGTCAGCCACGCACCCGCAGCAAGCCGCGTGCATGCGCACTGTGCGTGCACGGATGCGGTACGGATCGAGATCAGCAATGCCGCGCCTGCGCTGGACCCCGCGGATCTGGCGCAATTGGGCCGGCGCTTCTGGCGCAAACGCGCGACGCAGGCCGGCGATGGCCACGCCGGTCTCGGTCTGGCGCTGGCGCAAACCCTGGCCGCGGTACTGCACACACAATTGCGCTTCACGCTGCACGACGGAATCCTGCACGCGCACCTCGGCCCGTTCGCGGCGTTGCGCGACACGGCGTGATCAGCGCCGCGGCAGGATGTCGCGCCGCGGGGCTCTTAAGCATGGCCAAAGCTTCACCGCGCAGGCTGCGCGCATTCCCACCACGGAGTCGCGCATGTCCCGTCCCGCAACCCTCGCTTTGGCCTGCGCCCTCGCGCTGGCCAGCCTCGGCGCGCACGCCGCGACGCCGATCCAGCTCGACGCCGCGCAGCAACAGGCGCTGGCGATCCGCAGTGGCGCGCCCGAGGCCGCACGCGAAATCCTGCTGACGCAGCTGCCGGCGCTGGTGACACCGGCCGCAGGCAATGCCGAGGCGGTGACCGCGCCTTACGCCGGCGTGGTCACCTGGATCGGCGCCTATGAAGGCGACAGCGTGCGCCAGGGCCAGGTGCTGGCGCGCGTGCAGAGCCGCGAGGCGATGCTGCTGGCCGGCGAGCTGACCACGGCGCAGAGTGCGGCGGCGGCGGCAAACGCGCAGGCGCAGCGCGATGCCAGCCTGCACAAGGAAGGCATCATCGCCGCCGCGCGCGCCGAGCAAAGCCGCGCCGCGGCCAGTGCCGCCAATGCGCGGCTGGGCGAACTGCGCGCCGCGCAGGCGCTGGCGCCGAAATCCGCGCAGCGCCCCGGTGAATACGAACTGCGCGCACCCTTTGCCGGACGCGTGCTGACGCGCGAGGTGGAGTTGGGTCAGGCCATCGACTCACTCGGCATGGCCTTCAGCATCGGTCGCGCCGGCCCGGTGGGGCTGGAAATCCAGATTCCGGAAAGCTACCGCGCCCTGCTGCGCCCGGGCCTGGTGGTGCAGTTGCCCGATGGCACGCGCGGCCAGGTGTTGTCGGTCGGCGCGGCCATCGATGCGCGCACGCAAAGCCTCAAACTGCGCGCCACCGCTGCCGGCCCGCAGCTGATGCCCGGCCAACGCCTGGGTGTGAATCTGGCGCTGCCCGCGCCCGCGCAGACCTGGAAAGTGCCGGCGACGGCGGTCACGCGCAGCCATGCCGGCGCCACGATTTATCTGCACACCGCGCAGGGCTTCGTGCCCTTGCCTGTGACCGTGCTGGGCCAGACCGAGAGCGCGCTGTACGTGCAGGCCAAGCTGCCCGCGCAGGCGCGCATCGCGCTCGGCGGCGCGCTGGTGCTGGCCGGCCTGGCCGGCGGCGAGTGAGGGCGCGGCCATGCTTGATCGACTGATCGCCTTCGCGCTGTCGCAGCGTCTGCTCGCCGTTCTGGCGGCACTGGCGCTGGTGGTGGCTGGCGTGGCGGCCTATCGCGCGCTGCCCATCGACGCGTTCCCCGACATCACCCCGACCCAGGTCAAGCTGATCCTGAAGGCGCCGGGCATGACCCCCGAGGAGGTCGAGGCGCGCGTAGTGGTGCCGCTGGAACAGGAACTGCTCGGCATCCCGCACACGCTGATCCTGCGCTCGATCACCAAGTACGCGATCGCCGACATCACCATCGATTTCGCCGAAGGCACCGATCTGTACTGGGCGCGGCAGCAGGTGGCCGAGCGCTTCGCCGCCGCCCGCGACGTGCTGCCGACGGACGTCGGCGGCGGACTCGCGCCGATCACCACGCCGCTGTCGGACATGATCATGTTCACCATCGAAGGCGGCGGACTGAGCCTGGCCGAACGCCGCACCCTGCTGGACTGGACGCTGCGGCCGGCGCTGCGCACCGTGCCTGGCGTGGCCGAGGTGAACGCGCTCGGCGGCAAGGCCGAGACCTTCGAGGTAATCCCCGAACGCGCCAAGCTCAGCGCCGCCGGCGTCAGTTTCAGCGAGGTGATGCGCGCGATCGAGGCCAACAACCGCAACGACGGCGCCGGGCGCCTGAGCGAAGGCGACAGCGCGCTGATCGTGCGCAGCGAGGGCGCCATCAAGTCCTTGCAGGATCTGCGTCGGATCGTGCTGCGCGCGCAGCCGGGGCAACCCGCGCTGCGCGTGGGTGATGTCGCCGAGGTGCGCATGGGCAGCCTCACGCGCTATGGCGCGGTGACCAAGGACGGCGTGGGCGAGGCGGTCGAAGGCATCGTCGTAGGTCTGCGCGGTGCCGATGCCGCGCGCGTGGTGCGCGGGGTCGAGGCGCGTCTGGCCGAGCTCAAGCCATCGCTGCCGCAGGGTGTGCGCATCGAGGTGTTCTACAACCGCAGCACGCTGATCACGCGCGCCGTGGGCACGGTGGAGCGCGCGCTGCTCGAGGCCACGCTGCTGGTGGTGGTGCTGCTGCTGCTGTTCCTCGGTGATCTGCGCGCGGCGCTGGTGGTCAGCCTGACGCTGCCGCTGGCGGCACTGATCACGTTTCTGCTGATGCGCGGTTTTGGCATGAGCGCCAACTTGATGAGCCTGGGCGGCCTCGCCATCGCCATCGGCATGCTGGTCGATGCCGCGGTGGTGGTGATCGAGAACACGGTCAGTGCGCTGGGCCATGCCGACAAGGCGCTGCCACGCCTGCACCGGATCTGGCGCGCCACCGCGGCGGTGGCCAAGCCGGTCACGGCGGGCATCCTGATCATCGTGCTGGTGTTCCTGCCGCTGCTCAGCCTGCAAGGTCTGGAAGGCAAGCTGTTCGCGCCGGTGGCGCTGACCATCGTGTTCGCGCTGGCCGCATCCTTGCTGCTGTCGCTGACCGTGATCCCGGTGCTGGCATCGTTCCTGTTGAAGGAAGGCGCGCACCGCGAGCCATGGCTGATGCGCATGCTCGAGCGCGGCTACACGCCGCTGCTGGACTGGGCGCTGACGCATCCGAAAACCCTCGGCCTCGCGGCCGCGGTCAGCCTGTTGCTGGGTGGCGCCGCCTACGTGAACACCGGCAAGACCTTCATGCCGACCATGGACGAGGGTGATCTGCTGATGCAGCTGATGAAGCCGCCGGCGATCAGCCTGGAACGCTCGGCGGCGATCGATCTGGCCGTGGAACAGCGCATCCGCGCGCGCATCCCCGAGGTCGAGCACGTGATCGCGCGGCTGGGCTCGGACGAGCTGGGCCTGGACCCGATGGGACTCAACGAGACCGACATGTTCCTGCAGCTCAAGCCACAGGATCAGTGGCGGCGCAAGGACAAGGCCTTCATCGCCGAGGAGCTGCGCGCGATCATGCGCGACTTCCCCGGCATCGAGTACGGCTTCACCCAGCCGATCGAGATGCGCGTGTCGGAAATGCTCACCGGTAGCCGCGGCGATGTGGCGGTGAAGATCTTCGGCCCGGACCTGCACGTGCTTGACCAGCTTACGCAGCGTATCGCCGCGGTGCTGGAAGCCACGCCCGGCGCCAGCGACGTGCTGGCGCAAGCCAACGAGGGCGTGCAGTACCTGAGCGTGCGCATCGACCGCGATCTGGCTGGACGCTACGGGCTGGATGCCGTCGCGGTGCAGGATGAGCTGCGCGCGCAGGTCGAGGGCCGCCGTGCCGGCATCGTGCAGCAGGGCGAACGTCGCGTGCCGCTGCTGGTGCGCGGCGATGCCGAGCTGGCGCGCAACCCGAGCCGCTTCGCGCGCCTGGATTTGCCGCGCCCCGATGGCACGCTGCCGCTGCAGGCGCTGGCCAGCATCGAGCGCAGCGCCGGTCCGGTGGCGGTGCGCCGCGAGAACGCACAGCGCTATGCGCTGATCCAGGCCAATGTCAGCGGCCGTGACCTGGTGGGTTTCGTCGCCGATGCGCAAGCGCGCACGGCCAAGGACGTGCCGCTGCCGCCGGGCTACAGCCTCGCCTGGGGTGGGCAATTCGAGAACCAGCAGCGCGCCGCGGCGCGCCTGGGGCTGGTGGTGCCGGTGGCGCTGGCATTGATTTTTCTGGTGCTGTTCACCACCTTCGGATCCCTGCGCCAGGCGGCGCTGATCCTGGCCAACGTGCCGTTCGCCATGGTCGGCGGCCTCGTCGCGCTGTGGTTGACGCGCGAGTACCTGTCGGTACCGGCTTCGGTGGGCTTCATCGCCCTGCTTGGCATCGCCATGCTCAACGGGCTGGTGCTGGTGGGTTACTTCAACCAGTTGCGCGCCGAAGGCATGGACATGGCACAGGCCGTGCGCCAGGGCGCGATCCGGCGTCTACGCCCAGTCATGATGACCGCCAGCATCACCGCGCTGGGTCTGGTGCCGCTGTTGTTCGCCAGCGGCCCCGGCTCCGAGGTACAGCGCCCGCTGGCGATCGTGGTGATCGGCGGCTTGATCAGCTCGACCGCGCTCACGCTGTTGCTGCTGCCTGTCTTGTTCCGCCGCTTTGGTGAGGACCGCCGATGAATCACGCTACCGACACGCTGCAACTGGTGCTGATCGCGCCACGCGCGGTCGAAGATGCATTGCTGGATGCGCTGCTCACGGCGCAACCCGCGCTGGGTGGCTTCAGCACCATGCGCATCGACGGCCACGCCGAGGACTTCCGCCGCGCCAGCGTGCGCGAATTGGTGCGCGGGCGCATCGAGCGCACGCAGTTCACGCTGCTGCTGCCGACTGCGCGCGCAGCGCAACTGCTCGACGCGCTGGGCACGCAGTTCAAGGGCGCCGGCCTGCATTGGTGGACGACGCCGGTCAATGATCACGGGAGATTGGCATGATCCACGCACGACTCACCGCCGCCGCGCTGTGCGGCATCGCGCTGCTGCTGGCGCTGCCGGCACGCGCGCAGGACGTGCCTGCATCCGCCAGCGCGCAAGCGCCCGCCGCTGCGCTGCCCGCGCCGCGCACTGCGGATGCAGCATTGCCCGATCAGGCACTGGCCATGCGTGCCATCCAGGCGCTCCCCGAGGTGCGGCGCAAGGCGGCGGAGCTCGATGCCGCCCGCGCCCAAGCCGACATGCGCACCATCGGCAATCAGGAGGCGCAAGTCACCTGGATTCCGCAGGACCGGCGCGTGCAGGACGGCACGCACTACCGCGAATGGGAGCTGGACATCAACAAATCGGTGCGCTGGCCCAACAAATACCTGCTCGACAAGCGCATCGGTCAGCTCGGAGTGGAGGCCGCGCGGCTGGGTTTCGAGGATGCGCACCACGCCGGCGCGCGCCTGCTGCTGATGCAGTGGAGCGCATGGCTGCGCGCCGGCAGCGATGCCGCGGTGAGCGCGCACATCGCGACGCTGATCGAACGGGAACGTGCGCTGGTGGCCAGGCGCGTCCACGCCGGTGACGCCGCGCAGAAGGATCTGCTCGCCGCCGACGCGGCGCTGGCCGAGGCACGCGCCAGCGCGATCGAGGCCGAACTCGCCGCGCAGGCCGCGCGGCGCACGCTGGCGGCGACGTTTCCGACGCTGCCGTTGCCGCAACGCGTGCCGCGCGTGGAAACCCCACCCGCGCTACCCGGCGCCGCGGCGCAGTGGCGGGCGCGCATCGTCAGCGTCAGCCACGAGATCGGCATGGCACGCAGCACCGCCGAGCAGCGCGAGGTGGAAGCGCGCCGCGCGCGCGCCGATCGCGTGCCCGATCCGGTGGTTGGCGTGCGCGTGCTCAGCGATCTGGGCGGACGCGAGAAGGTGTATGGCGTGATCCTGGGCTTGCCGCTGGGCTTTCGCTATCGCGGCGCGCAAGCCGCCGAGGCCGGCGCGCAAGCGCAGGCCGCGGCGCAGGATCTCAGCCTGGTCACGCGCGAGGTGCATTTGTCGGCCGCGCAGGTCGTGAGCCAGGCCGAGGCGCTGCACGCGCTGTGGCGGCAACGCGCGCTGGCGCAGGCCGCGGCGACGGCGAGTTTGGAAAAAACGCGCCGCGCCTATGCCTTGGGCGAAGCCGGCATCAGCGAGGTGCTGCTGGCCGCGCAAGGCGCCGCCAAGGCCGATCAGGCCGCCGGTCGCGCCGCGGTGGATACGCTGTACGCGGTCGAGCGCGTGGCGGTGGATGCGCACGCGCGCTGGCACCGTCATGACGAGGCGGCGCACGACGGCGCCGACCACGCTGCCGATGCCTCGCCTGCAGGCAATGCCAGCGCGGTGAAATTGCCGGCACTGGGTGAGTGACTGCGTCACGACGCGTGCGTATCGCATGCACGATCCAGTCGCGCGAAAGCGCCTGATATGCTCGCGCCATGCTCATCATCAGTCCCGGCCTGCGCCTGCCCGAGCACGAACTCGTCGAGCGTTTCCTGCGCGCCGACGGCCCCGGCGGACAGCATGTCAACCGCACCGAAAGCGCGGTGGAATTGCGCTTCGACGTGCTGCATTCGACGGCATTGCCGGAGGTTGTGCGCGCGCGCCTGCTGGCACGCCACGATCGGCGTCTGAATCAGGCTGGCGTGCTGGTGCTGCAGGCGCGGCGTTTCCGCGATCAGGCACGCAACCGCAGCGACGCGCGCGCGCGTCTGGCGGCATGGATCAGCGCCGCGCTGGTCGCGCCGGCAGCGCGCAAGGCCACGCGGCCGACACGCGGCTCGGTCGAGCGCCGCCTGACCGGAAAACGCGTCGACGCGCGCCGCAAGCAGTCGCGCAGCAAGCCGGACCTGGATGCATGAGCGGGGCGCTGCCGTCCGCGCCGCCGCCCAGCGTGCCGGTCGTTGGCCCGCCGCGCGCCTGGCATCGCCGCCTGTGCCGCTGGATCGTGCTGCGCGCCGGCTGGCGTCTCGAAGGCACGCTGCCGGACGTGGCCAAGGTGATCCTGGTCGGCGCGCCGCATTCCTCGTTCTGGGATGGCGTCTGGGGCATGCTGATGAAGACCGCGCTGGGCCTGCGCATCGGCATCATGATCAAGGCCGAGCTGTTTCGCGGTCCACTGGGCTGGCTGCTGCGCAAGCTGGACGCCATCCCGGTGCAGCGCAAGCGTGCTTTCGGTGTGGTCGAGCAGATGGTGCGGCATTTCGCCGACAGCGATGCGCTGTGGCTGGGCATTACGCCGGAAGGCACGCGGCGCGCGGTCGTGCGCTGGCGCTCCGGTTTCTGGCAGATCGCGCGCGGCGCGCAGGTGCCGGTGCTGCTGGTCTATCTGGACTACCCGAGCAAGACCATCGGCCTCGGCCCCCTGTGGCACATGGGCCCCGACCTCGACGCCGAGATGGCGCGCATCCGTGCGTTTTACGCACCGTATCGCGGCAAGCATCGCGGCGTGTGACGCGTGCGAATCAGCTACGAAGCGCAGGCCACGTTGCACGTGGCCTGCCAAGGTCGTCCCTGACCGCGGCGCTCCCGCTTGCGCGCGGATGACGCCCTAGGATTCTGCGCGCTGGCCGTGCACGCGGTGACCGCCACTTTCAGGCCGGCAGTTGTGCCAGCGTATCGTTGAGGCGCTGCATGCGCGCCTGGATCTGCGGAATCAGTCTGGCGCGCTCGTCCGCGGCCTTGCGCTGCTGGATGGCGTCGAGGGCAAGCTCCAAGGTGCCGACCTGGACCATCAGATCGTGGCGCTGGCGGATCAGGTTCAAATCGAGGCTCATGGCGGTCATGGTGTGGACTCCCGGTGATGGACGGGGGATGTGATGCATGTCGCATGCCAAGCTGGAGAATGAACGTTGACTGCACCAGAAACGCGACAGCGCAGCCCGCGCCTTGACACTGCGGGGCAGCGGATGACACCGTGCGCCCATTCCTGCGTGTTACGGGGTGTTACAGCACGCAGGACACCGGTTTCAAGGCTTCTGGCGCCCGGCTCAAACGGTCATCCTGGATTCCCCCTGTTCCTGTGACCGCCGGGCGCCAGATCTACTCTTCGCACGCGCATGTGCGCGCCGCGCCCGACGCCTCCGGCGTGACCCGATCGCGCGGCTGCAACCGGCCACACGGATCGGGTAGGGAGCTGGAATCCTCCGGCCCCCTCCCACACCACCGTACGTGCGGTTCCGCATACGGCGGTTCACGAGTGACGCTGAAGATACCGGCTGGTGTCGAGCATCGAGACCAACCTCAGCCGGTCGAAGAAGGCTTTCGGAAACGCGTGATTCATGTGGCTGGCACCACTGTTCCACCACGGGCCTTGTCCATTGTGGCCCCTTGCCGGGTGGATAGAGGACTTTCACCTCCAAGCAGGTGCGCCCTGCCGGGCGCACCAGAAAAACGGCCCGGGCAAGCCCAGGCCGTTGCTTCCTCCCACCCTCGTGCGACCGGCCCCTGAATTCCGGTCTCGGCGTGCTCGCGAACGCGTTGCGGGATGGAAGTGCGAGAATGAGTCAGCAGGTTTCATGCCACGCCGACCGCGCCTTTTGCGACAATGACTTGCGTGATGGCCGCAGCCACGCGAGGTGACGCAACGCGGCGCAGACCGGCGCAGCGTGGTGCTGGATCGACCGCAACAGAGCAGGCGAGTAATGGAAACCTTCGATGTCATCGTGGTGGGCGGTGGGCGCAAGGCATGCCTTGCGCGCGTGCGGCAGGACTGCCGCACGCCGGGTGACTTGGCGCGCGCAGGAGGCGCGGGCCTGGTCACCGTCGTGAGCGCCGCCGGCGCGGCGTCAAAACAACCCCAGCGGAGCAGGCTGTGATGGAAACGTTCGATGTCATCGTCGTCGGCGGCGGTCACGCCGGCACCGAAGCCGCCCTCGCCGCCGCACGCTGCGGCGCGCGCACGCTGCTGCTCAGCCACAGCATCGACACGCTGGGGCAGATGAGCTGCAACCCGGCCATCGGCGGCATCGGCAAGGGTCATCTGGTGCGCGAGATCGAGGCGCTGGGCGGATTGATGGGCCGCGCCGCGGATGCCGCCGGCATCCACTGGCGCACGCTGAATGCATCCAAGGGTCCGGCGGTGCGCGCCACGCGCTGCCAGGCCGATCGTGCGCTGTACAAGGCGCACGTGCGCCGCGCGCTGGAAACCGCGCCCGGCCTGCGCCTGTTCCAGCAGGCGGTCGACGACGTGTTGCTCGAGGGCACGCGCGTGGTGGGGGTGCGCACGCAGATGGGCCTCGAGTTCCGCGCGCACGCGGTGGTGCTCACGGCCGGAACCTTCCTGGCCGGCAAGATCCATGTCGGCCTCGAGCACTACGCTGGCGGTCGTGCCGGCGAGGCCCCGGCGCAGCGCCTGGCCGAACGCCTGCGCGAACTCGACCTCGGCGTGGGTCGCCTGAAGACCGGCACGCCGCCGCGCATCGACCGGCGCAGCGTGGACTTCTCGGTGATGGAGCCACAGCCCGGCGAGACGCCGTTGCCCTGTTTCGCGCTGCACGGACGCAGCGCGCCGCCGCCCGCGCAGGTGCCCTGCCACATCACCTACACGCAGCCGCAGACGCACGCGATCATCCGCGCCGCGCTGGACCGCTCGCCGCTGTACACCGGCCGCATCGAAGGCATCGGCCCGCGCTATTGCCCCTCGATCGAGGACAAGGTGGTGCGCTTCGCCGACAAGGACCGCCACCAGATCTTCATCGAGCCCGAGGGCCTGGACAGCGGCGAGCTGTATCCCAACGGCATTTCGACCTCGCTGCCCTACGACGCGCAACTGGCGCTGGTGCGCAGCATCCCCGGCCTCGAACGCGCCGAGATCACGCGGCCCGGCTACGCCATCGAGTACGACTATTTCGATCCGCGCGGGCTATGGCCATCGTTGCAGACCAAGGCCATCGACGGCCTGTTCTTCGCCGGCCAGATCAACGGCACCACCGGCTACGAGGAAGCCGCCGCGCAGGGACTCATCGCCGGGCTCAACGCCGCGCGTCATGCACGCGGCGAGGCGCCGTGGACGCCGCGTCGCGACGAGGCCTACATCGGCGTGCTGATCGACGATCTGGTCACCCTGGGCACCAGCGAGCCCTACCGCATGTTCACTTCGCGCGCCGAATACCGCCTGCTGCTGCGCGAGGACAACGCCGATCTGCGTTTGGGCGATCAGGCGCACGCGCTGGGCCTGATCGATGACGCGGCGCTGGCGCGCGTGCACGACAAGCAGCACGCGATCAGCACGGAATGCACGCGCCTCGCCGCGTTGTGGGCCGGCCCGGGCAACGCGCTGGGCGCGGCGCTGGCACAAGCCGGCATCGTGCTGACGCGCGAGAACAGCGCGCTGGACTTGCTGCGCCGGCCCGAGCTGGACTACCCGCGGCTGATGCAGATCGAAGGCTTCGGCCCCGGTCTCGATGACTCCGCCGCGGCGCTGCAACTGGATGTGCAGGCGCGCTACACGGGTTACCTGCAGCGCCAGCAGGATGAGATCGAACGTCAGCGCCGCCAAGTCGACACTCCGATCCCCACCGATTTCGATTACGCCGGCGTGCGCGGGCTCTCGGCCGAAGTGCGCGGCAAGCTGCAGGCGATCCGCCCGACCAACATCGGCCAGGCCGGCCGCATCAGCGGCGTCACCCCCGCCGCCATCGGCCTGCTGCTGGTGCATCTGAAACGCCGCGGCCAGGCGGCCTGAGGCGCGCACGGCAGCACGCCCCTCCATGCCGCCGGGCACGCCAGCGCCCCGGCGGCACGAGCGTCTGCTCAGCGCCTGTGAGAAATTCCGCGTCGTGCGGAATTTCTCATCGGCGCGTCCGGCCATCCATGGCCGGGCTGAGAGGCTGAAAAATTTACAGCCTCTCAGCGGAACGGCACGCTGAAGCTGGCCATGATGCTGCGCCCGGTCATGGCGTAGAACAGCGGCACTTTGCCTGCGGTGTAGCCGGCGAGGTCGTCGAGCTTGCGCGTGTCGGTGAGGTTGAAGATCTGCAGGCCGATGCGCGAGCCGCGCGGCAGCGGGCTGTCGGCGCCGAAACGGTAGTGCACGGCGGCGTTGGCCACGGTCAGCGCCGGCAGACGGTAGATGCCCACCGTGCTGCCGTTGGCGGCGGTGCCGTAATCACCCCAGCGCGCACCGATGGACTTGGCCAGCAGCGAGGCCTCCCAGTGGCCACCGCGATACAGCAGGCCGGCGGCGAAGGTATGCGTGGGCACCTTTTTCAGTTGCAGCCCCGAGCTGTTTTGCGTGGCCTTGTTGTAGCTGGCATTGGCGTACAGGCTGAAACCGGCGCCGAGCAGGTAGCTGCCCTCGATCTCGGCACCCTTGTAGGTGGTGCCGCCGAGGTTCTGGAAATAGGAGACGCCGGCGATCTTGACGCTGGTGACCATGTTGCTGAAGTTGATGCGATAGACATCGGCCTGCAGGTTCAGCCGCGCGTCGCTGTACACCGTGCCGAGCTGATAGTTGGTGGTCTGCTCGGGCACCACGTTCGCGGTGGACTGGCCGGGGTCGGGAACGTAGAACAGATTCTCGTTCGGTGCCAGATAGCCCTTGGCCACCTGTGCGTAGGCCGACCAGTGATCATCGATCATCTGGTGCAGTTCCAGCGCCGGCAGCAGCTTCGACCAGGTCTGCTGGTAGTTCAAGGGCTTTTTCACCTTCTGCTGGATCGGCGCGTCGTCGTGGCGGGTGAAGCGCGCGTATTTCAGGCCGGCGCTGAGCGTGGTGCCGGAGGTGATCGCCCAGTCGTATTGCAGGTAGGGCTGCCAGACAGTAAACGTGCCGTTGATGTAACGATCGATCGCGGCGCCTGGCGGCGTGGCGTTGAAGGCATCGTTGTTGCTGAGGTCGATTTCGGCCTGATAGCGGTGATACAGCTGGCGGTTGAACCATACGCCGTACAGCAGCGCGCCTGGCCCGAGCTTCTGGCTCATGCGCAGCAAGTCGCCCCAGTTGCGATAGCGCAGATACATCTGCTGGCCGGGAATGTCGTTCGCGCCGTACACGGTGCCATTGGGCGTATCGGCCTTGGCCGGGAAGGTGCCGTCGGGCGTCAGGCAGTTGATCTGGCCATGGTCGCAGCCGCCGCCGTTGGGGTCGAGGCCGTTCCAGCCGTCGTGGTAGTAGGCGTAGGTGTACAGCTTGTTGTCGATGTGCACGCCGCCGAGATCCGACTGCAGACCGATATAGCCGAAGTCGGTATCGAAATCGTCGTAGTTGTAGCCGGTGTAGGCCTGGCTCTGCGGATTGCCCGAAAGATCATAGCCGGGCCCGAAGATCTGCATCTGTCCCGGCAGCGGGCTGGTCCATGGGCCACCTTTCTTGTCCACGGCCACGTAGGGGTAGCTGGTGGCGCCGACGATGGCGGCGTTGCCGCCGGTGTTGCGGTTGGCCATGGCCACCACGGTCAGTGTGGTGTGCTCGCCCAGCGGCTTGACGGCCTTGGCGAAGACATTCTTGCGATCCAGTGTGGCGCCGCTCAGCGCACCGTTGCTGCTGAGACCACGCACGTCGATGAAGGCCGAAAGATCGCCGTAATCGTGCATCACGCCGGTGTCGAATTCGGCTCCGGCCAGGTGCGTGCCGTAGCTGCCGAGAGCGCCGTAAAGGGTGGTCTGCGGATGTGGCAGCGGATCCTTGGTGTGCAGCCCGATGGTGCCGCCGAAGGTGGCGAAGCCGACGGTCGAGGCATTGCCCGGGCCGCGATCCAAGCTGACCGAACCGAGGTCCTGCGGCATGAAATATTCGGCCGAGTGGTGCGTGAAGTCGTTGGCATCGCCGACCGGGATGCCATCCCAGGTGAGGTTGTACTGGCCATCCTGGAAGCCGCGGATGGATAGCCCCTTGCTGTTGGCCAGGCCTGGCCCATTGGGTTCGATGTCCACCACGCTGGGCGCGATGGCGACGATGTCGCTGTAGTTGGCCGCCGGCGACTGTGCGTTCTCGATGTAATTGCGGCCGATGACTGATTGCGGCTGCGTTGCCTTCAGCGATGCGTGCGTGGGCGCATGCTTGGATGGCAGCGCCCTGGCCTTCACTTCGACGGTGGAGAGCTGCCGCGCGTTCTGCGGCGAGGCGTTGCTCGCATCCTCCGCGTGCGCCACGGCCAGCGGCAGGGTCAGGGCGCACAGGATCGCGGCGGCCAGGGCGTGGTGTGACAGGGAACGGCGAACGGGGCGACGCATGCAAACCTCGATGTGAAAAAACGGTTTGCACAGGCTGGGCAACGCGCAAGTCCGTGACGTTGCACTGGGACAACGACTCAATGGCGGAAACCATACGAAGAATTATGCCTGTTGACATGTCGCTGCAATGGGCATGTGTTAATGCGAGGCCTTGTCGCCGTGGACACCGCCGGTCGCATCAGCGGCGTCAGCCCGGCCGCGATTGGCTTGCTGCTGGTGCATCTGAAACGCCGCGGTCAAGCGACCTGCACGGCCGCGCATCCCTGCGCGACCCTCATGGCCGTGCCCACGCCCGATCTACCGTCAGAACTTCACGTCCAGCGTGCCGTAGATGACCCGCGGCGTGCCCGGCAGTGCCAGCACGTAGCCCGCCGCAGGTGTGTTGTACAGCCCGCCGGAAGAAATCTCCTCGAAGCTGTTGTAGCGCTTGCCCAGCGCGTTGAGCATTTCGAGGCTGAGCTCGATCGAATGCGCGAGGCCACCAGCCAGATCGCGCGGCAGCTCCGCGCCCACCGACAGATTCAGGGTGCCGTAGGCCGGCATGGTCTGCCGGCTGGGTGCGCCGAGGTTGTTGTCGAAGACGTGCTGGCTGCCGGTGTACTGGTACCAGGCGCGCGGCGTCAGCACGATGCCGCCACCCATCGGGGCGCGATAGTAGGCGCCGGCATTGAACGTGGTATCCGGCACGTAGGACACCGGCAGGCCGTCGTAGTTGGTGCCCTGGAACGCGTAGTGGTTGAAGTGCGCCTGCTCGAAGTTGGCGTTGCCGAACAGGTGCGCTTCGCCCAGCGCGCCCTCGGCGCTGAGGTTGACGCCGTGGTAGTTCGAATCGCCCGTGCCCAGGCCGAGGAACTGGCCGTTGCCGCTGGTCACGCCGATGAACTGGTTGCTGAAATGCAGGTGGTAGTAGTTGCCACTGAGCAGCACATCGCGGAACGCACCCACGTGGTACCAATGCATCTTCATGCCGGCCTGCCATTCGAGGCCGCGCTCGAGGATGTCCCCACCGACCGGATGCTTCTGATAAAGCCCGCCGCCGCCGCCCACCGAAGGCAGGCGATAGGCCACGCCCCAGTTGCCGAACAGCGCCAGCCAGCGCAATGGCTGCCAGCGCGCGCTGATGGAGGGCTCGATGCGGTCGTAGTTGGTGCTGGCCGCGGGCAGCTTGGCCTGATTGTTGTCCGGATACAGCGCATAGGCCTCGGCGAAATCGACATTGCCGCGCGGGTAATAATCAGTGTGGAAACTCACCGCGCGCAGGCCCGGGGTGATGCTGACGCCGCGCACCGGGGTAATCGTGTCCTGCACGAAGGCGGCCAGATCGGTCACGTACCAGTAGTCGCTGCGGTAATGGGCGTTGGGCACCAGATATGAACCATAGTAAGGCGCCAGCGGACTGTAGAAAGCGTTGCGCGAGTTGTACTTAGTGTTGAGGAAATAGCCGCCCACGGCGATGTCGTTGTAGGGCAGCGCGATTTCGGTCCACAGCTTGTCGCCATAGGTTTTCGAGTACGGATTGTTGTATTCGTACAGGTTGCTGGCGCCATCGACGTAGTTGTTGAAATGCTTGTGCAGGCGGTTGCCCTGGCGATACCAGAGCAGATTGTGCAGCGTGGTGGTGTCGTCCAGGCGCAGGTTCTGCCGCGCGTACAGCAGCCAGGTGCGGTTGTAGTCGTCCTTGGCCCAGACATTCTGGTTGAGCGCGCTGTAGTAGCCCGTGGTTTGCTGGCTGAGCAGCGGTCCCGGGTTGGGGTTGCCGTTGGCGTCCTGGCCGTTGACGCTGATGCCCGGCACCGGCGTCAGCGGGATCGGCGTGGGCCGCCAGCCGTGGCCGTCGCCGATGTAGCCGCCGAAGCTGACATCGCCGTTGCCGAAGCTCTTGCGCGTCTTGAAGTAACCGGCGAAGTTCTTGCTGGGCCAGGCATAACCATCGGGCGAGCGGCGGAAGTCGTCGGCGCTGCCGGTGCCGCCAGCGAGCACGGTTTCCCAGCCGCCTATATCGCCGCTCTGCAGGCTGAAGAACACGTTGCGGCTGTTGTAGCTTCCGTAACTCAATGCGATCTGCCCGCCGGGCTTGGCGCTGGGCTGCAGCGGCACGAAGGCCAGCGCGCCGCCGATGTTGTTGTACCAGCGATCGGCCGGATCGCCGGGGCCGTAAGTGACGCGGATGCCCTCGAGCAACGCATTCTGCGGCAACTGCGATGATTGCCACAGACCCGTCGCCGGGCTGGCCATCGGCACGCCGTCGAAACTGGTCGCGATGCTGCCGTTATCGATGGTGCCACCGGAAAACCCGCCCCAACCCGTCTTGATGCCGTTGATGCTGATCATGTACTTCGTGCTGCCGGTGGCGCCGTAACTGCTGACCGCCACGCCGGGCGCGTACGAAAGCGCCTGCGCCGCGCCAGCCAGCGGCCCGGCGGCGGCGATCTGCTGCTTGTCCAGCACCTTGTCGCCCAGCGCCGATTTGAAAATGGCGCGCTGGCTGAGGCCACGCACGTTGATGCCTGCGCTTTCCAGCACCTTGGCTTTCACTTCGACGGTGGAGAGCTGCTGGGCGTTCTGCGGCGAGGCGTTGCTGGCATCCTCCGCGTGCGCCACGGCCAGCGGCAGAGTTAAAGCGCACAGGATCGCGGCAGCCAGCGCGTGGCGGGGAAGGGAACGGCGAACAGGGCGGCGCATGCAAACCTCGATGTGAAAAAACGGTTTGCACAGGCTGGGCAACGCGCAAGTCCGTGACGTTGCAATGACGCTACGCTGACCCGGCGAAATCCTTACCAAAAATTAAGGCAGGCGCGAGCCGTTCCTGCGCACTGCGCACGCTCGATGGCCTCGACTTGCACGGGCGCGCACGCCACAACGCTCGGTGGCGTGGCGGCGGCGGGAGGATCACGCCGTCGCGAAGGCGATGGTCACCACGCCGCTGGCCAGCGCGCGGCCGTGCTGGGCAACCGCGAAGTGGTACTGCGCGGCCTGCGGCAGCGCGGCCAGACGGCGCACGTCGATGTCCAGCGGGGCATCGTCCGCGATCCACGTGGCATGCAGCCGCACGTCGCGCAACGCGGCCAGCAAGCCGGCCGCCGCGCGCGCGCCTTCGGCACGCGCGTGCAATGCACCGTGCACCGCCGCCGCCTGCGCGCCGTACTCGCAGGCGTGCACGGCATGCACGCGGCCAGCGCGCGCCAGTGGGTGCGCGGCGCCAGGTGCGTCGGCTTCGCCGCGCAGGCGCTCGGCGTCCCAGTCCAGCACGCGCGCCAGCAGGTCCATGCCGTCGGCATGCGGGATCAGCCCGGCCCAGTCGGCGCGCGTCAACACGCGTGGCGTCCAGGCCGCGCGTTGTCCAGCGCATGCGGGCGCGGCGCGGGCGCGGCGCCGCGTTTCATGTGCCGGCGCAAAGCGTGGCCAGCTGTGCCGGCGTCGGCCGCGCCGGCAGCGCGGCGCGGCCCAGCGGGCCCAGCAGGGTGAAACTGGTATCGCCATCGATGGCGTCGACGCGCATGCAGCGCAGGGTCTTGCCGCTGCCATCGACGCTGACGTCGCGGATGCGCTTGGCCACCGCCGCATCGCGCGGGGTCATGTCCAGCGTCCAGGCTTGATCGTCGCCATAGGCCTGCAAGGTGAAGCGGCGTGCCAGCGCGGCGGCGTCGCCGGACAGCAGGGCGACGAAGCTGTCCAGCAGGTTCTTCAGCGCGGGCGCGCGGTCGAGCGGGAGCGTCACCGGGTCGCGCCCGGCGCGCCGCAAGGTCGCGTGGCCGTCGTCGACACTGATCGTTTCCGGGGCAGGCGCGACCACGCTGCGCTCGAGGCGCTGCCCGCCCAGCCAAGCCATCTCGCCGCGCAGCACGAGGGCGCGGTCGAGCATGCCGATGAAGCGCACCTCGGTATAGTCGGTGCGCGCCGGCGGCGGTCGCGCCAGGCTGCGCACGCGCGCCATCGCGCGCGCCGTGGCGGATGCCTCAGGCGCGCTCCGCGACAGCGCCGTGGCTGGCATCAGCAACAGGATGGCCAGGAGCGGAATCAGGCGCTTGCCAGAAGTCATAGAAGTTGAACCAGTTGTAGGGATGCGCGCGCAGTTGCGTCTCGATGCGTTGCGCGTAGCGTGCGATGCAGGCCGTGGTCGCCTGCTGGCGCGCCGCCGCCGCGCGCGGCAAGTCTATGCGCTCGGCGAAATGTTCGAAATGCAGATGGTAGCGGTCGCCGCCCAGATACAGGCCGAACGCCAGCAGCACCGGCACGTCCAGCGCCGCGGCCACGCGCCAGGGGGCCAGCGGAAACGCCGCATCCGCGCCCAGCAGGGGCACGCGCAGCGTCGCTTCGCCGACGCGCGTGCGGTCACCCAGCAAGGCCAGCAATGCGCCACGCCGTGCCGCCTCACCCAGCGCCAGCATCACCGTGGCCGCGCCTAGCGAGGCGTCGATCACCTGCGGACGCAACGCGGGCGCCAGGGTTTCCAGCAAGGTGTTCAGCGCGGGCGCCTGCATGCGGTCCAGCACCAGGCGCAGGTCCAGCTCGGGCTGCCGCGTGGCGAGGATGCGCAGCGCCTCGAAGCTGCCGACGTGCGCGCCGACCAGCAACAGGCCGCGCCCGCCGGCGATGGCCTGCTCGAGCTCGTGCAGACCGCTGACTTCGAAGCGGAAGCCGCGCTCGCCGCGCGCCAGCAGGAATAACCGATCCAGCGTGATCGCCGCAAAGGCGTGGAAATGGCGCAGACGCTCGTGCAGGCGCGGCGGACGCCCCAGCACGCGGGTGAGATAGGCGCGCGAAGCGCGGCGTTCCTGGCCACGGCGCAGGTAGAAGTACAGCGTGACCGGATACAGCAACAAGCGCGCCGGCGCGCGGCCGGCATGCAGGCCGATACAGCGGATCAGCCACAACGCGAACCAGCCGCCACCCTCGCGACGACCCTGCCAGGCGTGCGTCACGTGCGCTTCCGCGGCGCCGCGGCAGGCGCGCCCGGCGCGGCCAGCCCGGAGCGGTAGCGCACGTACGCCAGCACGGACTCGATCGGTCCCGCGCGCTCTTCCGGTGGCAACGCGCGCAGGCGCACCAGATACTCGACGGCGAACAGGGCCAGCACCAGCAGCGGGGTCAGCAACTCGGCATAAAGCGCCCAGATGCGCGCCGGCGCCAGCGCGAACAGCACCAGTGAAATCAGCGCCATGCTGGCGAAGAACGCGGTCCAGGCCCAGGTGACGCCACGCGTGTAGCGGCGCAGGCGCGGACTGAGCGTGCCGTGCAACTGGCGTGCGAAGCGACTCACCATCGGCTCGCGGCCCGGCATCAGGCTGTGTCCGAACAGCGTGCCGAACAGCAGCATCGCGCCAACATGCTGCAGCAGATACGCCCAGCGGTAGTGCTGCAGCAGCAGACCGGCGTGGGTCCAGCCCAGCAGCATGGCCAACGCCAGCAACGGCAGCAGCAGCGCGCGCCGCCGCGAACGCCAGGCCAGCCACAGCGCCAGCATGGCGAGTGGCGCGAAACCCAGGATCACGCCCGCCGCCGCAGGCGCGGCCTGGCTGGCGGCGCGGTAGCCCAGCCACGCATACGCCATGCCCGCGAGCGCGAGCGCCACGCCACGCAGCCACGGCACATGGCGGCGGATGCCGGCGGGCGCCTGCGTTGCTGGGACTTGCGATGGTTCCGCGGCCATGGAAGTACGCTCCGGGCGCTGTTCGATCGGCGCCGGTTACGATGGGGACGCCCACGATCCGCAGGCATGTCGCGCATGATACAGACTGCGTGGACACGGCCCCTACCGCGACGCTGCGCAGCATCCCGTCTTGCCCGTACCTGTGATACTTCGCTAGAGTTCCTCCATGCGTCGCGCAGACAATGGTTTGCGCCGGGTCCGTTGCGACGCAGCCAAGCGTCAAATGGGGGTGTCATGCTGGCCGATCTGATCAAGCACTACCTTGTAGCTAATGCCCATGTTGATCCGCTGCGGCTGGAGCAGCCCGATGTCAAGGTTTCCGAACTCGGGCTCGATTCGCTGGGCCTGATCGAGATGCTGTTCGAGGTCGAGGACCGTTACGGCTTCCAGGTGGACGAGCCGATGCGTTTCCAGACGATGCGATTCGACGAGATGGTCGCGGCTATCGAGGCCGAGGTCCGTGCGCATCATGGCGGTGAACTGCCCGAGCCCGCGGCTACGGAGACTGCGGCCACGAGCGGATGAATCCGGTTTGGATCACCGGGCTGGGCGCCATTTCGCCGCTGGGTGCCGACCGTCACGCCAGCTTTGCCGCCGCGCTGGCCGCGGACAGCGCGATCCGGCCTGCATCCAAACACGCCAGCGCGGGCCTGCCGGGCATGCTGCAGGCTCCTGCCGCCGATCCACGGCTGCTGCTCGACAGCGCCTACGCTGGTGTGGATCGCGCCACCCAGTTCGCGCTGGTCGCCGCGCAGGAGGCCATGACGGACGCCGCCAGCGGCGGCAGTGAACTGCCACAAGGCGAGCGCTGCGGATGCTATGTCGGTATCGGCTTCGGCGGCGCCACGACACTCGACGCCATGTATGCGCGCTACTTCGCGCTGCTGGCCGGCGCCGAGGACAACCGCCGCCGTGCCGCAGTCGTGCATCCGCTCTCGGTGCCGCGCATGATGTCCAATGCCGCCGGCGCACTCGCCGCGGCGCGCTACGGCTTGCGTGGCGCCTGCAATACTTGGTCAGTCGCCTGCGCCTCCTCGGCGATCGCCGCCGGCGAGGCGCTGCGCGCCATCCGCCATGGTTATCTGGACGCCGCGTTGGTGATCGGTGCCGAGGCGATGCTGACCCCCGGCTCGATGGTGGCGTGGAACGCCTTGCGCGTGATGGCGCGCATGGACGATGCCGAGCCGGCAGCGAGCTGTCGGCCGTTCGACCGCAGGCGCTGCGGGTTCGTGCTGGGCGAAGGCGCGGCCGCGGTGTTCCTGGAAAGCGCGGAACACGCGCGCGCGCGCGGCGCGCAGGCACATGCGGAGTTGGCCGGTTACGGCGCCAGCAGCGATGCCGGCCACCTGACCATACCGGCGCAGGCGGGGCAGGTGGCGGCGATGCGCGCAGCACTGGCGGAAGCAGGGCTCGAGCCCGCGCAGGTGCAATACCTCAATGCCCATGGCACGGCCACCGAGGTCGGCGACGTGGTCGAGTCGCAGGCCATCGCCGAGGTGTTCGGCCCTGCCGCTGGCGCGCTGGCGATCAGTTCCACCAAATCGGTGCATGGCCACCTGATCGGCGCCGCTGGCGCGCTGGAACTGGTGCTGGCGACCATGGTCCTGGAGAGCGGCTCGATCCCGCCCACCGCGCACCTGCGTGAAGTGGATCCGCGCTGCACGCTCGACTACGTGCCGCTGCACGCGCGGCACGGCTGCAGCATCGCTGCGGTGATGTCGAACTCGTTCGCCTTCGGCGGCAGCAACGCCTGTCTCGTGGCGCGGCGCGTGGGGCATTGACATGGCCCGGCAGGAACAGATCGTTGCAACGGATGACGGACTCCTCCCTGGCACGCCCGCGCCGATGCGCGCCGATGCGCTGGCGCAGCGCATGTGGCGCGTCTCGATGCGTCTCGCCTGGTTCAAGGCGCTGGGCACGACTGCTTTCATGGTGTTGTTCTTCCGCGCCTATTTTTATCTGCTCACCCACCACCTCGGCACCGCCGTGGTGATGCCGATGACCGCGCTGGATCGCTGGATCGGTTTCCAGCCTTGGGCCTTGCCGTTCTATCTCTCGCTGTGGCTGTATGTCTCGCTGCCGGTGGCGCTGATGACGCGCAAGCGCGACATCGCCGCCTATGGCGCGCGCATCGGCATGCTGTGCCTGACCGGCCTGGCGATCTTCTGGATCTGGCCGACGCAGATGCCGCCGACGCACATCGACTGGGCGGCGTACGGATTCTCGCTGTTGCGCGGCCTGGATCCACCCGGCAATGCCTGCCCGTCGCTGCACGTAGCCAGCGCCTTGTTCACTGCGATCTGGCTGGACCGCATGGCGCCCGGCCTGGGCTGCGGACCACGCCTGCGCGTGTTCAACGCCGTCTGGTGCTCGGCCATCATCTACTCGACCATGGCGATCAAGCAGCACGTGCTGCTGGATGTGCTGGCCGGGGCGGCGCTGGCCGTGGCCATGGACCGGTTGACGGCGCCGGGACGGCTGCGGCGGCGCCTGCAAGGCGCGGAACGGGCACCATGAGCGCGGACGCGCTGGCCTATCCGATTGATCTGGATCGCGCCGCGATCGAGCGGCTGCTGCCGCATCGCGGGGAGATCCTGTGCGTGCACAAGGTCATCGTGCTGGCACACGACCACATGCGTGGCGAGGCGTGCTGGCCGGCCAGCTTGCCGATCCTGCAAGGTCATTTCCCCGGCCTGCCACTGGTGCCCGGCGTGCTGCTGGTGGAAGCCGTGGCGCAGACCGCAGGCGCCGGCCTGTTGGCGGGCGATCCGATCGCGCGCGCCATCGGGCCGGGCCATGTCGGCCTGCTGGCGGCGATCCGCAGGTGCGGCTTCCGGCGGCCGCTGCCGGCGGATGCCGTCGCGCAGATCGAGGTCCATACGCGACGCATGGCGGCGGCAGCCGTCGCGGTGTCCGCACGCGTCGAGCATGAGGGCGTGGAAGTCGCGGACGTGGAAATCGTCATCGTCAATGCCCCGGCGATGCTCCTCGAAACGCTGCCGCACCAGGGCGCCACCGACGCGCCGTTGCCCATGAATCTGTCCACCACGCACCCGAGAGAGCAGCCATGACCCCGATCGATGCTGTGCCCGCAAGCTGCCGTGAATGCGACGTGCTGGTGATCGGCGGCGGTCCAGGCGGCGCCACCACCGCGGCCTTGCTGGCACGGCAGGGCGTGCGCGTCGTGCTGCTGGAAAAGGACCGGCATCCGCGCTTCCACATCGGCGAATCGCTGCTGCCCGCCAATTTGCCGCTGCTGGACGAGCTCGGGGTTGCCGCGCAGGTGCGGGCCATCGGCATGCAGAAGTGGGGGGCCGAGTTCGTCTCGCCATGGCACGCGCCTGGTTCGCAATGCTACGAATTCGCCGACGCGTGGGACAAGACCCTGCCGATGGCCTATCAGGTGCGCCGCTCGGCATTCGACGAAATCCTGATCCGCAACGCCGCCGCGTGTGGCGCCGAGGTGATCGAGGGCTGCGGCGTGCACGCACTGCAACGCGAAGGCAGCCATTCCATCGTGCGGGCGCGCGACGCCGATGGACGCGACAGCGCCTGGCGGGCGCGCTGGGTGGTGGATGCATCCGGCCGCGACACCTTTCTCGCCAACCGCCTGAAGTCCAAGCAGCGCAACCGCAAACACAACAGCGCGGCCTTGTTCGCGCACTACACCGGCGCACGGCGACTGGACGGCAAGGCACAGGGCAACATCACGATCTTCTGGTTCGACCACGGCTGGTTCTGGCTCATTCCGCTGGCTGATGGCAGCACCAGCATCGGTGCCGTGGTGTGGCCGTACTACCTGAAGACGCGGGACAAGCCACTGGACGCATTTTTCGAGGACACCATCGCGCAGGTACCGGAACTGGCAAACCGCCTGGCGCACGCGCAGCGCATCACGCCGGTGACCGCCACCGGCAACTACGCCTATTCCTGCACGCACAGCCACGGTCCCGGTTACCTGCTGGTCGGTGATGCATACGCCTTCATCGATCCGGTGTTTTCCTCGGGCGTCCTGCTGGCGATGCAGGGTGGTTTTGCCGCGGCCCGCGCGCTGCTGACCTGCCTGCGCGAACCGCGCCGGACGGCGCCGGCGCTGGCTGCGTTCGACCGTCAGATGCGCCGCGGCCCGCGCGAATTCTCCTGGTTCATTTACCGCGTCAACCACCCGACCATGCGCGACTTGTTCATGGGTCCGCGCAACGTGCTGCGTATGAAGGAGGCGCTGCTGTCGGTGCTCGCCGGAGACATCTACGGCAAGACGCCGATCTGGGCCTCGCTGTGGCTGCTCAAGTGGCTCTTCCGCCTGCAGTCCATGCGGACCCTGCGGCGAACCCTGCATGCGAGGAAAATGCGCAAGCTGCAGATCCGCAGCGAAACCATGCCCGGGGTGTCTTGATGCAACCATGCCATTCGTCGGCGCGCCCAGCAGCGCTGACGCTGGAAACCGCACCCGCGGCCGAGCTTGCCGCGCGTCCGGCCAGTTGGTGGGCGGGCGTGCTGGGCGTGGCCCGTTACGCCGCGCAGCCGCGGGTTGCCTTGCCGGATGTGCCTTGCGCCGAAGTACAGGTGGATGCGCTCGACGGCAGCGCCGAGCCCTGCGAGGTGTGGCGCGGCGCACGGCGCGCGGACGCGGGCCGCGTCGGCGCCCTGCACTGGCGCGCGGACGGCGATGTCCTGTTTGCCGCGCAAACCCTGCACGACGATGAACACGGTCTCGAAGCGGCGAGCCGCGCCGCCTACGAATCACTCTTCGCCACGCTCGACGCGCTCGGCTACCCACACCTGTTGCGGGTGTGGAATCACATCGGCGAGATCAACGCCGAGCAGGATGGCCTGGAGCGCTACCGCAGTTTCAACATCGGCCGCCAGAATGCTTTTCTGGCGCATGGCCGCGGCGTCGCCGGGGGCAGCGTGCCGGCGGCCAGCGCGCTGGGCGCGCAGGCCGGGGCCGCGCTGGCGGTGTATGCGCTGGCGCTGCGCGAGGCGCCGCGCGCGCTCGAGAATCCGCGCCAGACCAGCGCCTATCACTATCCTGCGCAATACGGCCCGCGCGCACCGACCTTCTCGCGCGCGGCGCTGACGGACATCGGTGGCCCGGCCCTGTTCATCTCCGGCACGGCCAGCATCGTCGGCCATCGCAGCCTGCATGCCGACGACGTGGCCGAGCAGACGCGCGAGGTGCTGCGCAACATCGAGGCGCTGCTGCAGCAGGCGCGGGCGCAGGGTGCGCCCGCGTGGCAGCTGCGCGACCTCGACTGCAAGGTCTACCTGCGCCACGCCGCCGATCTCGATCGCGTGCGTCACGTGTTCCGCCAGGCGGTCGGCACGGACGCCAGGGCGCTCTACCTGCACGCTGACATCTGCCGCGCCGACCTGCAGGTCGAGATCGAGGCAGCGGCGCTTTGCGGCGGGCAGGTGTCATGAGGCGCTGGCTGGCATGCACCGGTGTACTCGCGCTGCTGGCGTGCGGCAGCGTCCACGCCGCGCAAAAACCGCTGTGGGAGGCGGGGCTCGGCATCGGCGCGATCAGCTTTCCCGACTACACCGGCTCCGATCAGCAACGCGGCTACATCGTGCCGGTGCCGTACTTTGTCTACCGCGGCAAGATCCTCAAGGCCAATCGCGACGGCGTGCAGGCAACCCTGTTCGGCAGCACGCGCCTGCGCGCCTACATCAGCCTGAGCGCGTCGCCGCCGATATCCAGCCGCGGCGATGCCGTGCGCAACGCCATGCCGGACGTCCACGCCACGCTGGGCGTGGGGCCGGCGCTGGAGGTGCGCCTGTGGCGCTGGCCGCGCGCGCATGCGCGCCTGCAGTTGCTGCTGCCGCTGCAGGCGGTCTACGGCATCGCCCTGCCGTTGCGCCAGCTAGGTTGGTACTCCAATCCCGTGCTCAATCTCGACTTCCGCGACAGCGAGGCGCAGTACGGCTGGAACCTCGGCCTGCAGGCCGGCCCGATCTTCACCGACCGGCGCTACGCGCAGACCTACTACGGCGTGGCGCCGGCATACGCCACGGCCACGCGCCCGGCCTACGCCGCGCCGGGCGGTTACGGCGGCAGCCAGTTCACCGTGGCGCTGAGCCGCCGTTTCCAGCGCTTCTGGATCGGCGCCTTCATGCGCTATTACGACCTGGATGGCGCGGGCTACGCGTCGAGCCCGCTGGTGACCGCGCGGCACAACATCGCCGCCGGCATCGGCATCGCCTGGATGCTGGGCCAATCCACGCGCCAGGTCGAAAGCCGTGACTGAGGACATCCTGGCAACCGGCACGCAGCGGCCGTTGCGCCGGGCGCTGGACGCGCTGCGCTGCTGGTTCGGCCTGGGTCTGTTCGGCATGGTCGGCGTGCTGTGGACGCTGTTCGCCCTGCCGATGTACTACGTTCTGCCGCGCCGCAGCGGCGCGCGCCTGGGGCGCTGGCTGCTGCATGCTGCGTTCCGCATCTATCTGCGCGTGCTGGCGTGGGATGGTTCCTATCGCTTCGACCTCGGCGCGCTGGATGCCCTGCGCGGTGAGGGGCCGCTGATCATCGCGCCCAATCATCCTTCGCTGATCGATGCCGTGCTGGTGATCTCGCGCCTGCCGACGGTGGCCTGCGTGATGAAATCCAACATCATGGACAACCCGTCGCTGGGCGCCGGCGCGCGTCTGGCGCGCTATATCCGCAACGACGATCCGCTGCAGATGATCCGCGCGGCGGTGAGGGAATTGCGCAGTGGCCAGCCGCTGCTGTTGTTCCCCGAGGGCACGCGCAGCACGCGCCGGCCCATGGCGCCGCTGCGCGCGAGCGTCGCCCTGATCGCACGGCAGGCGCGGGTGCCGATACAGACAATACTCATCGAGACCGACTCGGCGTTCCTCGGCAAGGGCTGGCCGCTGTCGCGCGTTCCGCGCCAGCCGATCACCTGCCGGGTGCGGCTGGGACGGCGTTTCGATCCGCCGCAGGACGTGCGCGCCTGCATCGCCGAGATGGACGCGTATTTCCGGGACGCGCTGGCGAATGCCTTGCTGCCGGATGCCTTGCCGGCGGCGCCGGTTGCCGGCAGTGCCCGTGACCGCCCCGCCTGAGGCCGCCGCGGCGGAACCCGCGGCCAGCACCAGCCATCTTGTCCTGATCCCCAGCTACAACCCGGGGGCCGCTGTGTACGCCACGCTGCGCGCCGCGCGCGCGCAGTGGGCGCCGGTGTGGGTGGTGGTCGACGGCAGCACCGATGGCAGCGCGCAAGGCTTGCAGGAGATGGCCGCGCGGGATCCGCTGCTGCGCGTGTTGTTGCTGCCTGTCAACGGCGGCAAGGGCGCGGCCGTGCTGCACGGACTGGAGGCCGCGGCCGCGGCCGGCTACACCCATGTCCTGACCATGGACTCCGATGGTCAACATCCGGCCGAGCGGATCGGGGCGTTCATGGCCGCATCGCAGGCACGGCCCGACGCGATGATCCTGGGCAAGCCGGTGTTCGCCGCCGATGCCCCGCGCCTGCGTGTGCAGGGACGCAAGATCTCCAATGCCTGGGCCAGACTCGAGACGTTGGGCGCGGACATCGGCGATTCGCTGTACGGTTTTCGCGTCTATCCCATCGCGCCGCTGCGCGCGCTGATGCGCCATCAGCGTTGGATGCGCCGCTTCGATTTCGATCCCGAAGCCGCGGTGCGCTTGTGCTGGGCCGGCGTGCCAGTACGCAACCTGCCGGCGCCGGTGCGCTATCCGAGCGCCGACGCGGGCGGGGTGTCGCACTTCAGGTACCTGCGCGACAACATCCTGCTGAGCTGGATGCACACGCGGCTGCTGCTGGGTTTCCTGCTACGCCTGCCGTGGCTGCTATGGCGGCGGATTCGCCGCGGGCGTTGATGCCGGCACGGCATCCGCCGCCGGCAGTCGCGCCACCAGCAGGACGTTGGCGAAGCCGGTGCCGCGGCTCATCGGCAGCACCTGCACGTCGAAGCCCAGCCCATGCAACTGCGCGATCCAGCTGCTGCGATCACGACAATACAGCTGCGCGCCGCGGTGGCCGCGCACGCGCGTGATGATACGGTCCACCCAGGTGCTGTAGCGGAAGGCGAGGCCCGCGGCGGCATCGCCGATGCGCAGCAGCAGCACGCCGCCAGGCGCGAGCGCGGCGCGCACGCGCCGCAACACGGCCTCCTGCTGCGCATAGTCCAGGTAATGCAGCACATCGAGGATGACGACGGCATCGTGCCGGCCGAAGTCGGCGGCGCGGATGTCGCCCTGCGACACGCCGCAGTCAGGACCGAGTGCGGCGCGCGCGCGCGCGACGTCGGCCTGCATCAGCTCGATGCCCCGGTAGCTGCGGACCGTCGGCGGCGCGGGTTGTTGCGCGGGCCACGCAGCCGCGGCATGCAGGCGCGCGGCTGCGCGCAGCCACGCAGCCAGCAACCCCTGGCCGCAGCCGAGGTCGAGCAGTCGCGCACGCATGGGCAGCAGGCCGGGTTGCAGCAGCGCCGGGAACACCGGATCGCCACGCAGCTTGCCGCGGGCGAAGTGGAAGGCGAAGCGCCCGGCATCGCGGTAGGGCGCGCTGGCCGCCGCGATCATCCGCTTGCGCCAGACCGCGGGCAACGGCGCAGCAGGCCTCACGCGCCGCGCTCCGCGACAACGGAGGCAGCGCCTGGCGCCCCCGCCGGCATCGCGGCGACCGCGTCCGCCGCCGCGTCGGCCAGCCCCAGCGCGTGGCGCAGGGTCACCGGCCGCAGGCCGGCTTGCGCGATGGCGGCCAGCAGGGCCGGCAGCACCTCCAGCAGCACCGGTCTGCCCTGCGCCGTGCGGGCGGCATGGCCGTCGTGCAGCAGCAGGATGTCGCCGGCGCGCAAACCGCGCCGCAGCCGCGCCAGCACCCGCGCCGGGTCGCCGCAGCGCGTGTCGAAGCCGCGCCGCGTCCAGCTGACTAGGCGCAGATCCAGGCGCGCGAGCTGCGGCCACAGAAAAGGGTTGCGGAATCCGGCCGGCGCGCGGAACAGCCGCGGTTCGACGCCGCAGGCCGCGCGCAGCAACGCCTGCCCGGCCTGCAACTCGCGCGCATAGCCGCGTGGCCCGCGCAAGGCGAAATCGTGACGGTGACGGGCGCCGTGGTTCTCCACGGCATGGCCGCGGCGCACGATCTCGCGGCACAGCTGCGGATGCGCGGCGGCGCGCCGTCCGATGCAGAAGAAACTGGCGCGGACGCCGTGCGCGTCCAGCAAGTCGAGCAGCGCCGGGGTCACCGCGGGATCGGGTCCGTCGTCGAAGCTCAGGGCGATTTCGCCACGCGCGACACTGTGCGCCGGCAGCCGGGTGAGGTTGCTGCCGAGCAGATGGCTGCGCGGCAGCAGCGTCGCGGTCACGATCAGGGCCTGCGTGGCCAGCACGCAGGTCAACGCCCAGGGCCACAGTGCCCACGACCAGAGCAGCATCGCAAGGGGCAGCGCGTGCACGCCTGCGATCATCCATAGCGCCACCGAGAAATGCCGGCGCGGCAGCAAGAGGTTGTTGCGCAGACCTGCGCTCATGGCGGCGCGGCCATGTGCTGGACAGGTGTCGTATGCACGGGCCCGGCCAGCATCGCAGCGAAGATCAGCGCGAGAAAGGCACCCGGAGCGACCGTGCTGCCCAGCGCCTGCAGCACCGGGACGCCGGAGAAGATCAGCGGGCTGAACCCGGCGACGGTGGTCAGATTGGCGCACACCAGCGAAGCGAGGGTACGCGGCGCGATGCCGTTGCCGGCGCTCGCACCGCTGTCGAAGAACAGCGCGTAGTTCGAGCCGACCGCGACGATCAGCATCATGCCGACCAGGTGCAGCAGGGTCAGCTCGACGCCCGCCAGCAGTAGCCCGGCCGCCACCACCAGCACGGCGGACAGCAGCGGCGCCAGCACGCGCAACACGCGCATCGGCGCACGCAACGCCAGCAGCAACAGCAGGGCGATGGCGCCCAGCCCGGCCAGCGACAACCATGCAGCGGTGCGTAGATAGCCGACGTAGAGCGCGCTGCTGGCGCTGCCGAGGTTGATGTAATGCGCCGCACTGCCGGCCAGCGCCGCGGCGACGCGGGCGCCGTCGATCGCGCCCGCACGCGGCACGCGCAACGGCAGCAGCGCCATGACGCGGCCGTCGCGGCCGCGCAGCAGCATGCCGTCCAGCGCCAGCGCGAATGGCGTATGGGCGTAGTCGGCGCGCGTCAGCGCCGGCGCGGCGCGCGCCGCCTCGACATCGCGCACGAAAGGCTCGAACAGCGCGGCGCGCACCGGCAGACCGCGCACCGCGGCACTCAGGCGCCGCTGCAACACGCTGGCGTTGGGCAGCGCGGCGCGGCGCGCCTGCTGCGTGGCAAGGCTGGGCAGCAGGCGCGCCGGACTGTCGAAACCGCCGATGACGCCTTGCCGTTCGAGCTGGCGCAGGCGCGGAGCCACCGCCTCGGCGGCCGCCAGCGCGGCGTTCTCGTCGCGGCCGCTGACGGCGACCAGATCGCTGCCGCCCGGACCACCCAGCTGGCTGCGCAACTGCGCATCCAGCGCCAATGCCGGCGCGGGAATGGGGCTGAGTGCAGACAGCCGTGTATTCCACAGGTGCTGGCGGTGCATGACCAGCACCACGGCGGCGCCCAGCACCAGTGCCAGCAGCAGCCAGCGCAGCCGTTGCAGTACCTGCGCAGCGCGCAGCAGGCGCCGTCCCAGCGGGTCGAGGTCGCGCACCATGAAGCGCCGCGGCAGCAACTCGGGCAGCACGAAACGTGTGACCAGCGCGGCGCTGAGCAGACCGGCGATGGAATAGGCGCCGAGCTGCGCCAGGCCGGGAAAGTCGGAAAGCAGCAAGGTCGCAAACCCGATCACCGAGGTCAGCATGCCCAGGCGGATCGTGGGCCAGAAGCGCCGCAGCCAGTCACTGCGCGCCGCGCTGCCGCCACCGGCCTGCACGAACAGATACACCGAATAGTCCACCGCCTCGCCCATCAGCGTGGTGCCGAAACCCAACGTGACGCCCTGCACCACGCCGTAGCCAAGGCCGACCGCGGTGATCGCCACGACGATGCCGGTGAGCACCGGCAGCAGGCCGAGCAGCAGGACGGTGATCGAGCGGTAGACCAGCAGCAGCAGCAGGACGATGAGCACGCCGCCGATCCACGACACGTGCTCGACCGCGGCCTTGATCGTGGCGCGCGACTGCACGGCGAACACGCCGGGACCGCTGAGCACCAGCGTGGCCCGCGCCGCCGCGGGACCGAGGCTACGCCGGGCCGCGGCGAACGCGCCGCGCGCGGCGTCGATGGCGGCCTGCTGCGCGTCGGTGTCGGTGCCCGCGGCGCGGGTCAACAGCAGTAGCAGCGCACGCTGGTCGCCGGGCGCGGCCCACACGCCGTCTTCGCGCCGCGCTTGCGCGGCGCTGCCGAGCTGGCCGATCACTTGCAGCATGGCCCCGGTGGGATCACGCGGCAGCAATGCCTGGAGGCCGCTCGCCGGCATGGCCAGCAGGTCGATGCTGGCGGCGATGGCATCGTGCAGACCCGTGACGCTGAAGGCGCGCGCGGTGGTATGCGGATCGAGCAGGTAACGCCGCGCGAACAGCAGTTTCTCGGCACCGCGTTGCGCGTCCGCCGCGCCGTTTTCCACCGCGGCGAAGCGCCCGTCGGCGCGCAGCCGCGCGGCCAGCGCACGCGACAGCGCCGCGCGCGTGGCGGCGTCGCTGCCGTCGATGCCGGCCAGAATCAGGCGCGACACCGTGCCGTCGCGCAGCTGGTCGACCAGCACCTGTTCCTGCGCGTCCGGAACCCGTGGCAGAAACGCCGACATGCCCGCGGAATAGCGGCTGTTCACGGCGATGACGACGCACAGCGCCAGTGTCGCCAGCCAGATCGCCAGGATCGCCCAGCGCCGCGTCATGCCGCGGCAACCCGCAGGACGCCGCGCGCGATGGCCATTTCCGCGCGGTCAATGGCGAACTGCCAGTCAGTCGTGGTGCGCGGCCAGATGCGCAGCGTGGCCGCTTGTCGCGGTTGCAGTGGCGCGAGGAACTTCGCGCGCTCGATGCCGACCACGCGCAGCCCCTGCTCTTGCAGCAACATGGCGGCGGCCTCGAGCAGCAGCACGGCGGGAACCAGCGGCCGACCCGGAAAATGGCCGCGCAGGGCCGGATGCGTCGCCGGCACGCGCAGCGTGGTGCGCAGCTCGCCGGCGGTCATCGCGCGTCGGTCGATCAGGCCGAAGCCGTGGCTGCCGCGCGTTCGCGCTGGATGTGGTCGGACAGCGCGCGCAGGCTGGCAAAGATGCGCCGGTTGTCGGCATGGTCCGCGCGCAGATGGATACCGTAATGCCGCGACACCGCCAGCGCGATTTCCAGGGCATCGATCGAGTCCAGCCCCAGGCTGCCGCCGAACAGGGGCGCGTCGGGATCGATCTGCTGCGGGGTGAACTGCTCGATGTTCAGGCTGGTCACGATCAACTGTGCCAGTTCGAGCTCCTCGGCAGTGGCGGTCATGGCAATCCCCTGTTTTCCTGAGTCAATGTGCGGCGCATGATAACAACATGGCGAATTGGGCAGGCGCGAGTTCAGCCCAGCGCCTTGGCATAGCGCAATGCGTCGGCGCCGTCCTCGTAATAGCCGCGGTGCACACCGCCACGCGCATAGCCGCGGGTTTCGTACAAACGCTGCGCGGCGCGGTTGCCGATGCGCACTTCCAGACGCATGCCAAGACAGCGGCGCTGGCGCGCGGCCTGCTCGGCGGCACGCAGCAGCGCGGCACCGACGCCGCGCCCGCGCGCTTCCGGCGCGCTGGCCAGTGAATACAGGCGCGCGTTGCGGCTGCCGCGACGAAAGAACACCACCACCGATCCCAGCAGCGTCCCGGTCTGCGTGGCCACCAGCACCAGCGCGCTATCGCTGTCGATATGCCGGCGGTACTGCGCGCGGCTGATCAGATCGGAACGGAACACGCGCGTCTCCAGCGCCAGCAGCGCGTCGAGATCAACGGCGTCGGCGCGGCGGACGTGGACTCGGCCGGGGGGTTCGGGATCGCGGGGCATCTGCACGGCGCGCACGGTAGTGACACGGGGGCGCCGCTGCAAGCTTTTTTGCTGACCCGGCCGCAACCGCGCCGCGCGCGGGTCTTGCGCGCGCGCAGCGCTGTGCCACACTCGCGCCGCCCGCGCGCCGGAAACGCCCCCACGCGGTTATGCAGCACACGCGCGAGGAGTCATGGCCCGGCTGGTCATCGTTGTCGAAAAAAGCACGGACTGGGGCTCGTACTACCCCTCCGACAATGTCGTATCCGCCACCGACTACCTGCGCGAGCCGGTGGGCGGCGACGAGCGCACCCACGTCATCAATTTGTGCCGCAGCTACAAATACCTCGGCACCGGCTATTACGTGTCCCTGCTGGGCGAGGCGCGCGGCCATCGCGTGATCCCCTCCGTGCGCACCATCAATGATCTGCGCCGGCGCTCGCTGTACGGGCTGGATGTCGAGGATCTCAACCAGAAGCTGGCCAACTTCCTGCCAGCCGGCGGCCGCGACACCACCGACTTCGGCATCCTCGTGTACTTCGGCGAGACGTCGTACCCGCAATTGCGCGACCTGGCACGCGGCGTGTTCGAGTCGTTTCCGGCGCCGCTGCTGCGCATCGAGTTCGAGCGCGAACGCATGTGGCGCATCGGCGCGATCAAGCCGATCGGCCTGCACACGCTGGATGACGCGCAGGAGGATGCTTTCGCGCAGACGCTCGACAGCTTCGCGCGCAAGTTGTGGCGCAAGCCGCGCGCGCGGCGCCTGTATCGCTATGACATCGCCATGCTGGTCGATCCCAACGAAGTCATGCCGCCATCCAACAAGAAGGCGCTGAAAAGCTTCATCGCCGCCGGCAAGGAACTGGGCATCGAGGTCGATCCGATCGACAAGGGCGATTACACGCGCCTGGCCGAGTACGACGGCCTGTTCATCCGCGAAACCACGGCGCTGGACCACCACACCTACCGTTTCGCGCACAAGGCCGAGCGCGAGGGCATGGTGGTGATCGACGACCCCACCTCGATCCTGCGCTGCACCAACAAGATCTATCTGCACGATCTGCTGCGCTCGAAGAAGCTGGCCACGCCGCGCACCGAAATCCTCTATCGCGACGATCCCAAACAGTTGCGCGACCTGTCCGAGCGCCTCGGCTTTCCGATGGTGCTGAAGATCCCCGACGGATCGTTCTCGCGCGGCGTGGTCAAGGTCGAGGACAGCTCGGCGCTGGACAAGGCCGCGGCGGAACTGTTCCAGCACACCGCGCTGGTGATCGCACAGGAGTTTCTCTACACCGAGTTCGACTGGCGCATCGGCGTGCTCAACCACGAGACGCTGTACGCCTGCCAGTATTCGATGGCGCGCGGTCACTGGCAGATCTACAACCACGGCGCCAAGGGCACCGCCAAGAGCGGTGGCTTCAAGACCCTGCCGGTGCGCGAGGCGCCGCCGGAGGTGATCAAGCTGGCGTTGCGCGCCACGCAGCCGATCGGCGATGGCTTCTACGGCGTCGACATCAAGCAGACGCCCGAGCGCACCGTGGTGATCGAGGTCAATGACAACCCATCGGTCGATGCCGGCGTCGAGGACGCCTACCTCGGCGAGGATCTGTACCTGCGCGTGATGCAGGAATTCCTGCGCCGCCTGGAGCGCAAGCGGCTGGGCATCGTGGGCTAGGCTTGCATTTCGAGATGCTGCTGGCGCATAACAAAAAGGCCCAACCTTGCGGTCGGGCCTTGGTTTCGTGCTCAGATATCTTTCGATATCCGGCCTTATCGTAGCAACGGCTCTCACCCCGGATGACTACGCAGATTCAGTATAGCGCAGGAGAGATCCATGGAAACGTCGCCCGCACAAACCGGATATGTCCTTGGCCTGGATATCGGTATCGCATCCGTCGGCGCCGCGCTGTTGAAAGCCGACAGCATCCTCGCGCTGCACGTCCGCACTTTCGATAAGGCCGAAACGGCGAAGGACGGCGAACCCCTCAACCTGATTCGGCGTAACGCGCGCTCGTCGCGCCGGCGGCTACGCAGGCGCGCATTCAGGCTGTTGCGTCTGCGCCGGCTGTTGAAACGCCAAGGCGTCATACCATCCAATCAAGTCGCCCCAGCGGCGGCGACTTCTTCGTGGCAACTGCGCGCAGACGGACTTTCCCGTGCGCTCGCACCAGACGAGTGGGCATCTGTCCTTTACCACCTCGTCAAGCATCGCGGCTTTCAGTCCAACCGCAAGAGCGAAGCCAAGGCCGATGAGAAAGTTGGGCAGATGCTCAGCGGCGTGAGCGCCAACCAGCGCCGTATGCTGGATGGTAGCTGGCGCACGGTTGGCGAGATGGCGGTGCGCGACCCTGCCTTTGCGCAAGCCAAGCGTAACAAGGGTGGTAGCTACACCCACACGTTTGCGCGCGCGGACCTTGAGCAGGAGTTGCACGCGTTGTTCGAAGCTCAGCGCGCGGCCGGCAACACGCATGTCAGCAAGGATTTCGAGCAAGCCGTGTATTCCCTGCTCTTGGCGCGCCGACCCACGCTATCAGGCGCTAATCTGCTCAAGATGGTGGGTCGCTGCACCTTCGAGCCGAGCGAATTTCGCGCGCCCAAAGCCAGCCATAGTGCCGAGCGTTTCGTCTGGCTGACCCGTCTCAACAATTTGCGCGTGGCGGATGACGGGCGCCAACGCACACTGTCCGATACGGAGCGGCAAACGCTGATCCGTACACCCTTCACGCAAGCCAAGCTCACCTACAAGCAAGTGCGCAAGACGCTGGACTTGCCGGATTCGGCGCGCTTCATCGGCGTGGACTACTGGCGCAAGCGCAAGGAGGGCAATGAACTTGCGGCCGAGGACGCCACACTGTTCGAAGCCAAGGCATTTCATGCCTTGCGCAAGGCGTACGAGGAGGCCGGACTCAAGACCGAGTGGCAGCGCGATGCCACCAACCCCGACCGGCTCGATACATTGGCATATGCGCAAACCGTGTTCAAGGACGACACCGAAGCACGAGCCTGGATGCTGCAACGGGGTATCGAACCTAGCATTGTCGAAGCCGCGTTGAATGCGTCGTTCAGTGATTTCATCCGTTTGTCCGTCAAGGCGCTGCGCAAAATCGTTCCTTTCATGGAGGCCGGGCAACGCTATGACGAAGCCGTGCAGTCGGCCGGCTACGCACATCACAGCCAGATCGAGACCGGCAAGAAGTCGCGGACGATTCCACGCATCAGCAAAGACGATTTCTCCAATCCGGTGGTCTATCGCGCCCTCAACCAGGCACGCAAGCTGGTCAACGCCATCGTGCACGACTACGGCGCGCCCGCCGAGGTGCATATTGAACTAGCCCGCGATCTGAGCAAGCCTTTCGATGAGCGCAGGCAGATCGAGCGCGAGCAAAAGGCCTTCCGAGATGACAAGGAAAAGCAAGTTGCGGATTTCGAGCAAGCGTTCGGCCACGCGCCGCGCAAGGATCAGCTCGCCAAGTTCCGGTTTTACAGGGAACAGGATGGCAAGTGCGCTTACAGTCTCGACGCACTCGACTTGAACCGACTTGACGAAGATGGCTACGTCGAAATCGACCACGCCTTGCCTTATTCGCGCAGCTTCGACGACGGCATGAACAACAAGGTGCTGGTACTCACCCACGAGAACCGCGACAAGGGCAACCAGACGCCATGGGAATACCTCGATGGCGCGCACGACAGCGAGCGCTGGCGTCGCTTCGCCGCCTTCGTGCAGGCCAACCCAAAATATCGCCTGGCCAAGCGCACGCGTCTGCTGCGCAAGGATTTCGATGATGAAGCTGCCGAGGGTTTCCGCGAACGCAACCTCACCGACACTCGTTACATCGCACGCGCCTTCAAGGCCATGGTGGAGCGGCATCTACAGCTTGCGGATGGCTCCGACAGCAGGCGTTGCGTGGTGGTCTCGGGCCAGCTCACCGCTTTTCTGCGCGCGCGCTGGGGACTGCTGAAGGTGCGCGAAGCCGGTGATCTGCACCACGCGCTCGACGCAGCCGTGGTGGCCGCATGCAGCCACGGCATGGTCAAGCGGCTGTCGGACCATGCGCGCCGCGATGAACTGGAGCTGGTGCGCAGCGGCTATGTGGACCCGCAAACCGGCGAAGTGCTCGACATCAGCGCCGTGCGCAAGCTGGAATCGCATTTCCCCACACCTTGGCCATATTTCCGTGATGAGTTGCAAGCCCGTCTCTCGCCGCAGCCGACGCTTGGCCTCGCGCATCTGCCGGGGTGGACACCAGAGCGCGCCCAGGCCATACAGCCGGTGCGCGTGTCACGTGCGCCGCTGCGGCGCGGGCTGGGCGCCGCGCATCAGGAAACCATTCGTTCCGCCAAGCTACTGGCGGAAGGCAAGAGTTCGGTCAAGACGCCGCTGGCGGATCTCAAGCTCAAGGATCTGCCCAACATCGTCGGCTTCGAAGACCCGCGCAACGCCACGCTGATTGCGGCTCTGAAGCAACGTCTTGAAGCACACGGCGACGATGGCAAGAAGGCTTTCAAGGAGCCGTTTTGCAAGCCCAGCCAACCCGGCAAAACAGCGCCACTGGTGCGTACGGTCAACCTCAGCGAGACGCAAAAAAGCGGGCTGCCAGTCCGCGGCGGCATCGCCAACAACGGCGCCATGTTGCGCGTGGACATCTTCACCGACGGCAAGAGGTTCCATGCCGTGCCCTTGTACGTTGCCGATGCGGTCCGCCCCGAGTTGCCGAACCGGGCCGTTGTTCAAGGCAAACCGGAATGCGAATGGACGCTGATGGACGCCAGTGCAGGCTACCGCTTTCTTTTCAGCTTGCATGCGAATGATTGGGTGCGAGTCAAACTGAAAGGTGAAGATCTGCCGAGGGCTGGATATTTCTCTGGGCTCGACCGATCTACGGGCGCAATTTCACTGTGGACACATGATCGAAACCAGACCGTCGGCAAAGATGGACTGATTCGCGGCATCGGCATCAAAACCGCCTTGTCGGTCGAGAAATTCCATGTCGACATGCTCGGCCGCCTCTACCCGGTGCGGCACGAGGAACGTTTACCGCTGCGTAAGTTCCGCACCTGCAAGAACGGCTGAAACCATGGCCTGGCGCAGCGTGGTCATCACCCAGCCTGCGCGTCTGCGGCTAGATCAGCGAGCGCTGGCCGTGGATGGCGATGCGGGTACGGTGCGCATTGCGCTGGAAGACATTTCGGTGCTGGTGATCGATCAGCCGCAAGTGAGCCTGACGGCGCAATTGCTTTCGGCCTGCGCAGAGCAGCAGATCGCGGTCATCACCGTGGGCGCGGACCATCACCCCAATGGTGTGCTGCTGCCGCATCTGCCGCACAGCCGTGCCCTAAAGGTGATGCGCGCGCAACTCGACCTGAGCCAGCCACGCCGCAAGCGCCTATGGCAGCACATCGTGCAACGCAAGATCCGCAATCAGGCTGATGTACTTAGTCGCCACCGCCACGACGCAGCCAGTCGTCGGCTTCACGCGTTGGCCCGCGACGTGCGCTCAGGCGATGCCGGCCACGCCGAGGCGCAGGCGGCGCAGGCCTATTTCCGGCAATTGTTCGGTACGGACTTTGCCCGCGCCCAAACCCGCTTGCACAACGCCGCACTCAACTATGGCTACAGCGTGATCCGCTCCGCGCTGGCGCGCAACCTTGTGGCCTATGGCTTCATCACTGCGTTCGGGCTGCACCACAGGAGTGAACTCAACGCCTTCAATCTGGCCGACGATCTGCTCGAACCCTTTCGCCCAATCCTTGATGCGCATGTGCTGCATCACTTCCCATTGCACACGCAAGAACACGAGCTCAGCCGCGAAGACAAGGCACGCGTCGTGGGCGTGCTGCACGAAGACGTAGCGTTGTGCCAATCCGCCGAGGACATGGAGCATTGCACCTTGCTTGCCGCCGCCGAAGCCGCGGTGGTGAGTCTGTCGCAAAGGCTCGACGATGAAGCTACAAGCTTGACGTTGCCGGCACTACACCGCGAGCAGGACACGACAATCTGCCCTGACGAAGGCGATGAGTAGGGAGACCCGCCGCTTCATGCGCCTGTTGGTGTTCTTCGATCTGCCCACCCTGACCAAGGCCGACAAGCGCGCCTATGTGCTGTTCCGCCGTTTCCTCGTGCAGGACGGCTACGACATGATCCAGTGGTCAGTGTATGGTCGCGTGGTGAACGGCTTCGATGACCTGCAGGTGCATCTCAAGCGCCTGTCCGGCAACCTGCCACCGGATGGCTCGGTGCGCTGCCTGCAGGTGAGCGAGAAACAATTTGCGCAGATGAAGCTGCTCGTCGGTCTGCCCAGGATTCAGGAAAAAACCGTCCATGCCGTGCAATTGGTGCTGCTGTGAGCGGCAAAAAAATCGCCCAGAACCCCGCAACCGTCAAGCGGGTTGCGGAGTTCGGGGCGGGCAATCGTAGCCATCCGGGGTGAGAGAGGGAGCTACGAC
>DZBX01000205.1 GCA_022730075.1 Rhodanobacter sp. | reverse complement strand
GCTCAGGATGACAAGAGTCGGCGGCAGCCGCACGGAACAGGGCAAACTTGCGAGGCCGCGCGCAAGAACCATCGTGCACGCACCGCGCCAGCGCCACAGCGGGATCCTTCGCGATGCTCAGGATGACAACATCGCGCGCCGGCACACACGTGTGCACGCTGCGCACTTCGCGCGGTGCAAACGCCAACACCGGCGCGGAGCAAGACCCTGCCAGCGTGCGCACCGTCACTCGAACACCTCCTCAAGCGGCAACCCGCGCAAGTTGTAATTCGAGGCCATCGTCGCGCCATAGGCGCCGGCGTGTTCGATCAGCATCACGTCGCCTTCCTGCGCGGCGGGCAGGCGCCGGTCGCTGCCGAGCACATCGCCGCTCTCGCAAATCGGGCCGACGACCTGGTACAGCGTATCCGCTGGCGCCTCCGCGCGCGTCAGGTTGACGATGCCATGGCGTGCGCCATACAGCGCGGGGCGCAGCAGCGTGTGCATGCCGGCATCCACGCCCAGATACGTGCGCGCGTCCTTGCTTTTGATCTGGGTGACGCGCGCCAGCAAGACGCCGGCCTCGGCGACCAGATAGCGCCCCGGCTCCATCCACAGCTCGTATTGCGGATAGGCACGCTTGATCTCGAGCAGGCCGGCGTCCAGCGCCGCCAGATCCAGCGGCTGCTCGCCGGCGCGCTGCGGCAGGCCGAGGCCACCGCCGATATTGAGCGCGCGCAGCGTACCGATGCGCTCGGCCAGGCTGGCCAGCTGTGCATATACGCGCGGCCAGTGCGCGGCATCGAGCACACCCGAACCCAGGTGCGCGTGCAACACCACCACGCGCGCGCCCTGGCGCTGAGTCAGCGCGAGGAACGCGTCGATGTCACCCAGCGGCAAGCCGAACTTGCTGGCGCTGCCGCCGGTGCGCACCTTCTCGTGATGACCGACCCCGCTGCCGAGGTCCACGCGCAGGCCGATCTCGCGCGCGGCGAACAACTCGCCCCAGTGCTGCAGCGGATGCAGCGCATCCAGCGTGACCAGCTCGCCGGCCGCCAGCGCCGCGGCGTAATCGGCGCGCGGCGCGAAGTTGGGCGTGAACAGGCGCGGCACCTGCGGCGCATGGCTGCGCGCGGCGTCCAGCTCGCCCGGCGACACGCACTCCAGGCCGAAACCCTCGGCGGCCAGCGCCGCCAGCAGCGCCGGATGCGGATTGGCCTTGAGCGCGTAATGCCAGCGATCCACCGTGCCCAGCGCACGCAGTGCCTGCGCATGCGCACGCACGCTCGGCAGGTGGTAGACGTAACGCGGCGTGCCGCGCGCAGCGGCATCCAGCAGGCGCGCGCGCGCGCCACGCCACCACGGCGGCGACGCCGCCACCACGGCGGGGGCATACAGCGCCTGCCAGCTCGGCCCGAACAGCGCGGCATCATCCGCGCGCAGCGCGCCGGCCTGCAGCAGCAGCGCGTGCATGCGCGGCAGCAAGGCATCGGCCACGGCCTCGTCGACGACAAAGGTCAGGTTGAGGTTGTTGGACGACTGCGAGATCAGATGCACGCGCTCGCCGCCCAATTCGGCCAGCAGCCCTTCGAGCCGATGCAGCATGCTGCGCATGCCGCGCCCCACCAGGGTGATCGCCGCGCACGGCGCGATCACCTTGACCCTGCACACACGCGCGAGATCGGCGGCCAGGGCCGCCAGCGCATCGGAGTCGAGCAGGTTCTCGGTGGCATCCAGCGACACGGTGACGTTGGTCTCAGCCGAGCCGATCAGGTCCACCGACAGGCCGTGGCGCTTGAACTGCGCGAACACGTCGGCCAGGAATCCCACCTGCTGCCACATGCCGATCGACTCCATCGACACCAGGGTGATGGCCTTGCGCATGCTCAGCGCCTTGACGCTGGGACTGGCGCTGACCGACTCGGCGTCAATCACCGTGCCGGCCAGATCGGGATGCTCGGTGTCCTTGATCCACAGCGGCACGCGCGGCGCGCGCAGCGGTGCCAGGCAACGCGCATGCAGCACCTTGGCGCCGGTGGTGGCGATCTCCTGCGCCTCCTCGTAATCGAGCTGGCGCAGCAGACGCGCGTCGGGTACCTGACGCGGGTTGGCGCTGAACATGCCGGCGACGTCGGTCCAGATCTCGACGCGCGCCGCGCGCAGCAGCGCGCCGAAATGCGCGGCGGAAGTGTCGGAACCGCCACGCCCGAGCAGCACGGTGTCGCCGGCATCGTCGCGCGCGATGAAGCCCTGGGTGATCAGCACCTCGCCCGCGCGCGCCAGGGTCGCGGCTACGGCCGCGTCCGGCGCGGTGTCCAGGCTCGCCGACAGGCGCTGCACGCGTTCGCTCTGATTGGGTTGCGCGTGCGCGAGCAGCACGCCACGCGCATCCAGCCAGTGCGCGTGCAGGTAATCCGCGCCCAGCGCGCTGCTGAGCAGTTCGCCGTGCGCCATCACCGCGGCCTGCCAGCGCAGGGCATCGTGCGCGTCCGCGCCGGCGGTCAGCAGCGCATGCAGACTTTGCAGTTGCGCGTGCCACGCGGCGCCATCGCGCAGGCCCAGCTCGGCCGCGAGCGCGGCGTGATGTGCCGCGATCTGTGTCCACGTGGCCAGCCGCTGATCGACATTGGGCTCGGCGCAGAGTGCCTTCAGCGTGTCGGTCATGCCCGACAGCGCTGATACCACCACCAGCACGCGCGCGCCTTGCGCACGGCATGCGCGCGCCAGTCCGCCGATGGTCACCCAGCGCGCCGCGGTGGACACGCTGCTGCCGCCGAACTTCAGCACGATCCACGGGGCGGACTCAGGCAGGGACTGCGCTTCGGACACGTTGGCATCGCCGGTGAAAAGCAACGCGCGAGTGTTGCGGCTGCCGGGGCAAATGGCAACGGTGCAAACCGATG
>DZBX01000065.1 GCA_022730075.1 Rhodanobacter sp. | reverse complement strand
AACATGCGCGGGGATGACGGGGTTGCGGGACGTGCGGACGACGGTGCTGCTGGTGTGCAGGAACGACGGGGTTCCGTATCAGGCGTCCCCGGCAGCGTCCAGAACGAACCATTGCGCGACGCGTGCGCGCGCCGCGGCCGGGTCGGCGGCGTGGTGGCTGAACTCGTTGGTGCACGGCGAGTACGCGTAATCCGCGGCCCAGGTCGGTGCATGCGCGACGATCTCGCGCACGGCGTGCAGCGTGTGCTCGACGTCCGCCGTGGTCGTGCCGGGATGGAAGGACAACCGCACCCAGCCCGGTTTCTGCGACAGGTCGCCGTGCTCGATGCGATCGGTGATGGCGCGCGAGCGCGATGGATCGACGTGCAGCAGGTAATGCCCGTACGTGCCGGCGCAGGAGCAGCCGCCGCGCGCCTGCACGCCGAAGCGGTCATTGAGCAGTTGCACCATGAGGTTGTAGTGCACGTTCTCGACATAGAACGAGAAGATCGCCAGGCGCTCGCGCTGCGCCGGGGCCATGACATGCACGCCGGGGATGGCGTGCAGTGCGTCGATGACGCGCGGCACGATGGCCTGCTCGCGGCGCTGCATGGCGGCCACGCCCATCTGCGTTTTGAGTTGCACCGCCAGCGCGGCCTTGATGGTCTGCAGGAATCCCGGCGTGCCGGCGTCCTCGCGCGCCTCGATGTCGTCGAGGAACGAATAGCCGCCCCAGGGGTTGGTCCAGTTGACCGTGCCGCCGCCGGAATCGTCCGGCGTGCGGTTGCGGTACAGCCCGCGATTGAAGATCAGCACGCCCGCAGAGCCCGGACCGCCGAGGAATTTGTGCGGCGAAAACAGCACCGCGTCCAGATAGGCCTCCGCATCGGCCGGGTGCATGTCGATCTCGACATAGGGCGCCGAGGCGGCGAAATCGACGAACACCACCCCGCCGGCGCGGTGCATCCGTTTGGCCATGGCGTGGTAGGGCGTGGCGATGCCGGTGACGTTGGAGCAGGCGGTGAACGAGCCGATCTTCAGCGGCCGCGCGCGGTATTCGTGCAGCAGCGCGTCGAAAGCCGCCAGATCCACCAGGCCGTCGTGGTCGGGTGGAATCACCACGACATCGGCGAGCGATTCCAGCCACGAGGTGTGGTTGGAGTGATGCTCCATGTGGGTGATGAACACCACCGGGCGTTCGGCCTCGGGCACGCGGATGAAACGGCGCAGGCTCTCCGGCGCCTTCAGGCCGAGGATGCGCTGGAACTTGTTCATCGCCCCGGTCATGCCCGAGCCGGCGCACAGGATCACATCGTCCGGCCCGGCGTGGACGTGCGCCTTGATCAGCTCGCGCGCCTGGTGATAGGCCAGCGTCATCAGGCGCCCGGTTTCGCTGCTTTCCGAGTGCGTGTTGCCGACGAACGGGCCGAAACGCTGCAGCAGCCGCTGCTCGATCGGCGCGTACAGGCGCCCGCTGGCGGTCCAGTCGGCGTAGATCAGGCGCTGCTCGCCGTAGGGCGAGCGGAAGGTCTGGTCCTGGCCCACGGTATGCGCCCGGTAGGGCGCGAAATGGTTTTCGAGAGCATCCATCATCGATTGCCGATCAAGCCCGGTCGCGCGGCGGCCGGATTGCGTCAAGCATAACCCGCGCTGCCCGCACGGGCCTGCGTGCGGCCACGCGGCGCCACTGGGCAGGGCCGTGTGCCCGCGCATCGCCCTGCCATCATTGCGCCCGCTGCGGCTGACCGCCGATCGCGCGCTGGCGCGGCTCCACGGCTACTGCGCGCCAGCTCCGAGATCGGCCGGCGCAAGGCCGCACGCGGCGCGCGCGTGCAGGGCGTGCAGCAGCGCGGCGAAATCGCGGGCGTAGCCGGACGAGTCGAACAGCGCGCTGTGCGCGCTCTGCTGCGCGAGACGCTCGCGCAGTGCGGCGCGCGCACCGGCATCGCGGCCCAGCGCGATGGCGCGGGCGATGAAGTCGGCCTCGTCGCGGGCGTTGCACTCCGTCATCCCGAGGTGATGGTTGAGGCTGCCGGCCACGCGCGCGGCGAAGGTTGCGCCGGGGCAGGTGAGCACCGGGCAGCCGGCATGCAGCGCGTCGCTGGCGCTGGTGTGGGCGTTGTACGGATGCGTGTCCAGCACCAGGTCGGCGTGGCGGAACAGGCCGAGATATTCGGCGTGCGCGCGGCGCGCGGCGAACACCAGCCGCGCCGGATCGATACCGGCCTGCGCGGCGGCGGCGCGCAGGCGCAGGTCGCCGTCACCGAGGCCTTGCAGCAGCCACAACACGCTGTCGGGCACGGCGCGCAGGATGTCCATGTAGCTGGCGAAACGCTGCGGCGCGAGCTTGTAACCCTGGCCGAAGCTGGCGAACACGGCGCCGTGCGCGGGCAGGCCCAGCGCGGCGCGCGGCGGCGGCGCGATGGGCGTGCGTGCCGCGTCGATGGGCTGGTAGCAGCGCGGCAGGCGCGCCACGCATTCGCTGTAGTGCGCGCGCTGCGCGGCGGGTACGACGAAGGCATCGGCGATCAGATAGTCATGCCAGGGCGTGCCCGCGCTGCCGGGATAGCCCAGCCAGTTGACCTGCAGCGGCGCCGGTCGCCGCGCGAACAACTCGGGGCGCCCGCCGCCGCACCACACATCCAGGTCCAGCAGCACGTCGATGGCGTCGCTGCGGATGCGTTGCGCCAGTTGCGCCGTGGGCATCGCGCTGGCATCCAGCAGCGGCGCGCAGGCGGCCAGGCGCGCACGCCACGGCGAGGCATCATCGGCGCTGAGCGCGTACAGATGCAGATGCAGCGCAGCGTCGCGCGCCAGCGCTTCGAGCACTGGCGTGGCCAGCAGCGCGGTGGCGTGCTGATGGAATCCGGCGGAGACCAAGCCCACGCGCAGCGCTGCCGCGGCGGCGCGCGGCGCGGGAGGCGGTTCGGTCGCCGGAAGTTTGGCGGCCAGGGTGCGCGCGGCGATCCCGGCGCAGCGGCGCTGTTCGGCGGGCGTGGCTGCTTCGGCCAGGAACGCGAACGGCGCGATGCCCGGGGTGCCGGCCGCGAGCTGCGCGCGCAACCAGGCACTGCGCGCGTCCACCGCGCGCCAGTCGCAGCACTGGCGCTCGGCGAACTGCAGTTGCGCGGCGATGCGCACATCGTCCGGCGCCTGCGCCAGCGCGGCGCGATAGGTGGCGACGGCGCGCTCGATGTGCTGTTGTTCCTCGGCCATCAGCCCGGCCTGCACAAGCAGCCGCACGTCCCCGGGTGCGCGCGCGAGGCCAGCGCGGCTGGCGGCTTCGGCAGCGGCCCAGTCGCGTCGCGCGGCGCGCGCCTGCGCCAGCAGCAGCGCGGTTTCGGCTTGCGGCGCCTGCGGATGTTGCAGCACCGCCAGCACGCGCTGCTCGGCCTGCGCGACGTCGCCTTGCTCCAGTTCCACGGCGGCCAGATTGAGTGCGCTGCCGGGGTCGCGGGTCTGCGCGAATGCCTGCGCGTAGGCGCGCGCGGCGGCGGCGAGATCACCTTGTGCGCGGCGCAGGCTGCCAAGCTGGTTGAGCGCGGCGGGATGCGCGGGATCCAGCTTGAGCGCGGCATCCAGCGCCTGCGCGGCGCCCGCGATATCCGCCACCGCCAGCAGCGCGCTGGCCAGATTCAGCCACGCGGCGAAGTGTTGCGGCGCCAGTTGCGTGGCCGCGCGCAACGCCTGCACGGCATCGTCGTCGCGTTGCAGCAGCAGCAGCGCCACGCCATGCAGACGCGCGGCTTCGGCGGAGCGCGGCCAGCGCTGGCGCAGCGCGCGCGCCTGCGTTTCGGCGGCAGCAGAGGGGCCGTGTTGCAAGCGTTGCGCCAGCGCGTCGAGCTCGGCCTCGACGCTCATGTCGGCTGCGCGAGCTGCTGCAGTTGTTCGGCCAGATCGGCGCGGCGCAGCGCGGCGCCGAGCTCGTCCAGATCGCCGTCGAGGATGTCCTGCAGGCGGTGCAGGGTGAGGTTGATGCGGTGGTCGGTGACGCGACCCTGCGGATAGTTGTAGGTGCGGATGCGCTGGCTGCGGTCGCCCGAGCCCACCTGCAGCTTGCGCGCTGCGGCCTGCTGCGCGGCCTGCGCGCTGCGCTCGCGGTCGAGCAGGCGCGCCTTGAGCAGCAGCAGCGCGCGCGCGCGGTTCTTGTGCTGGCTGCGCTCGTCCTGGCACTCGACCACCAGGCCGCTGGGCAGGTGCGTGATGCGGATCGCCGAGTCGGTCTTGTTGACGTGCTGGCCACCGGCGCCGGAGGCGCGGAACGTGTCGATCTTCAGATCGGCGTCGCGCAGTTCGATGTCACTGACGTCATCCTGCTCGGGCAGCACCGCGACGGTGGCGGCGGAGGTGTGGATGCGGCCCTGGGCCTCGGTGGCGGGCACGCGCTGCACGCGGTGCGTGCCGGATTCGTACTGCAGCGCGTTCCAGGCGCCGGGGCCTTCGACGCGCGCGATCAGCTCCTTGTAGCCACCGTGCTCACCGGGACTGCTGGACAGGATTTCCACGCGCCAGCCGCGGCGCTCGGCATGGCGCAGGTACATGCGCGCCAGATCGCCGGCGAACAGCGCGGCCTCGTCACCGCCGGTGCCGGCGCGCAGTTCCAGATACAGCGCGCCGCCAGCGTGCGGGTCGGGCGGCAGCAGGGCGATTTCCAGCTCGGCCTCGCGCGTGGCGATCTCGGCATCGAGGCGCGCGAGATCCTCGCCGGCCAGCGCGCCCAGTTCGGCATCATCGAGCAACGCGCGCGCGGCTTCGCGCTCGCGTTCGCTGGCGCGCAGCGCGGCCACGCCCGCGGCCACCGGTGCGAGGCGCGCGTGCTCGCGCGTGAGCGCGCGCCAGCGCGTGGCATCGCCGCTGGCGCCGGGCTCGGCGAGCAGGCGGTCGAGTTCCTCGTGGCGTTCGGCCAGCGCCAGCAGGCGTTGCTTCAGCGCCGCGTTCATGACTCGTCATTGGCCGGACAGCCGTACAGACGCGCCGCGGCGCGCAGCAGCTCGGCGTCGCCCTGCGCGGCGGCTTCGCGCAGCTTGACGCTGGGCGTGTGCAGCAGCTTGTTGGTCAGCGTGTTGGCGAGAAACGCCAGCGCCTCGTCGGGGCTCTTGCCATGGGCGATCATGGCCTGCGCGCGCGCCAGTACCTCGTCGCGCTGCAGCTCGGCGGCATGGCGCAGGGTCTGCACCGGATTGTGCGCGGCCAGCGCCTGGCGCCAGGCCTGGAAGCGTTCGACCTGCAGCTCGATCAGCGTTTGCGCTTCCTGCGCGGCGGCCTGGCGCGCGCGCTTGCCCTCATCCATCACCTGGTGCAGATCGTCGATGCCGTACAGGAACACATCGCGCAGTTCGGCCACATCGGGCGCGATGTCGCGCGGCACCGCCAGATCGACCATGAACATGGGCCGGTGACGACGCCGGGCCAACGCCTGCTGCACCATGCCGCGGTCGATGATCGGCGCGTGGCTGGCGGTGGAGCTGATCACGATGTCGGCCGCGGCCAGTTGCGCCGGCAGGTCGGTCAATGGCACCGCCAGCCCGCCGGTGCGCTGCACCACGGCCAGCGCGTTGCTCATGGTGCGGTTGGCCACCACCAGGCGCGCGACCTTGCGTTCGGTCAGGTGGCGCGCGGCCAGCTCGATGGTTTCACCGGCGCCGATCAGCAGCACCTGCGCGTGCGCGATGTCGGTGAACAGGCGCTCGGCCAGGCGCACCGCGGTGTAGGCCACCGACACCGGCTGCGCGCCGATGCGCGTATCGGTGCGCACGCGTTTGGCCACGGCGAAGGTGTGCTGCAACAGGCGTTCGAGGGTGACGTTGAGCGTATGCGCCTGGTGCGCATGCTGGTAGGCGTCCTTGATCTGGCCGAGGATTTGCGGCTCGCCCAGCACCATCGATTCCAGCCCCACCGAGACGCGAAACAGGTGCCGCACCGCGTCCTGCTCGTGCCAGCGCTGCAGGAAATCATCCAGCCGCCCCGGCGCCAGGCAATGACGTTCGTGCAGCCAGCTCGCCGGCACGTCCTCGGCGTCGGCGGCCACGCTGCAATACAACTCGGTGCGGTTGCAGGTGGACAGGATCAGTGCTTCCTCGACGCCGGGTTGCGCGCGCAGTTCGTGCAGCGCATCGCCCAGTTGGTCATCGGCAATGGCCACCTGTTCGCGCAGGGCGACCGGCGCGGTGAGGTGGTTGAGGCCATAGGCAATCAGCGTCATGCGGGATGGGCGGCAGCGATCGGGTAAGCTTTTGCGAACACCCGGAACAAGGCCCGGCGCCTGCGCGCATGGGCATGTCCGGGACAGGCCGGCAGGCGAAAGGCAGGCGGATAGGATAGTGCGGACAGGCGCGATCGGCTTCAAGTTGCGGCAAGTGATGGCAGTGCCGCTCATCTGCGCGCTGCTCTGCGCCTGCGCCAGCACCGCGCCGCGCATGGGCATGCCCGACGCGGCGCCCGTGGTGCCGCCCGCGCAGCCGCTGGCGCGATTGCCCACTCCGGCCACGCCGCAGGCGGCGGTGATGGCGGATGTGATGCACGGCGATTTCGCGCTGGCGCACAACGACTTGTCCGTCGCGGCGCGCGCCTATCTGCGTGCCGCGCAGGTGTCGAACAACCCCGAGCTGGCCGAACGCGCGCTGGATCTGGCCATCGCCGTGCGCGATGTGCCGCTGGCACGGCAGGCATTGGCGCGCTGGCAGGCACTGGGGGCACCCGAGGCTGGCGTGCAGCAAGCACGCGCCAGCCTGGCATTGGCCGTCGGCGACCGTGCGGACGCCATGGTTGCGTTCACCCAGCTCACCGCGCAGGGCGCGGCGGGCTGGCGGGAGGCGCTGCGCGCGCTGGCCGGCGCGCGCGATCCGGCGCTGGCGGGCGCGGTGCTGGAGCACATCGCCACGCCACAACGTCTGGCGCAACAAGACGACGATGCGCTGTGGCTGGCGTGCAGCGAACTCGGTGCACATCTGGGGCGCAGGCATTTCGCGCGCACGCTGGCCGCGGCCAGCGTGCGCCACGACGGCAGTGCAGCCGCGTATTTGTGGCAGGCACAGTTGCGGCAGGCCGATGGCGATCGCGCCGGTGCCGAGGCCAGCCTGCAAGCCGGGCTGCGCCGGCATCCGCGCAATATTCCGCTGCGCCTGGTGCGCGCCGCGCGCCTCGCCGAGGCCGGCGCCAGCCCGGCTGCGCTGGGTCTGCTGGACAATGGTCCGCAGAACCACGACACCTACGCGCTGCGCGCGGCCATCGCGGCGCGCGCCCGGCAGCAGCCGGCGTTGCGCGCGCTGTATGCCGAACTCGCCCGCCTGCCCGCCGCGCGTCGCGGCGACGAGGCGTACCTGCTGGGCCAGCTCGCCGAGCTGCTCGGGCAACCGCGTGCGGCGTTGCGCTGGTACGCGGCGGTGCCGGCTGGCGCCGAACACGGATTTGCCGCCGCCATCCGCCGCGCCGTGCTGCTGGACCGGACCGGGCAGACGGTGGCGGCGCGCACGCTGGCCGACACGCTGGCCAGGGAATCCTTCGAAGACCCGCGGCACTATCGCCAGGCCTGCGTGCTGCAGGCCGAACTGGCGCAGCGCGCGCGCGACTGGCCGCGCGCCATCGCCGCCTACAGTCGCGCGCTGTTGTTCGATCCCGATGCCTGGGATCTGGTGTATGCGCGTGGCGTGAGTTATGCCGAGGCGGGTCGTACCACTGACGCGTTGCGCGATTTTCACCGCGTGCTGGCGGCGCAGCCGGACAATGTCGACGCCATGAACGCACTGGGTTTCACCCTGGTCGATGCCGACCGCGATCTGCCCGAAGCCGGGGTTTTGCTGGCGCGTGCGCTGGCGGCGCGCCCGGACGACGCCGCGATCAACGATTCCTGGGGCTGGCTGCAATATCGGCTCGGCGATTACCCCGCGGCGGTGACGGCCTTGCGCAAGGCATGGCGCCTGCAGGCCAGCGCGGAGATCGGCGCGCATCTGGCGCACGCGCTGCTGGCCAGTGGCGCGCGCGCGCAGGCGCGGCAAATCCTCGATGCGGCGTGGCGCATCGACCCGCATGACCGCAGCGTGCAGGCGCTGCGCGGGCAGATCGGCTCATGACTCGGCGTGGATTGCGCTGGCTGGCGCCTTGGGCGCTGCCCCTGTTGCTGGCGGCCTGCGCGCCCGCGCCGCTGGTGCTGCGTCCGGGCACCGGCGCCGAACGCGCCGCGCAGGCGCGGCGCGCGCAGGTGCTGGCGCAGTTGCCGGTGTGGCGGGCCAGTGGCCGCATCGGCGTGGCCGACGCGCAGCAGGGCGGCAGCGGCGGTTTCGACTGGGCGCAGGATGGGGCGTCGTTCAATTTCACCCTGACCGCGCCGATCACCGGGCGCAGCTTCCGCCTGCAAAGCGGCCCCGATGGCGCCTGTCTCAGCGGTCTCAAGCCGCAGCCGGTCTGCGCGTTCGACGCTGCCGGTCTGTTGCGTACCGAGCTGGGCTGGGAGTTGCCGCTGCGCGAGCTGCGCGCATGGGTATTGGGCATGGCCGCGCCGGGCAGCGCCAGCCGCATGCAGTACGGCCTCGACGGGCTGCCGGCGCAATTGCAGCAGGATGGCTGGGTGATCCAGTACCGCAGTTGGGACAGGCAGGCGCGGCCGCTGGCCATGCCGCGCCTGATCGAGGCGCAGCGCGCGCCGTACTCGGTGCGCTTGTACGTGGAGCAATGGCGGTTTCCCGAGCTGGCGGCCAAGCCCGCAGCCGCGTCCGGCGCGCACGGCGATGCTCCCGGCCGGCGTTGACGGCGAAGGCTGGAGCGCCTGGCCGGCGCCGGCCAAGCTCAATCTGAGTCTGCGCATCGTGGGCCGGCGCGCGGATGGCTATCACCTGCTGCAGACCGTGTTTCGCCTGCTGGACTGGGGCGATACCGTGTACCTGCGCGCTCGCGGGGATGGCCGCATCGTGCGCGTGGCGGGTCCCGACAACCTGCCCGCCGACGACGATCTGAGCGTGCGCGCGGCGCGGGCGCTGCAGGCCGCCAGCGGCTGCGCGCTGGGCGCCGACATCGCCCTCGACAAGCGCATCCCGCAGGGTGGCGGGCTGGGCGGCGGCAGTTCCGACGCCGCCACAGTGCTGCGTGCGCTGAACCGCATCTGGGCGTGCGCGCTGGATGAGGATTCGCTGGCGCGGCTGGGCCTGCGGCTGGGCGCCGACGTGCCGGTGTTTGTGCGCGGCGCCAATGCGCTGGCCGAGGGCGTCGGCGAGGTGCTGACCCCGCTGGACCTGGCGCCGGCCTGGTACGTGGTGATCTGGCCCGGTGTGGCGGTGCCCACCGCGGCGCTGTTCCGGGCACCCGAATTGACACGCGATGCCGCGCCCGAGACAATCGCACGCTTGAGTTGCGGGGCAGTGTGCGGCAATGCCTTCGAGCCGGTGGTGCGGTCGCGCTACCCCGCGGTCGCCGCGGCGCTGGATTGGCTGGGCGGTTCGATCGCGGCGCGGTTGTCCGGCAGTGGCGCTTGCATCTTCGCCGAGCTGGCGGATCGCGCCAGCGCCGAGCGCATCGCCCGTGACTGTCCCACGCCCTGGAAGGCATGGGTGGCCGCAGGCGCGCAGCGCTCGCCGCTGCTGGCCGCGCTCGAGGATTTCGGCAAGGTCCGCGGTGTCGGTTGATCTTGCAGTTCGTGTTTGCCGTTGGGGCGTCGCCAAGTGGTAAGGCACCGGGTTTTGATCCCGGCATCCGCAGGTTCGAATCCTGCCGCCCCAGCCACTTCCCGCGTTTCCCGCATTGTTTGATCCGCCACAGGCCAGCGACGTGAACGCCTCCAACAATTCCGGGCTGATGCTGTTTACCGGCAACGCGCACCACACGCTGGCCGAGGACGTCGCGCATCGTCTGGGCGTGCCGCTGGGCAAGGCCCAGGTCGGGCGCTTTTCCGACGGTGAGGTGCAGGTCGAGATCGAGGAAAACGTGCGTCGCCAGGAAGTGTTCGTGCTGCAGCCGACGTCGGCGCCGACCGCGGAAAACTTCATGGAGCTGCTGGTGCTGATCGACGCGCTCAAGCGTGCCTCGGCGGCCAGCGTGACCGCGGTGATTCCTTACTTCGGCTATGCACGCCAGGATCGTCGTCCGCGTTCGGCGCGTGTGCCGATCACCGCCAAGCTGGCCGCGCGGATGATTGGCACCGCCAATTGCGACCGCGTGCTGACGGTGGACTTGCACGCCGACCAGATCCAAGGTTTTTTCGATGTGCCGGTGGACAACGTGTATGCCTCGCCGGTGCTGCTGGCGGATGCCTGGCGCCGATACGGCGGCGACAATCTGATCGTGGTCAGCCCCGACGTTGGCGGGGTGGTGCGCGCGCGCGCCATCGCCAAGCGCCTGGACGACGCCGAGTTGGCGATCATCGACAAGCGCCGTCCGCGGCCCAATGTGTCCACGGTGATGAACATCATCGGCGACGTGGAGGGCAAGACCTGCGTGATGGTGGATGACATCGTGGATACCGCCGGCACGCTGTGCGCCGCTGCCGCGGCGCTGAAGGAAAACGGCGCGCGCAAGGTGGTGGCGTATTGCGTGCACCCGGTGTTGTCCGGGGTCGCGCTGGGCAACATCGAGGCCTCGCAACTGGACGAGCTGGTGGTGACCGACACCATCCCGTTGCGCCCCGAGGCGAAGGCCTGCAAGCGCATCCGCCAGCTCTCGGTGGCCGAGTTGCTGGCCGAAACCATCCGCCGCATCGCCTATGGCGAGTCGGTCAGTTCGTTGTATGTGGATTGAGGCAGGAGCGGGAAGTCGGTAGCCGATAACAGGTAGCCGTTAGCCGGAAGGCACGACTGCTCCGCTGTCATCCAGAGGCGTAGCCGAGGGATCTCGGCGCCGCGATCCCGCGCTGCGCTCGGGATGACAATTGAAAGTTCGAAAGCAGGAAGCAGGGAACCGTGAAGAGCTGCACTGTTGATGCGAGTCATCAGTCTTCCCCGGTCCATGCCCCCGGCTCCGCAAGCATTCGCTCTCCTGGTCGCGGGTAGAGCATCCTCCGCCGCGAGGCGGGTTTTTCAACCGAAGGTCGTTACCAATGGCAAGCAAACATGAAATCAAGGCGCAAATTCGCAAGGACGAGGGGAAAGGTGCGAGCCGCCGCCTGCGTCACGCGGATTTCGTCCCTGCCGTGATCTACGGTGGCACGCAGCCACCGCAAAGCCTGCAGCTGATCCACAACGATGTGGCCCTGGCCGCGCGCAACGAATGGTTTTTCTCGTCCCTGCTCGATCTGAACATCGAGGGCAAGGTGCAGAAGGTGCTGCTGCGTGACTTGCAGCGGCATCCGGTGAAGCCGCGCGTGCTGCATCTGGATTTCCAGCGCATCGACGAGTCCAAGCCGATTCGCCTCAAGGTGCCGCTGCACTTCCTCAACCAGGACGTGTCGCCGGCCGGCAAGATCGCCGGCCTGCTGATCATGCACGAGGTCAACGAGGTCGAGGTCGCCTGCCTGCCCTCGAAGTTACCCGAACACATCGATGTGGATCTGTCGACGCTGGAGAAAGGCGACATCGTGCATCTGTCCAGCATCAAGCTGCCCGAGGGCGTCCAGATCCCCGCGCTGCGCCTGGGCAAGGAACACGATCTGGCCGCGGTCGTGGTCAAGGAAGCGCGCGTCGAGGTCGAGGAGGAAACCGCGGCACCCGCGGCCGCCGCCGAAGTGCCCGCGACAGCGGTCAAGGCCGATGCGGCCAAGACCGATGCGGCCGCCAAGGCCGAGCCGGGCAAGGGCAAGAAGTAAGCCCGTCGGACCGGGCCGTCATGGCCCGGCCCGCGCGCAGCCCGCATGAGCACACTGCGTCTCATCATCGGCCTCGGCAACCCCGGGGCCGAGTATTTGCGTCATCGCCACAACGCCGGGTTCTGGTTCATCGATTCCCTGGCGCTGTCCGCGGGAGCGCGCTTCACGCGCGAGGCACGCCTGCACGGTGAGGCCGCGCGCATCACGCTGGCCGGGCAGGATGTGCGCCTGTTCAAGCCGATGACCTTCATGAACGAAAGCGGCCGTGCAGTGCAGGCGGCGTTGGCCTACTGGAAAATCGCGCCCGAGGAATGCCTGGTCGCGCACGATGATCTCGATCTCGCCCCCGGCACCGCGCGCCTCAAGTTCGATGGCGGCCATGGTGGCCAGAACGGCCTGCGTGACATCATCGGTCAGCTTGGACATGGACGGTTTCACCGTCTGCGCATCGGCATCGGTCACCCCGGTCAGCGCGATGCGGTGACGCCGTGGGTGCTGGGACGGCCGAACCGCGCCGACGAGGAGGCCATGCTCGATGCCATCGCGCGCAGCCTGCAGGTGTTGCCGCTGGCCGTGCAAGGCGAGTTCAACGAAGCGATGAAGCGGCTGCATACGGTGGAAAACCCGGACCCGGGTTGAATCCGCGCGCGGCCATGGCGGGCGGGTCGTCGCAAGAAAAGCAGAAAGCAAAAACTTGTCGCGCGTGGCATGGTCCGCGGTTTTTCGCCGGGTCCGGGGTCGCGCGCCATCATTCAGGAGTTTGATCGATGGGTATTCAATGCGGCATCGTCGGCCTGCCCAACGTGGGCAAGTCCACGCTGTTCAACGCACTCACCCGCGCCGGCATCGCCGCGGCCAATTTCCCGTTCTGCACCATCGATCCCAACATCGGCGTGGTGCCGGTGCCCGATCCGCGCCTCGCGCAACTGGCCGAGATCGTCAAGCCGCAGAAGACCATACCGACCGCGGTGGAGTTCGTCGATATCGCCGGGCTGGTGGCGGGCGCGTCCAAGGGTGAGGGCCTGGGCAACAAGTTCCTGGCCAACATCCGCGAGACCGACGCCATCGCCCACGTGGTGCGCTGTTTCGAGCACCCGGACATCATCCACGTCGCCGGCAGGATCGATCCGATCTCCGATATCGACACCATCGATACCGAGCTGGCATTGGCCGATCTGGAATCGGTGGAGAAGGCGCTCAACCGCGTCGAGCGCGCGGCCAAGGCCAACGACAAGGACGCGCTGGCCAGGCGCCCCGCGCTGCAAAAAGTGCGCGCCGCGCTGGATGCCGGCAAACCGGCGCGAGCGGCCGGTCTCGATGCCGAGGAACGCGCGCACTTGCGCGAGTTGTTCCTGCTCACGCTGAAGCCGCTGATGTACATCGCCAACGTGCGCGAGGATGGCTTCACCGACAACCCGCACCTCGATGCAGTGCGCGCGCGCGCCGCCGCCGAGGGCGCCGAGGTGGTGCCGGTGTGCGCCGCGATCGAGGAGGAACTGGGCCAGCTCGACGAGTCCGAGCGCATGGTGTTCCTCGAGGAAATGGGCCTGCACGAGCCCGGCCTCGACCGCGTGGTGCGCGCCGGTTACAAGCTGCTGGGTCTGCAGACTTATTTCACCGCCGGCGTCAAGGAAGTGCGCGCGTGGACCGTGCGCAAGGGCGCCACCGCGCCGCAGGCCGCGGCGGTGATCCACACCGATTTCGAGAAAGGCTTCATCCGCGCCGAGACGATCAGCTTCGCGGACTTCATCAAGTACCGCGGCGAAGCCGGTGCGCGCGATGCCGGGCGCCTGCGCCTGGAAGGCAAGGACTACATCGTGCAGGAAGGCGACGTGCTGCACTTCCGCTTCAACGTGTGAGCGCGCCG
>DZBX01000064.1 GCA_022730075.1 Rhodanobacter sp. | reverse complement strand
CATCGTTCATGCACGGCGTGCAACCGTGCAAACGCGAACCATCCACCTCTCTCGCGGGCGAGCGGAAACAATCAAGCGTTCACGCGCACACCGCGCAAGCGTGCAGGGATGCCCCGCTCATTCCGTCGCCAGGCTCACCTCGCGCACCTCGTGCAGGCGTTCGAGCTGGCGGCGCAACAGCGCGGCGTCGCGCGCACCTTCGAGCGTCAGCGCCACCGTGCACAGGTCGCCGGCACCGACCTCGGCGTGCAATTGCAGCACGTGGAAACCGCGGCGTTCGGCGGTGCCCAGCAGGCGCTGCAGCGCGCCCTCGACATCCAGCAGGGTGACGTGCAGGCGCTGGATCATGCGGCGGAATCCATCATCTCGCCGTTGGATTTGCCCGGCGGCACCAGCGGCCAGACGTTGGCACGCGGGTCGATGCGCACGTGGCACAGGATCGGGCCGCGCGCATCGAGCAGGCGCCGGATCGCGCCGGGCACCTGCGCGCGCGCGTCGATGCCGAAGGCCTCGATGCCGAAAGCCTGCGCCAGGGCGACGAAGTCGGGGTTGTCGGACAGATCGACTTCGCTGTAGCGCTGCTCGAAAAACAGCTCCTGCCACTGCCGCACCATGCCCAGGCAGCCGTTGTCGAGCAGCACGATCTTCACCGGGATGGCGTAGCGGCGCAGGGTGGCCAGCTCCTGGATGTTCATCATGATCGAACCGTCGCCGCTCACGCAGACCACGCACGCATCGGGCCGCGCCAGTTGCGCGCCCAGCGCCGCGGGCAGGCCGTAGCCCATGGCGCCGAGCCCACCGCTGGACAGATGCGCATGCGGCGCGCGGATATGCCAGTGCTGCGCCACCCACATCTGGTGCTGGCCGACATCGCAACTGACGATGGCCTGATCGCCCGCGGCCAGCGACAGCTCGCGCAGCAAGGCTGGTGCGTAAATGTCCGCGCCCGGCGCGTCGTAGCGGTTGGCATACAGCGCGCGCAGCGCCGCGCAATGCTCGCGCCACGACTCGATCGGCAGCGCTTGCGACAGCGCTGCCAGTACCAGCGGGATGCTGCCCGCCAGGGCGATCTGCGCGCTGCGCAGCTTGCCGATCTCGGCCATGTCGGCATCGATGTGGATGACGCGCGCGCCGGGCGCGAAGGTATCCAGCTTGCCGGTGGCGCGATCGTCGAAGCGCGCGCCGACCACCAGCAACAGGTCGCAGGATTGCACCGCATGATTGGCGGCGGGACTGCCATGCATGCCGAGCATGCCAAGGTGTTCCGGCGCGTCCGGGTCGATCGCGCCGAGGCCCTTGAGCGTGCACACCGAGGGCATGCCGGTGACCGCGACGAAGTCGCGCAGCGCGGACTCGGCGCGCGCCATGCCGACGCCGCCGCCCACATACAGCAGCGGACGTTCGCTGCGCGCCAGCAACGCGCGCGCCGCGACCAGGGCATCGCGATCGGGCGCGGGCACTGCGGCCGCGGCCACCGCGGTGGGCCCCGGCTGGGCGGCGGCGCGCGCCAGCTGCACATCCTTGGGCAGGTCGATCAGCACCGGCCCCGGGCGCCCGCTGCGCGCGATGGCGCAGGCCTCGCGCACGGTCGCGGCGACATCCTCGGCGCGGCGCACGATGAAGCTGTGCTTCACCACCGGCAGGCTCATGCCGAAGATGTCGACTTCCTGGAACGCATCGGTGCCCATCAGCCCGCTGGCGACCTGGCCGGTGATCGCCAGCATCGGCACCGAATCAAGATACGCGTTGGCGATGCCGGTCAGCAGGTTGGTCGCGCCCGGGCCGGAGGTGGCCAGGCACACACCGAGGCGCCCGCTGGCGCGGGCATAGCCGTCGGCGGCCAGCGCCGCGCCCTGCTCGTGGCGCACCAGGATGTGGCGCAGACGGCTGTCCACCAGCGCGTCGTACACCGGCATGATGGCGCCGCCTGGATAGCCGAAGATCGTGTCGACGCCCGCGGCCTCCAGCGCCGCCACCAGCCATTGCGCGCCGCTGCGCAAATCTGTCTTGATCGCGCCGGTATCGGCCATTTCAGCCACCGGTGCCGGTGTTCTTGATCGGCGCGACGGTCGCACCCTTGGCCGCACCCTTGGCCGGACTCTTGGCCGCCTGCAGCCAGCCCATCTGCGCGCGCAGCGCGGCGCCGGTGGTTTCGATCGGATGTTCCAGGTCGCGCTGCTTCAGCGCCTGGTAGCGCGGATTGCCGGCGGCGTACTCGGCCACCCATTCGCGCGCGAAGCGGCCATCCTGGATCTCGGCCAGGACCTCGCGCATGCGCTGCCGCGTCTCCGCGTTGATCACGCGCGGGCCGCGCGTCAGGTCGCCGTATTGCGCGGTTTCGGAGACGTACTTGTGCATCTGCGCGAGGCCACCCTCGTACAGCAGATCGACGATGAGTTTCAGTTCGTGCATGCACTCGTAGTACGCCACCTCGGGCTGGTAGCCCGCCTCGACCAGGGTCTCGAAACCCTGCTTCACCAGCTCGGTGGCACCGCCACAGAGCACCGCCTGCTCGCCGAACAGGTCAGTCTCGGTTTCCTCGCGGAAGCTGGTTTCGATCAACTGCGTGCGCGCGCCGCCGATGCCGGCAGCATAGGCCAGCACGCGCTCGCGCGCGTGGCCGCTGGCGTCCTGCTGCACCGCGAACAGGCACGGCACGCCGGCACCACGCTCGAACTCGCGGCGCACCAGCGCACCCGGCCCTTTGGGCGCGACCATGATCACGTCGATGTCGGCGCGCGCCTCGATCATGCCGTAGTGCACGTTGAGCCCGTGCGCGAACAGCAGCGCGCCACCCTTGCGCAGATGCGGTGCGATGGCCTCGCGATACAACTGCGGCTGCACCATGTCCGGGGTGAGCACGGCGACTAGGTCGCTGCCGCCGACCACCTCGGCCGGCGCGGCGACCGCGAACCCGTCGGCGCGCGCCTGCGCCGTGGTGGCGCCGCCCGGACGCAGGCCGACGCGCACGTCGAGACCGGAGTCGCGCAGGTTGAGCGCGTGCGCGCGGCCCTGACTGCCGTAGCCGAGCACGCCGATGCGCTGGCTCTTCAGGGCGTCGATGCTGGCTTGCTGGGTGGGGTTCATGGTGCGTGTCTCCGTTGGAAAGTGGGGCGGAAAAGAATGGGTTCAAAACGATTCGGTGATGGCGCCGCGCGCGGCCGAACCGACGCTGCGCGCGTACTTGGCCAGCACGCCGCGCTGCACCGGCGGCTCGCGCGGCACCCACGCGGCGCGGCGCGATTCGAGATCCGCGGGGCCGTCGATGCGCCGCGCATCGCCGTCGATCAGCACCGCGTCGCCATCACGCAGCAGGGCGATGGGGCCGCCGCGGGCGGCTTCCGGGGCGATGTGGCCGACCATCACGCCGTGCGTGGCGCCGCTGAAGCGGCCATCGGTGATCAGCGCCACGCTGCCGCCCAGGCCGCGCCCGACCAGGGCCGCGGTCACCGCCAGCATCTCGCGCATGCCAGGGCCGCCGGCCGGGCCTTCGTTGCGGATCACCACCACGTCGCCGGCCCGGATGGCGCCGGCCTGCACCGCGGCGAAGGCTTCGATCTCGTTCTCGAACACGCGCGCCGGACCGGCGAAATGCGTGCGCCCCGCCCCGGCCAGCTTGAGGATGCAGCCCTCGGGGGCGAGCGAGCCGTACAGGATGGTGAAGCCGCCGCGTGGTTTCAGCGGCGCCGAGACCGGATGCACCACGTCCTGCCCGGGCGGCGGCGGCGGCGCGGCGGCGAGCTCCGCGAACAGGCTGCGACCGCTGACCGTGGGCGCGTCCTCGAGCATGCCGGCGGCATGCAGCATCTGCGCCACGGTGGTGGTGCCGCCCGCCGCCGACAGCTCGACCGCGGTGTAGCGCCCGGCGGGCTTGAGATCGGCGATCACCGGCGTGCTGCGCGAGGCGGTCTCGAAATCCTCCAGCGTGAACGGCACCTCGGCCTCGTGCGCGATGGCGAGCATGTGCAGCACCGCGTTGGTCGATCCCGCCGTGGCCGCGACCATGCGCGCGGCGTTGCGGAACGCGGCCGGCGTGAGCACCTCGCGCGGCAGCGGTCCGTGCGCCAGCAAGTGCATCAACTGCGCGCCGCAGCGGCGCGCGGCATCGAGCTTGGCCGGGTCGGTGGCCGGCACATCATTGGTCCCCGGCAGCGACAGGCCCAGCGCGGTCAGCACCATGGCCATGGTGTTGGCGGTGAACTGGCCGCCGCAAGCGCCAGCACCAGGACAGGCGTGGGTTTCCACCGCGTGCAGGCCGGCGTCATCGAGTTTGCCAGCGCCGTGCGCACCAACCGCCTCGAACACGTCCTGCACGGTGAGGTGACGCGCGCCGAGCACGCCGTGCGCGATGCTGCCGCCATACAGCACCAGGCCGGGCAGGTTCATGCGCGCCAGCGCCATCGCCGCCGCCGGGATGGTCTTGTCGCAGCCGCACAGGATCAGCGCGGCATCCAGGCAATGGCCCTCCACGACCAGCTCGATGGAATCGGTGATCACCTCGCGCGATACCAGCGAGGCGCGCATGCCGCTGCTGCCCATGGCGATGCCGTCGGTGACCGCGATGGTGTTGAACTCCACCGGGGTGCCGCCCGCCGCGCGCACGCCTTCGGCGGCGGCCTGCGCCAGATCGCGCAGGTTGAGGTTGCACGGCGACACGTTCGACCAGGTGTGCACGATCGCCACCAGCGGCTTGGCCAGCTCGGCGTCGCCTAGGCCGGTGGCGCGCAACATGGCGCGCGCCGGGGCGCGGTCGGGGCCGGTCTTGATGGCGTCGCTGCGCAGGGGTTTGGCTGGCGTGCTCATGCGCGCGCCACCACGGCCGCATCCACCGCCGATTGCGACCACAGATGTCCGATCACCGCATCGGTGAGCGCGGCGGTGCCGTGATGGCCGCCCAGGTCGGGGGTCAGCACGCCCTCGTCCAGAGCCAGCCACAGCGCGCTCTCCAGCGCGTCGGCCGCGACCTGCATGCCCAACGAATGCCGCAGCAGCAGCGCGGCGCTGGCGATGGCGCCAGCCGGATTGGCGATGCCGCGCCCGGCGATGTCCGGCGCCGAACCGTGGATGGGCTCGTACAATCCACGCGGTCCGTCACCCAGCGAGGCCGACGGCAGCAGACCCAGCGAGCCGGCGATGGCCGCGGCCTCGTCGGTGAGGATGTCGCCGAACAGGTTCTCGCTGACGATCACGTCGAAATCGGCCGGGCGCGTCAGCAGCAGCATGGCCATGGAATCGACCAGTTGGTGTTCGAGCTGCACGTCGGGATACTCCGCGGCGAGGCGCTGCGCGGTCTCGCGCCACAAGCGCGAGGTCTCCATCACGTTGGCCTTGTCCACCGAGGTCAGCTTGCGCCGGCGCTGCCTGGCCAGCGCGAAGCCGCGGCGCAAGACGCGCTCGATCTCGGCCACGCTGTAACTGCACAGATCCGATGCGCCGGCGGCATCGCGGGTCTTGGCGCCGAAGTAGATGCCGCCGGTCAGCTCGCGCACGAACAGCAGATCGACGTTGCGCAGTTTTTCCGGCCGCAGCGGCGAGAACTGCGCGGCGCGCGGATGCACCTGCACCGGGCGCAAGTTGGCGTACACCCCCATGGCCGCGCGCAGCGCCAGCAGACCCTGCTCGGGACGCACCGGCGCGCGCGGGTCGGACCACTTCGGTCCGCCGACCGCGCCCAGCAACACCGCATCGCTGGCGATGCAGGCGGCGCGCGTGGTCTCCGGCAACGCCGTGCCGCAGGCGTCGATGGCGACACCACCGATGGCATGTTCGCTGAAGCGCAATTGAAATCCGTGGATCTCGGCCACGGCTTCGAGACAGGCCACCGCCGCGGCGGTGACTTCGGGGCCGATGCCGTCGCCGGGCAGCAGCACGATGTGGGCGGATGCGTGGGACGTATTCATGCGGCGTGCTGCTCCTCGTGGCGTTGGATGGCGGCATCCGCGTGCAGCAGGAAGCCGAGCGGGTCGATACCCTCGATCAGGCAATGGCGCGCGAACGCATCCAGCGCGAACGCGAAGCGCCCACCATCGGGCAGGGTGATCAGTCCGGCGACCACGTCGATGCGCAGCTCGAGGCCTGGATGGCGCAGCAGGTAACGGTGTTCGGCGGCCTCCACGGTGATCGCCAGCAGGCCGTTCTTCAGCGCGTTGCTGCGGAAGATGTCGGCGATCTCGCTGCTGATCACCGCGCGGATGCCGGCGTCCAGCAGCGCCCAGGGCGCGTGCTCGCGCGAGGAGCCGCAGCCGAAGTTGCGCCCGGCCACGAGGATGCTGGCACCGCTGGCTTCGGGACGGTTGAGCGCGAACTGCGGATCGGGCGTGCCGTCGCTGCGGTAACGCCAGTCCTGGAACGCGTGCTGGCCGAGACCTGCGCGCGAGGTGGTGGTGAGGTAACGCGCCGGGATGATGCGGTCGGTGTCGATGTTCTCGTGCGCCAGCACGACCGTGCGCGCATGCAGATGACGGATCGGTTTCATGCCACGGCCTCCGCGGCGCCTGCATGGTCGCCGGCATACGCACGCGGATCGGCGATGCACCCGGCCACCGCGGCGGCGGCGGCGCTGGCCGGGCTGGCCAGCACGGTGCGCGCGCCCGGTCCCTGACGGCCCTCGAAATTGCGGTTGCTGGTGCTCACCGCCAGCTGCCCCGGCGCCACGAAATCGCCATTCATGGCGATGCACATCGAGCAACCGGGTTCGCGCCACTCGGCACCGGCGGCGCGGAACACCGCGTCGAGACCTTCCTGCTCGGCGGCGCGCTTGACCGCGGCCGAGCCCGGCACCACCAGCATGCGCACGCCGGCGGCGACGCGGCGCCCGCGCAGCACCGCCGCCGCCGCGCGCAGATCGGACAGGCGTCCGTTGGTGCAACTGCCGACAAACACCACATCCACGGGTGTGCCGGCCAGCGCGCTGCCGGCGCGCAAGCCCATGTAATCCAGCGCGCGCTGCGCCTGCGCATCGGCGGCAGCCGGCACGTGCGCGTCGATATCCAGCACCATGCCCGGATGCGTGCCATAGCTCAGCGTCGGACGCACCGCGCCTGCATCAATGGCGACGCTGCGCTCGAAACGTGCATCGGCATCGCTGTGCAATGTCTGCCAGGATGCGACGGCCCGCTCCCAGGCCGCGCCCTGCGGCGCGCGCGGTCGGCCCTGCAGCCAGGTGAAGGTGGTCGCGTCCGGCGCGATCATGCCGGCGCGCGCGCCGGCCTCGATGGACATGTTGCACACGGTCATGCGCTCTTCCATGGACAGCGCGCGGATGGCCTCGCCGCGATACTCGATGACGCAACCGGTGCCGCCGCCGACGCCGATGCGGCCGATGATGTGCAGCACCAGATCCTTGGCGCCGACGCCCGGCTGCAGGCGCCCGCGCACCTCGACGGCCATGGCCCTGGGCTTGCGCTGCAGCAGGCATTGCGTGGCCAGCACGTGGCCGACCTCGCTGGTGCCGATGCCGAAAGCCAGCGCGCCGAACGCGCCATGCGTGCTGGTGTGGCTGTCGCCGCAGACGATGGTCATGCCCGGCTGCGTGGCGCCCAGTTCCGGTCCGACCACGTGCACGATGCCGCGCTGCGCGCTGGCCATGTCCAGCAGCTCGATGCCGAACTCGGCGCAATTGCTGCGCAACTGCTGCACCTGCGCCGCGGCGGCCGGCGTGACGTAGGGCAGCACGCCGGATGCATCGGCAGGCAGCGTCGGCGTCGAGTGGTCCATCGTCGCCAGCGTGCGCGCCGGTCGGCGCACGCGCAGGCCGCGTTCGCGCAGTTCGGTGAAGGCCTGCGGCGAGGTGACCTCGTGCAGCAGATGCAGATCGACGTACATCACGCCCGGTGTGTCAGGCGTTTCGGCGATCACCTGATGCGCATCCCAGAGTTTGTCCAGCAGCGTGCGCGCGGCCATCACGCCACCTCGCGCGCGGCGCGCGGCGGCGCATGCGCGGCCGCGGCAGGACTGGCGTGCAACGGCGTCAGCCAGCCATGACGATCAGCGTGGCGGCCATCGAACAGACCGAAGAACGCATCCTGCAGGGCACGCGTCAGCGGGCCGGGCTTGCCGTTGCCGACCGGCTTGCGATCGACCGAGCGTACCGGCGTGATCTCGGCCGCGGTGCCGGTGAGGAACACCTCGTCGGCCGTGTACAGCAGCTCGCGCGGCAGGTCGCATTCGACCACCTCGATGCCCAGATCCGCAGCCAGGGTCAGCACGCTGTCGCGGGTGATGCCGGCGAGGATGCCTGCCGCCACCGGCGGCGTGTACAGGCGACCGCGCTGCACCAGAAAAAGGTTTTCTCCGGCGCCTTCGCTGAGCAGGCCGTTGGGCGCCAGCGCGATGCCCTCGGCGTAGCCGCCGCGCTTGGCCTCCTGCGCGATCAACTGGCTGGACAGGTAATTGCCGCCGGCCTTGGCACCGCTGGGCAAGGTGTTGGGCGCGGGCCGATGCCAGGACGACACGCACACGTCGATGCCCGCGTGCACGCCATCGCCGTGCAGATTGCCCCAGGGCAGCGCGATGATCGCAACTTCAACCGGCACCTCGGGATCGGGCGCGAGGCTGAAGGTGAAGCCGGCGCGGTACACCAGCGGGCGCACGTAGGCACTGTCGAGACCATTGGCCAGCACCACGTCGCTGCAGGCCTGGTCGATTTCCTCCGCGCTGTGGCGAATGTTCAGATCATGGATGCGCGCCGAGCGGAACAGGCGCGCGGTGTGCTCGGCCAGACGGAAGTAACGCGGGCCCTGCGGCGTGGCGTAGACGCGCTCGCCCTCGAACACCGAGGAACCGTAGTGCAGCACGTGCGCACCGACGTGCACGGTGGCCTCGTGCCAGGGCTTGATGTGGCCGTCATGCCACAGATACGTGCCGGGCTTCATCGTCATGGTGTGAACTTCCGTCGTGGGTGGAAAGGGTTTGTCCGCGCGCATGCGGCTGCGTGCGTTCGATGCGGTTGACGACTTCGAGCATGGCCAGCGCGGCGGCCTCGACGATGTCGGTGCTGGTGCCACGGCCACGCGATTCCTGCGCGTCGTGCTGCACGCGCAACACCGCCTCGCCCTGCGCGCCAGCGCCCAGGCCGATGCTGCGCACGCGCAGTTCGAGGATTTCCAGCGCCAGCCCGGAGGCGCGCACCAGCGCGGCGGTGACGGCATGCACCGGGCCGCTGCCGGTGGCGGTTTCGCGTACCTCGCGGCCATCGACATGGCGCAGGTGCAATGACGCGATCGAGGCACCGCCGACGTAGGTGCCGACGTGCATCGCGGCCAGCATCCATGGCCCGCGCGCCTGCACGCTGGCGCCCAGCACCAGCGCTTCGACGTCGGCATCGAGCACCTCGCGCTTGTTCTCGGCCAGCGCCTTGAACGCGCTGAACACCGACTCGAAACGCGCGTCGTCGATTTCCAGATCCAGCGCGCTGATGCGCTCGCGCAGCGCGTGGCGGCCGCTGTGCCGGCCCAGCACCAGACGCGTATGCGGAAAGCCGACATCCTCGGGACGCATGATTTCGTAGGTGGCGCGATTGGCCAGCATGCCGTGCTGGTGGATGCCGGCCTCGTGCGCGAAGGCGTTGTCGCCGACGATGGCCTTGTTGCGCGCGACCTCCAGGCCGATCGTGCCGCTGAGCGCGCGCGAGGCGGCATACAGGCGCGTGCTGTCGATGCCGGTGTCCAGCGCGTAGCGGTCGCCGCGCGTGCGCAGCGCCATCACCACTTCCTCCAGCGCGGCGTTGCCGGCGCGCTCGCCGATGCCGTTGAGCGTGCACTCGACCTGGCGCGCGCCGGCTTCGATCGCGGCCAGGCTGTTGGCCACGCCTAGCCCCAGATCGTCGTGGCAATGCGTGCTCAGCACCGCGTCGTCGATGCCGGTCACCTCGCGGCGCAGGCGCGCGAACAGCGCGGCGATCTCGGACGGCGTGGTGTAGCCCACGGTGTCGGGCACGTTGATGGTGCGCGCGCCGGCGGCAATGACCGCGTCGAACACCTCGATCAGGAACTCCGGCTCGGTGCGCAGCGCGTCCTCGGCGGAGAACTCGACGTCGTCGCACAGCTCGCGTGCGCGGCGCACGCCGGCGACGGCGACAGCCAGCACCTGTGCCTTGCCCATGCGCAACTTGTGCTCGCGATGGATCGGACTGGTCGCCAGAAACAGGTGGATGCGCGCATGCCGCGCCGCTTGCAGCGCGCGCGCGGCGCTGACGATGTCGCCCTCCTGGCAACGCGCCAGCGCGGCGATGCGCGCATGCCGCGCCGCCGCGGCGACCGCGGCGACCGCCGCGGCGTCGGCGTCGGAGGCGGCGGGAAATCCCGCCTCGATGATGTCCACGCCGAGTTCCTCGAGCACGTGCGCCATGCGCAACTTCTGCGCGCGGTTCATGCTGCAGCCGGGTGCCTGCTCGCCGTCGCGCAGGGTGGTGTCGAAGACCAGCAGACGCGCGCGCGGCGCGGCGGCGGCATCGTGGTCTGCAGTGTGGATCGGATGGCTCATATCGACTCCGCTGGATTGCATGGCTGTTGCGGCGGTGACTGGTGGATCGAGGGCGAAAAAAAACCCCGCTCGGATCAGGAGCGGGGTTCTGGTGGTTCGTCTGCTGGTGATTGCGACGCGCGACCTATCCCGCTGCTCCGTGGCTAATAAGGAGAATCGCGAGAAGGTAAAGCGCCGCCGCGAGCAGGCTCGCGATGCAGGCAAAATCAGCGGAAGTGGCGCGCGCCGCCGGCAGCACGCGCACCGCAGCGGCTGGCGCGCTGCGGTCGTGGATGCGGGAGGTGGTGTGCGTGGACATGGCTCGAAGCTAAAACGCCGGATACGCGCTTGTCAACACTTTTTTTGCAGGGCAACAACGCAGGTGCCCAAGCCGGCGCCGCCGCGGCGCGGCGCGGGCGGCTGTTTCCAGGCCACGGCACGACAGCGCGAACCGGGCCTCGCGCCGCGCCGCAGCAACGGCATGCTTGACCGCGCTGCGGCCCCGCGCAGCGATGCTCATTTGCCGCTGTTGTCGATCTTCAGCAGTTTCAGCTCGAACACCACGGCCATGTTGGGGCCGACGCGCGGCGGCTGACCGACCGGGCCAAAAGCAAGCTGCGGCGGCACGAATACCTGCCAGCGATCGCCCACCACCATCCGCGGCAGGATCGCCTGCCAGCCGCGGATCATCTTGTCCACCTGGAAGGTGATCGGTTTGCCATCGGCGTAGGAGCTGGCGAATTCGCTGCCATTGGGCAGCGAGGCGCGGAAATGCAGGGTGACGGTCGAGGTGCCGACCGGGTGCTGCGTGCCCGTACCCGATTCCAGCACGCGGTATTCGATGCCATCCGGCAGCGTGATAACACCCGGCTTGGCCTTGTTGGTGGCCATGAAGGCCTCGCTCTGCTGCAGATTGTTCGCGGCCACCTTCTTGTAATTCGCCAGCGCTTGCGCACGCAGACGCTGCTGCAGGCCTGCCAGTTGCGCGCGCATGTCGGCCACCGGCACGGCCGGGGTTTCCTTGGCATAGGCGTCCTGCAGACCTTGAATCACGCGCTTGATGTCGACATCGACCTTGTTGCCGGCAAGATTGCTGCCGACCTCGAAGCCGACCGCGTAGGACAGTTGACTGCGATTGATCGGAACCGGCGTGGCGGCCGGCGCGGACGCGGCCCGGCCCGGCGCTGGCGCTGGCGCTGGCTGCGCCATCGCGACCAAAGGCAGAAGTGGGATCAGGGCCAATACGGCCAGCGGGGCAAGCGTGCGCATGCGGATTTCTCTCGGCGATAGGTGAACACGGAACCGGCATACCGGCTCCGAGCGTAGAGTCGCGCGCGGCGCGAAGGTTCCCGGTTGACTAACATTCGCGCCACTGGCGTACAGCCAGCACGACATCCCTACCCTACCCCAAGCTGACACCGCCATGGCCCACACCCATCTGTTGATCGAAGACACCGGCGCCGTGCGCCGCATCACCCTGAATCGCGCCGACAAACTCAACGCGCTCAATCGCGCCCTGCTCGATGAGCTGTACGGCGCCATGCAGCAGGCGCGGGAAGACACCGCCGTGCGCGTGGTCGTGCTCGCCGGCGCGGGCGACAAGGCGTTCGTGGCCGGCGCCGACATCACCGAGATGGCCGATCTCACAGCGGCGCAGGCGCAGGCGTTTTCGCAACAGGGGCAAAGCCTGATGCGCAGCATCGAGACCCTCGGCAAACCGGTACTGGCACGTATCCAGGGCTACGCGCTGGGTGGCGGACTGGAACTGGCCATGGCCTGCCACCTGCGCATCGCCAGCGCGCGCGCCAGGCTGGGCCAGCCCGAAGTCGGCCTGGGGCTGATTCCCGGTTTCGGCGGCACGCAGCGGCTGGTGCGCCTGTGCGGACGCGGCGCCGCGCTGGAGCTGTGCCTGCTCGGCGCGCCCATCGACGCGCAGCGCGCGCAGCAACTGGGACTGCTCACGCGCGTGGTCGCGCCGGAGGCACTGGATGCCGAGGTCGATGCCATCGCCACGCAACTCGCCAGCGCCGCGCCGCAAGCCCTGCGCCACATCCTCGCCTGCGTGATCGAGGGCAGCGAGTGCGCGCTGGACCAGGCGCTGGCGTTCGAGACGCAGGCCTTCGCGCTGTGCTTCGCCGGCAGCGACATGCGCGAGGGCACGCGCGCCTTCATCGAGCGGCGCAAGCCGCTGTTCGACGGGCACTGAACACACGCCACGCGCCGCGAAAATTTCTGTTGACGCATCGCGGCGTCACACCTACAGTGCGCGCGCCGCGCGGGTCGCCCCGTGGCGCTTTCCAGGCTGATGCCGAGTCCCATGGACCGTTATCCGAGTACCCCCGCAGCGAGCGTGCTCCACGCGTGTCTCGCTGCCCTGACGACAGACCGCGCCGTGGGCGCGGGCGGGCACTCGTAACGTCCCGCTCGCCTCCGGTCCGTGGACTGGAGGTGAGCCATGCTGCTGTTCGATCTTTGCGCTCTCGCCAGCGCCACCGCGCGTGTTCGGCGTGCGCGTGCATGTCATGCCCTGACGCGTCACTCATCGCCAGCCACCGCGTTCCACCCCTGACCGAAGATCCGCCGGGAGCAACGACCATGAGCATCCATCCGCCCGCGCTGCACGACACGACGCTCGATCAAGGCACGCGTGCCGGCTTCGACCAGCGCCTGCGCGATCGCCTGCACATCGCCGAGTTGCGCGCGCGCCCGCGCACCTTGCCCAATCGCCTGCTGCTGGTGCTGGCGCTGGTCGGCCCCGGCCTGCTGGTGATGCTGGGCGACAACGATGCCGGCGGCGTGCTCACCTACGCACAGACCGGCGCGGCCTACGGCCTCGGCATCTTCCTGCCGATGATTCTCGTGCTGGGTTTCATCGCCTACATCGTGCAGGAGATGACCATCCGTCTGGGCGCGGTGACGCGGCGTGGCCACGCCGAGCTGATCTGGAAGCGCTACGGCCCGTTCTGGGGCATCTTCTCGCTGGTCGACCTGGTACTGGCCAACATCCTGACGCTGGTGACCGAGTTCATCGGCATCCGCATCGGCGGACTGGCATTCGGCATCCCCTACGCGATCACGGTACCCCTGACCCTGGCCTTCGTCGTCGGCACGCTGGTGTTTCTGCGCTACTGGGCATGGGAGCGCGTGGCGCTGGTCATCGCCGCGTTCAATCTGGTGTTCGTGCCGCTGGTGTGGATGGCCAAGCCCGACTGGGGCGCGGTGGCGCAGGCCTTTGCCGGCGGCGGCTGGATGCTGCCGGGCGG
>DZBX01000204.1 GCA_022730075.1 Rhodanobacter sp. | reverse complement strand
TGCCAGTGCTGCGGCCCGGCGCGACTGATCTGGATCATGGCGATCCGTGCCATGCGCTGCATCAGCGGGTGGCCCGCTCCTCGCGCACGATGGCCGCGACGAAGGCCGGATCGATTCGGCCGTTGGCTGGATCGGTGGCGATGATGCGCCCTTCGCGATCCAGCAGCGCGACGACGACGTTGTGCTGGAAGCCGCCGCCGGGCAGCGGGCGCCAGCTGATCCCGAGCACGCCGCCCAGCATGCCGATGTCCCCGGTCATGGCGCGCGTGAGCAGGAATTCGGGCGCACTGACGCCGTGCTGGACGGCGGCTTTCCGCAGCACCGCCACATCGTCATGGGTTGGATCAAAGCTCACCAGCACGACTGAAATGGGCGTAGCGCCGGCCTTGGCCACGGCGTGCTCGATCTGCTTGATGGTTTCAATTTCGACCGGGCAGGCCATCTGGCAGGAAGCGTAGAACATGCCGAGCAGCCGCGGTGTGCCGACGAGACTGGCGAAGCTGAAGCTGTGGCCGTCCTGGTCCACCAGCGTCAGCGGCGGGATGCGATAGATCGAGGTAGCGGGCAGCGGTGCGGGTTCTGCAGCCTGCGCGGCCGCGATCAGGCCCGTGCCCAGCAACGCCGCGCACAGCAATTGCACGAATTTTTTCATGGTGCATCTCCGAGGTTGCGAACACAGCGAAAGCCCACGAACGGTGACGAGTCCGCGGGAGCGAGCATGGACAGCGCGGCCACGCGTTCGGCCAGCGCGTAGTCGGATGGATCGCGGAACGCCAGCGCGGCGCCACCGCACAAGCGCAAGACCGAACCGGAGCCGGCACTGCCGACATCGCCGTTGACATCGGGAAACATGGCGCCGTAGTCGCTCACCCATTCCCAGATCAGCCGGTTGAGATCGCGCAGGCCGTAAACGTTGGCCGGGCGCTGGCCGATCAAGCCGGGGCGTTGCCCCGTCGCGCGCATGAGCGCGGCCAGGATGGCGTTGCGGCGGATCATGCCCGCGCGCGCGTCACGACTGCTGCTGCTGGCTGCGGCCGCATATTCCCACTGATACCAACTGGGCAGTTCGGCATGCAGGCTGTCGCAGTAGGCGCGCGCCGTGAACCAGCTCACAGCCGTTACCGGACGCCGCGCGGCCTGCGCATCGCCCGGGTCGGTGGGCGTCAGCCAGCCGGCGAGGTAGTTGGGGCCGGCGAACAACGGGGCAATGCGGCCGCGCTGCCATTCGGGGTGCGCGCGCAGAAATGCGGCGAATTGTGCCTCGGTGACGGGTTTTTCCATCATCGCGAAAGGCGCCACCCGCACCGTCACCGTCCGCGTGCCGTCGAGCAGGCTGCTGACGAAGTGGCCGCCGGGCACGGTCACGAAGCGTGCAGCCGCGGCATCCGCCCGCGCCGGCCAGGGCACCAGCGCAGCCAGCAACATCAGCAATCCCGTGAGCGTGCGCAACATGATCATCGCCTCGGCTTGCGCGCGGGGTGGCCGCGCGCAGTGACCATGCGCTCAGTGCGCGCTCGTTGCAGCGGTCGGCATGGCGCTGGCGGGCGGAAACGGCCTGTTCCACAGCGCGCGGTAGAGCATCGGCTGCTCAGGTCCGGAGACCACCAGTTGGCCCAGCGCGCCCTTGTTGAACATGCGCACAGCGGCGTGGTCGACCAGCATGAAGGTGCCCGGGACGACCAGCTTCATGTCGGCGATCACCGTGCCACCCGGCGGCACCGAGATGGTCTGCACGTTGTGGTCTTCGTTGGAACCGCCCCATGGCCACACGGTGTTCCAGATGCCGCCGATCATGTGGAAGCTGGAAGTGAGGTTGGGCCCGCCGTTGGCGAAGAAGAAGCGCACGGTCTGGCCTTCCCTGGCGCGCAGCGCATGGTCGCCGGTGAGCGAACCGACGCGGCCGTTGAACACCACGTAGGTGGGCTGCTCGTCCAGAAGTTTCTTCATGTCCAGCGGTTGCAGGCCCGGCTGCATGTAGGCACCGGGGGTATAGAACTCGCCCTGCATCACGTAGAACTCCTTGTCGACCCTGGGCAAGCCATCGGCGGGCTCGACCATGATCGCGCCATACATGCCGTTGGCGATGTGCACCGCGGCCGGTGCCATGGCGCAGTGATAGACAAAGAAACCGGCGTGCAGCGCCTTGAACTCGAAGGCGCCTTCGTGGCCCGGGATCACGATCGAATCAGCCGCGCCACCGCCGGTGCCCATCACCGCGTGCAGGTCGATGTTGTGCGGCATGTGATCGCTGTGCGCGTTCTTCAGGCGGATCTCGACGGTGTCGCCCACGCGCACGCGGATCATCGGTCCGGGCACGGTGCCGTTGAAGGTGTAGAAATCGTACTTCACGCCATCGGCCAGCGTGCCCACCACTTCCCTGGCTTCCAGGTTGACGATCACTTTCGCCGGGTAACGGCGCGTGATGCGTGCTGGAACCTGGGGTGGTGGCAGCAACTGCTCGACGATGGGCTTGCCCTCGGGTGCGCCGCAAGTGGCCGGCGTGCAGGCCCAGCCGGCCGGTAGCGGCGAGGCATGGACATTGCTGGCGAGCGCGGCACAGCCGAGCGCCAGGGCGATGGCGGTTGCGAGGATGCGTTTCATACGGTTCTCCGTGGGTTTGATCGTACGGATGTAAGTCTGATCGGAGCTTTCGCGCGGCCACTGATCTGGATCAGGCCATGCCGCGGCGCGTGGTCGCAGCGGTGCGCAGCCGTGTGTTGCGCAAGCGCGGATTGATGGTGTGCAGGTATCGCTGATCAGTCGAAGCCCCGCCCTTCGCCGGCTTCCTCATGGGTCACGCCATCGCGGATGTGATAGATGCGCTTGAAGGTGGGGATGATCTTTTCGTCGTGGGTGACCACGATGATCGCGGTCTGGTAGCGTTTGGCCATGTCGCCGAGGATGCGGATGACGG
>DZBX01000203.1 GCA_022730075.1 Rhodanobacter sp. | reverse complement strand
CCCCCCGCGTGCGCCAGCGCAGCATGAGCCCGCTCAATCCGGCGCATGCGCCTGCGGATGTCGTGCCAGCCACGCCGCGAGCTGTAGCCGGTAGCGCGCCAGCGCCTGTTCGTGCAGATCGAACACGCACAGGGTGCAACCGCCGCCGCAGCAATCGCCGGGCTCCGGCGCGACCGGCGGCTGCGGACGCGGGTCGTCGGGAGGCACGGATTCTTCGCCGGACATGGCCGCGCTCAGCAGCGCGGATCGATGGGCGTGGGCATCGCCACGGCGCGCTCGATGCATTCGGCGGCATCCAGGCACACATCCTCGCGGTAGCGCGCGCCGATCAACTGCACACCTTGCGGCAGGCCTTGCGCCACACCCACTGGCACCGCCACCGCGGGCAGCCCGAGCAGGTTGACACCGACACTGAGCGCCATCGATTGCAGCAGCGCGCGCACGGCATCGACGCCGGCCAGATCGAAACCCACCGCGAACGGCGGCTGCGTGCTCACCGGCGCAAGCAGCAAAGGATAATCCTGCTGGAACAAGGCCCAGGCACGCGCGATCTGGTTGCGCCGCGCCAGTGCCTCGATGTAGCCGGGCAACGTCGACTCCGGCACCAGTTGCATGAAGTCATCGACGAAGCGCTGCGTATCCGGCGAGGTCAATGCGTGGACCGCCGGCAGCAGCGTGCTGCGCACATCGGCGGCGATGATGCGCATATAAGTCTCGAGCATGTCCTGCACCTGCGGCGGCGCGATCTCGTCGACGTCATAGCCCGCCTGCTGCAGGCACCGTGCGGCCTTGCGCACGCCCTCGGCCACCTGCACATGCACCCCGCTGGCGCCGGGATCGACGCACACCGCGACCTTGATCGGCGCGCGCGGCGGCGGTCCCGCCAGCGGCGCCGGCACGCACCAGGGATCGCGCGCGTCGGCGGCGCTCATCAGCGTGAGCGCCAGGCGCAGATCACGCACGTGCCGCGCCATGGGGCCGTGCACCGAGAACATCTGGAAGCTCAGTGGCGGCTCCACCGGCGTCGGCGGCGCGGCGCGCGCGACGCGTCCCAGTGTCGGGCGCAGCGCGGCCACGCCGCAGCACAGCGCCGGATAGCGCAACGAGCCACCGAAATCGTTGCCCAGCCCCAGTGGCGTCATGCCGGTGGCCAGCGCGATGGCCTCGCCGCCGCTGGAACCACCCGGCGTGACGCGCGCATCCCATGGATTGATGCTGGCGCCGTGCAGCGAACTGTCGGTATGCCAGCGGAAACCGAAGTCGGGCATGTTGCCGCGCGCCAGTGGAATGGCGCCCGCGTCGCGCAGCTGCGCGACATGCGGCGCGTCGCGCAGCGGCACGGCCTCGCGCAGCGCCGGCACACCGGATGTGGTGGCCGATCCAGCCAGATCGATATTGAGCTTCACGGTAAATGGAACGCCATGCAGCGGCCCGACGGAGGCGCCCTGCGCCAGCGCGCGATCGGCCTGCGCCGCCGCTTGCAGCGCCGCATCGCGCAATACCTCGGACAGCGCGTTGACGCGTGGGTCGACCGCGTCGATACGCTGCAAGTGCGCCTGCACCACCTCGGTGCTGGATACCGCGCGCGCGCGGATCGCCTGCGCCAGATCCTCCAGCGAGCCACGCCACAACTCGTTCGCCAACGCACGACTCCATGACCGAGGATCGAGAGTGTGCCGCAGCACGCCGCGCGTGGCGACCGCGAACACGCCGCATGGAGGCATCGGCAGACGGCCATGGTGCACCCGCACATGAAATCCCCCTGCCTGCGGCATAGCATCGCAGGCGCAGCCGCGGCCCGCCGCGGCACTGCACAACCCGGTGCCATCACCCGCCATCCCGAGTGCTGCCCGCCCACGCAAACCAGACAACAGGGGAGTCATCATGAGTTTTTTCGAGCCCAGCACCGTCATCAGTCTGGCCGCGATCGTGGTCATGCTCGTTTGTCTGACGCAGGTTCTGCGCCTCAGTAAATCGGTGCCCGGCGGCATCGTCGGACGCACCTGGAAACAGCTCACCGGCCTGGTCGTGTTGTTCACCATCGGCTATCTGCTGACGCCGTTTTTCCCGCTGCTGCCGCAGTCAATCGTCAATCCGCTGGTGTCGCTGATTTTCCTGTTCGGCGCGGTGTACGTGCTGATCACGGTACGCCTGATCCATCGCGTCATCAGCGAACTGGCCGGCTGACCCCATGCGGCCGGAGCTGGTCCTCGGCAAGACCGCCGCCGGCGTCAGCGAGCTGGACAAGCGCGCGCTGGGTCTGGGCATGGCCATGCGCCGCCTGCTGATCATGGTCGATGGTCACCGCAGCGTGGCGGATCTGATGCACGCCAACGCCGCGTCCATCGACGTGGTGGCCACGCTCGACCAATTGCTCGCCCTCGGCCTGATCGCGGCGCCGGCGGGAACGCGCGACGCCGATATGGCCGCCGAAGCCGCGCAGGTTCCCGGCAGTCCGCGTCAGGCACTGATGCACATGGCCGAAACCCTGCTCGGCACGGGCGCCGGCGCGGTATTCAACAAACTGCAACACGCGAGCGACGAACGCGCCGAGTTGCGGCCCGCGGTGGATGCCTGCGTGCGCCTGATCCGCCTGACCATCGACGAGAACAAGGCCGCGGATTTCAAGCGTCAGGCCGAGGTCATCCTCGGCGGTCACTGAAGCGCATGCGATCGGCCCGGGGGCGATCGACCCGGGCGCTCAGGCCGGCGCGCGCAACGCCACGATCAGCCAGCCAATGCGCGATGTCCGCCCGGGGATGACGAGAACCATGGACGTGGAAAACCCCGCATCGTCATGCCCGCGCATAGCCTGCCCCCGCGAAGGCGGGAGCGGGCATTCAGCGCAGCGCACTGCAATGCCACTGGATCCCCGGCTCGCGCTGCGCGCGCCCGGGGATGACGAGGAATATTTGACGCGCCCGG
>DZBX01000063.1 GCA_022730075.1 Rhodanobacter sp. | reverse complement strand
ATCATCAACATCGTGGCGCTGCTGCTGATTCCGCTGCTGGCCATGCACTAAGCGCGCGCAGTCCGCACAGGCACAGAAAACCCCGCTGCGGCGGGGTTTTCTGTGCCTGCTTGCGGCACGGATTCAGCGCGTTACGCGCAGCGAGAACGGCGTGAAATCGGTGTCGCGGTCGTAATAGTCCTCGTGCTCGACGCGTTTGAGGAACGCGACGATACGGTAGGTCAGCGGCGTGGCCAGCACTTCCCACAGCACCTTGGCGATGTAGTTGAACAGCATCACCTTGCCGAGCAGCGACCCACTCCACACGCCGAGAAATGCCACTGGGTAGAACACCAGCGTGTCCACGCCCTCGCCGCACACGGTCGAGCCGACGGTGCGCGTCCACAGCCAGCGTCCTGCGGTGAGCAGCTTCATCTTGGCCAGCACGAATGAATTCACGAACTCGCCGACGAAGAACGCCGTGATCGAGGCGATGACGATGCGCGGCGTCTGCCCGAAGATGGTTTCGTAGGCGACCTGGTCATGCCAGCCGCGCGCGGGCGGCAAGGCCACCACCACCGCGCTCATGATCGAGGCGAACACCAGCGCGATCAGCCCCGACCAGATCACGCGCCGCGAGCGCGCGTAACCGTAGACCTCGGTGAGGATGTCGCCGAACAGGTAGGAGATGGGGAAGAACAGCACGCCGGCACCGAAATCGATGCCATGCACCTCGGCGATCTTGGCTGGCCCGATCAGGTTCGCGCACAACAGCACGCAGACGAAGGCGCCCAGGATCAGGTCGTAGTAGCGAAATTGACGCTGCGGCACGGCGGCCATGTCGACTCCTCGCGCGGCATGCGCGCAGGTCTCCTGGAGAGGCGAAGCTACGACCTCACCGCCCCTGTTGTCATCCAGAACGGCTTGCGGCATCACCATACCGGCCCTTCTCACCAAGATATCGAGCCGGCGATTTCCAATCTCCGTTCTGGTCTTGCAGCCTGAAGCCCGGAGCCATCTGCCCGATCTGGGGCGCGGTTTCTGCGGCCGCGGCCTATGTGGGCAACAGGCACAACGCAAACAGCAGGATGCGCAGACGACGCATGATCGATCCAAGCCAGAGGGGGCACACGTGCCAGCCTCGTTGCCTCGGCCTGGCGTGATGAAGCCGATAGGCACACCTCGTAAAGTTGGCGGTTTCGTGATCCTTGCCGCGCATGGGGTGGCCACGACAACCGCGCACCATCGCGCCGGGTGCCCGTCCGCGACCGCAGGGCATGCAGGATCCGCGCGCAATCCTGGAGCAGCGTCGGCAATGCGCGCATCATTGCGCGATTCCCCCAGTGGACCGACACCATGCCCAAACAGATCCTCGTTGGCTACGACGATTCACCCGCCGCGCAACGCGCGCTGCAATTCGCGTTCAAGCTGGCGCAGGGCTTCGGCGCCGAGTTGCAGGTGGTGTACGCGGCGATGCTGCCTGCGGCCAGCCCGGAGGCCACGGCCTCGCTGATGGCCGACAGCAAGGCGCTGCGCCCGGGTTTGTCGCAGAAGGTGCTGGAGAGTGCCGCGCAGGCCGGCGTCAAGACCGCTTGGAAAGTCGTGCCCGGTTCGGCCGGTGATGTGTTGCTGGCCGAGATCAAGACCGGCAGCTTCGAGCACCTGGTGATCGGCAACAGCGGCCGCGGCGCGCTGGCACGCTGGCTACTGGGCTCGGTGATGGGCGAGGTCGTGGAAAACAGCCAGGTGCCGGTGACCGTGGTGCCCTGAGACGTTTTTGCATGCATTCGATGCCGTCGTGCCGATGGATTCCGGCACCGGCGGAAATGCTCAGTGCTTGCTGGGCAGCGCCGGGAAATCCGCCGGTTTGAAGCCAGCGACCTCGAACTTGAGCATGCGTGTGCCGCCCTGTTTCAAATCCACGCGCATCTCGAGCACTCGGGATTTCTCAAGCAGGCGGATGAAGCGCGCGTCGTCCTTGATGAACAGTGCCGGCTCTCCGGTGGGCGGCAAGTACGCCGCCCAGCCGCGCGGTTTGCCGCCGTCGACCGACACCGGCACGCGGCAGATGCCCTTGCACACAAAGCCCGGCGCCTGACCATAGAGGTACACGCTTTGTCCCCAGGCGCTGTGCCGGCGCAGGATCAGCTGGATCGTGCCCTGCGTGCCGTCGCTGCGCGTGGCATTGATCGAGGCTGTGTTCTGCGTGCCGCCTTCCATGGGCACGCCGGTCTGGTAATCCCACAGCGCGGCGAGGCGCTGTGCTTGCGCCTGCTTCGCGGCCTCGGCGGTGAGCGCAGGCAGATCCCTGGCCACGGCGCTGGCGGCCGGCGTGCCCGGATACATCTGCTCGATCTGCTGGCCCAGGCTGGCCGCGAGCTGGATGTCCTTGCGTGCCAGCATTTCGTGGTACAGCTTGAGCTCCTGCTGCGATTGCTCGAGCCGCTGCGCGGCCGCCTGCGCTTGCGCGGCGGCTTCGCGCTGCGCGGGAGTGGGGCCTTGCTGGCAGCCGGCCAGCGCGAGCCCTGCCAGCAGCAGCAGGGCGGCGCGCAATGCCACGCGGCGGGTATGTACAGCGCTCATGCGTGCAACGGCAACGGCTTGTCAGGGTCGAGCTGGTAGAGCTCCATGGCGCGCGCCACCTCCTTGGCCGGCACCGCGCCTTCCGCAGCCAGCGCGGCCAGCGCGGCGTGCGCGATCCAGTGGCGGTCCACCTCGAAGAACGCGCGCAGGTGCGCACGCGTGTCCGAGCGACCGAAGCCGTCCGTACCCAGGGTCACGTAGCGGCGCCCCAGCGGCAGGTAGGCACGGATCTGCTCGGGGAAGGCACGCACATAGTCGGTGGCGGCGATCACCGGGCCAGCGTGGCCATCGATCTGCCGCGCGACGAAGCAGGCCTGTGGCTTCTGCAGCGGGTGCAGGCGCTGCTGGCGCTCGCATTCCATGCCGTCACGTGCCAGCTCGGTGAAGCTGGGGCAGCTCCACAGATCGGCCTTGACGCCAAAATCCTTGTCCAGCAATTCGGCGGCGGCGATCACCTCGCGGAAAATCGTGCCCGAGCCCAGCAACTGCACGCGCGGGGCATCGCCCTTGCCGCCCTTGCCCTTGGCCTTGCCGCCATCCGCCGTGCGGAACAGGTACATGCCCTTGATGATGTCCTGCTCGACGCCGGCGGGCATCTCGGGGTGGGCGTAGTTCTCGTTCATCACGGTCAGGTACCAGTAGGCGTCTTCCTGCTCGTGCAGCATGCGGCGCACGCCGTCCTGCAAGATCACCGCCACCTCGTAGCTGAAGGTCGGATCGTAGGCGTGACAGTTGGGAATCGCCGCGGCCAGCAGGTGGCTGTGGCCGTCCTCGTGCTGCAGACCTTCGCCGTTGAGCGTGGTGCGCCCGGCGGTACCGCCGATCAGGAAACCGCGGCAGCGCATGTCACCCGCCGCCCAGGCCAGATCGCCGACGCGCTGGAAGCCGAACATCGAGTAGTAGATGAACACCGGCAGCATCGGCACGTTGTGGAACGAGTAGCTCGACGCCGCCGCCATCCACGCGGCCATGCCGCCGGCCTCGCTGATGCCTTCCTGCAGCACCTGGCCGGACTGGTCCTCGCGGTAGTACATCAGCTGGTCGGCGTCCTGCGGCCGGTACTTCTGGCCGAACGGCGCGTAGATGCCGATCTGGCGGAACATGCCCTCCATGCCGAAGGTGCGCGCCTCGTCGGCGACGATCGGCACGATGCGCGGGCCGATGTCCTTGTCGCGCAGCAGAAGATTGAGGCCGCGCACGAAGGCCATGGTGGTGCTGATCTCGCGCTCGCCGGTGCCCTGGGTGATCTGCTTGAGCGCATCCAGCCCGGGCGCGACGGGCGCGTGGTCGGCCTTGCGCCGGCGGCTGGGCAGCGGACCGCCCAGTGCCTCGCGACGCGCGCGCAGATACTGCACCTCGGGCGAATCCGCACCGGGGTGGTAGTACGGCACCTCCTCGAGCTTGGCGTCGGCCACCGGAATGTTGAAGCGGTCGCGGAAAGCGCGCACCGCGGCGGTGTCCATTTTCTTCTGCTGGTGGGTGATGTTCTGGCTCTCGCCGGCATCGCCCATGCCGTAGCCCTTGACCGTCTTGGCCAGGATCACCGTGGGCATGCCCTCGGTGTGCATGGCGGCGTGGTAGGCGGCGTAGACCTTGTGCGGATCGTGACCGCCGCGGTTGAGGCGCCAGATGTCCTCGTCGGAGAGGCTGGCGACCATGGCCTTGGTCTCGGGATACTTGCCGAAGAAATGCTCGCGCGTATAGGCACCGCCGAAAGCCTTGTAGGCCTGGTATTCGCCATCGACGGTTTCCATCATCAGGCGCTTGAGCAGGCCGTCCTTGTCACGCGCCAGCAGCGGATCCCAGTAGCTGCCCCAGATCAGCTTGAGCACGTTCCAGCCGGCACCGCGAAACTGGCCCTCGAGTTCCTGGATGATCTTGCCGTTGCCGCGCACCGGGCCATCCAGGCGCTGCAGATTGCAGTTGATCACGAAGATCAGGTTGTCCAGATGCTCGCGTCCGGCCAGGCCGATCGCGCCCAGCGACTCGGGCTCGTCGGTTTCGCCATCGCCGAGGAAACACCAGACCTTGCGGTCGGTCTTCGGCACCAGGCCGCGGTGCTCCAGGTACTTCTGGAACTGCGCCTGATAGATGGCCTGGATCGGGCCCAGGCCCATCGACACCGTAGGCAATTGCCAGAAATCCGGCATCAGCCACGGATGCGGGTACGAGGGCAGGCCCTGGCCACCGGTTTCCATGCGGAAATGATCCAGGCGCTCGCCATCGATGCGGCCTTCGAGAAAAGCGCGCGCATACACGCCCGGACTGGAGTGGCCCTGGAAGCAGACCAGATCGCCAGGGTGATCAGCGCTCTGCGCGCGCCAGAAGTGGTTGAAGCCGACGTCGTACAGCGTGGCGCTCGAAGCGAAGCTGGCGATGTGTCCGCCCAGCTCGCCCGGCTTGCGGTTGGCGCGCAGCACCATGGCCATCGCGTTCCAGCGGATGATCGAGCGGATGCGCCATTCCAGCGCGGCATCACCCGGACTCTTGACCTCGCGCTCGGGGGGAATGCTGTTGATGTATTCGGTGGTCGGCGCGAACGGCAGCATGCCGCCGGCGCGGCGCGTCTCGTCGACCATGCGCTCGAGCAGGAAATGCGCGCGCGGCGCACCGCCGCGCTCGAGGATGGCATCGATGGATTCCACCCATTCGCGTGTTTCGCTGGGATCTGGATCCTGCTGCAGGATGTCGGTGATCGGGTCCATGTGCTGCTCCACGCCGCGTTACCGCGTCGCCAAGGCCGCCGTCGCGGCCACGGTGCCGCACGTGCGACACCAGGGGAATCGGGCGTTGCGGACGCGCATTGGCAGCGCCCCGCAACCTTTTCATTTTAGCGCCACGCGAACGATTTGCGCGGGTCGCCGCACGCAGGTCCGGCTCGATTTCCGCTCAGACTCCGGCCGCGGCGCGGATCTGCGCCTCGACACAGGCGATCGCGGTCATGTTGACCACGCGCCGCGGCGTGGAGGCCGGCGTCAGGATATGCACCGGCCGCGACAGGCCCATCAGGATCGGCCCGATCACCACGCCGTCGGTCATGCTGCGCACCAGATTGAAACTGATGTTCGCGCTTTCCAGGTCCGGCAGCACGAATACATTGGCCGGCCCCTTGAGGTTGGAGTTGGGGAACAGGCGCTCGCGGATCTCGGGATTGAGCGCCGTGTCGGCCTGCATCTCGCCCTCCACTTCCAGCCGCGGCACGCGCGCGCGGATCAGTTGCAGCGCACGACGCATCTTCAGCGCGCCTTGCGTATTGCGGCTGCCGAAATTGGATACCGACAGCAGCGCGATGCGCGGGGTGATGCCGAACAACTTGAGGCGCAGGGATGCCTGCAGCGTGGCCTCGGCGATCTGCTCGGCGCTGGGGTTCTCCTGCACGTGGGTATCCAGGAAAAACGTCAGGCCCTTGTCGTTGGCCACCGCGCTCATCGCCGCGGGCGCGCTGATGCCCGGATCCAGCGGCAGCACCTCGAGCAGGTATTCGAGCTTTTTCTGGAAGCGCCCGACCAGGCCGCAGATCATCGCATCGGCCTCGCCGCGCGCCAGCATGATCGCGCCGACCAGTGTCGGGCGCGAGCGCACCAGCGACTTGGCCAGCGCCGGGGTCACGCCGCGGCGTTCGGCCAGCGCGTGGTACTGCCGCCAGTAATCGTTGAAGCGCGGATCGGAATGCAGGTTGACCAGCTCGCAGTCGCGCCCCGGCTGCAGGTTCAAGCCGATGCGCTCGATGCGCTTGAGGATCACCTCGGGGCGCCCGACCAGGATCGGCCGCGCCAGGCCCTCCTCGACCACCGTCTGCACGCCGCGCAGCACGGTCTCCTCCTCACCTTCGGTGTAGACCACGCGCTTGGGCTCGGCCCTGGCGCGCGCGAACACCGGCTTCATCGCCCAACCGGTGCGAAACACGAAATTACTCAGGCGCTCGCGGTAGGCGGCCATGTCCTCGATCGGCCGCGTCGCCACGCCGGAGCTCATCGCCGCCTGCGCCACCGCCGGCGCCAGTTCCACCAGCAGGCGCGGGTCGAACGGCTGCGGAATGATGTAGTCGGGGCCGAAGTGCGGCGCCTTGCCGCCGTAGGCGCGCGCGGCCACGTCGCTGGCCTCGCGGCGCGCCAGCTTGGCGATGGCGTGCACGCAGGCTACCTTCATCGCCTCGTTGATGGTGCTCGCGCCCACGTCCAGCGCGCCGCGGAAGATGTAGGGAAAGCACAGCGCGTTGTTGACCTGATTCGGGTAATCCGAGCGTCCGGTGGCGACGATGCAATCCGGGCGCACCGCGCGCGCCGCGTCGGGCTCGATTTCGGGCGTCGGGTTGGCCAGCGCCAGCACGATCGGTCGCGCCGCCATGCTGGCGACCATCTCCGGCTTCAGCACGCCGCCGGCCGACACGCCGAGGAACACATCGGCGCCGACGACGATATCGGCCAGCGTGCGCGCATCCGTGGCCCGCGCGTAGCGCGCGCCCTGCGGATCCAGGCCGGGGCGGCCTTGATACAGCACGCCGTCCTTGTCGCTGACCAGAATATGCTCCGGCCTGACGCCAAGGCTGACCAGCATGTCCAGGCAGGCGATGCCCGCGGCGCCAGCGCCGGAGGCGGCCACGCGCACATCCTTGAGCTGCTTGCCGACGATGTGCACGGCGTTGAGCACCGCCGCGCCGACGATGATCGAGGTGCCGTGCTGGTCGTCGTGGAATACCGGAATGCGCATGCGCTCGCGCAGCTTGCGCTCGACGATGAAACACTCCGGCGCCTTGATGTCCTCCAGGTTGATGCCGCCGAAGCTGGGCTCGAGGCTGGCGATGACGTCGACCAGTTTGTCCGGATCGCGCTCGTCGATCTCGATGTCGAACACATCGATGCCGGCGAACTTCTGGAACAGCACCGCCTTGCCTTCCATCACCGGCTTGGCCGCCAGCGGGCCGATCGCGCCCAGCCCGAGTACCGCGGTGCCGTTGCTGATCACCGCCACGAGGTTGCCGCGCGCAGTGAGCGTCGCGGCGCTGGTGGGGTCCTCGACGATCGCCTCGCACACCGCCGCCACGCCCGGCGAATAGGCCAGGCCGAGATCACGCTGGGTGAGCAGCGATTTGGTGGAGGTGACCTTGATCTTGCCGGCCGGTGCCTGGCGGTGATACTCGAGTGCGGCCTGTTTCAGTTCGTCGGATAGGCTCATGGATGTCGCGACCGTGCGCCGTGGCGCGAAATGCAATCGCGCATTCTACAAGTGCGGCTGCGCCGCCAAACGCTGCACGGCAGCAACGGCGGCGGGTGGAGCCCGCCCGGGATCAATCGTCGCGATGCAGAAACGCGCGCAGCAAGGCCGCGACTTGCGCGGCTTGTTCGCCGTGCAGATGGTGGCCGCCGGCCAGCGTGTCGATGCGCAGCTGCGGTACACGGGCGGCGCGCGCGCGCAGCAGCGCATGCGGCAGGTATGGGCTTTCCGGCTCGGCCAGCAGCAGCCAGGCGGGCGCGGCGATGCCGGCCAGCAACGCATGCACCTGCGACTCGGCCATGCGCAGCGGCGTGGTCGCGGTCAGACGCGCATCGCTGCGCCACACCCAGCCATCGTGCTGCTGGCGCAGACCGCGTTCGACGATCGCACGGACGGCCTCGGGACGCTGACCGGTGGCACGGCAGCGCGCGGCCAGCGCCTGTTCGACATCGGTGAAAACGCGCACGGGCTTGGCGACTGGCACGGCCAGCGCATCGCGCCAGCGCTGTAGCGTGGCGCTGCCGTCGTCGGCCACGGGACCCAGCGCCTCGATCAAGGCGAGCCGCGCGACCTGTGCGGGAAACGCCGCGGCGTAGAGGCTGGCCACGGCGCCACCCAGCGAGTGGCCGAGTAGATCGAAGCGCGTCAGTCCCAGCGCGCTGACCGCTTCGTGCACTGCGTCCACGAACAGCACCAGGTCGTAGCGCGCCGCAGTCGGCAAGTGCGCGCTGTGGCCATGGCCGGGCAAGTCCAGCGCGATGACGCGGTACTGTACGGCCAGCAGCGGCGCCAGCGCGGCGAAACTGGCGGCGTTGTCCAGCCAGCCATGCAGGGCGAGCAGCGGTGGCGCGTGCGCATCGCCCCAGGCCAGCGCGGCCAGATCCAGCCCGAGGCCGGGCAAGGTGATGCGCAGCGGCTCAGCGGTTGCAGTCATGCGCGGCGCGTTCGCGGGCACTGGCCTGCAGGGCGGCATGGACCGCGGGATTGAAATCGGGCGCCAGTTCCGGCCAGCCGGCCATGTGCCGGAGCGCCAGCGCGGCGAGCGCGCGCACCTGCGCTTCGCCGCTGTTGAGCGCGGGGATGTAGTGCAGCGCCTCGCCGCCGGCGCCGAGGAAATCCGCCTTGCCGCGCAGCGCGATTTCCTCCAGCGTTTCCAGACAATCCACGGCAAATCCGGGGCACAACACATCGATGCGCTTGACGCCCTGCGCGGGCAGCGCGCGCAACGTGGCGTCGGTGGCCGGCTGCAGCCAGCGCTCGCGCCCGACGCGCGACTGGAACGTCAGCAACACCTCGCTGGCATCCAGCCCCAGGCGCTCGCGCAGCAGGCGCGCCGTGGCCTGGCACTGGCAGTAATACGGATCGCCGCCGAGCACATAACGCCGCGGAATGCCGTGGAAACTCAGCAACAGCTTCTGTCCGCGCCCCTGCACCGCCCAGTGCCGGCGCACACTGTCGGCCAGCGCGTCGAGATGCGCGGCGTCGTCGTGATAGTCGTTGATCACGCGCAGCTCGGGCGGCCAGCGCAGGCGCTTGATGGTGTCGGCCATGGCATCCAGCACGCTGCCGGTGGAGGTGGCCGAATACTGCGGATACAGCGGCAGCAGCAGCAAGCGGCGCACGCCCGCGGCCTGCAGCGCGGTGACGCGCTCGCGTAGCGCGGGCCGACCGTAGCGCATGGCGAGGTCGACGCTGACCGGGCCGGCGCATTGATCGCCCAGCGTGCGCTGCAAGGCCGCGGCCAGCGCTTCGCTGTGCGTGCGCAGCGGCGAACCGGCATCGGTCCAGATACTGGCGTAGGCGTGCGCCGAGCGTTTGGGCCGCACGCGCAGAACCACGCCATGCAACACCCATTGCCACAACCAGCGCGGATACTCGATCACGCGTGGATCGGAAAGGAATTCGGCCAGATACCTGCGCACGGCCCTGGGCGTGGCTGCCTCGGGCGTGCCCAGGTTGACCAGCAGCACGGCGGCGCGCGCCGGCGTGTCGTGGGCGTAGCCGGCGAGGCCGGTGTAGTGCGAGGATGCGGGCATGACGCGGCGGGCAGTGACGGCGCGGCGAGTCTGCCACAGCGCGTGCAGGTGCCGCGTTCACGCGCGGTTGCGCGCATGGGCCTATAGAAGCGCGTCTTGCCGGTGCGGCCTGTCGTCACGCCCGATGCACGCATCAAGTTCTGGAACCGATCGAGGAGTACCCCATGTTGCTGCGACCTTTGCGAGTGCTGTTGATGCTGTTGGCGTTGTTGCTGCCCTTCGTGGCGGGCGCCCAGGATGCCGCCGACCGCGATACCGAGCGCGCGCAGCGCGCCACGCGCGTGCTGGCGGAAATCCAGATGGCGCCGGATCGCGCGGTGCCGCACAGCCTGATGCAGGTCGCGCACGCGATCGCGGTGATCCCCAACGTGATCAAGGCCGGGCTGATTTTCGGTGGCCGCTTCGGCGAAGGCCTGGTATCGATCAAGAAACCCGACGGCACTTGGTCGGATCCGGCCTACATCCGCCTCACCGGCGCCAGCGTGGGTTTCCAGGCGGGCGTGTCGTCGACCGACGTGATCCTGGTCTTCACCAATGAAGACGGCGTCAAGCACCTGATCCACGGCGAGTTCACCATCGGCGCGGATGCATCGGTGGCAGCCGGACCTGTGGGACGCTACGCCAACGCCAGCACCAACGGTCATTTCGACGCAGCCATCTACTCCTATTCGCGCTCGCGCGGCCTGTTTGCCGGCGTGGCGCTGGATGGCGCGCGCATCGGCATCGACAACGCCGCCGATCAGCGCGTGTATGGCACCAACGTGACCGCACGGCGCGTCTTCGAGGGCCAGGTCAAGCAAGTGCCGCCCGCGATCGTCGCGTTCCGCAACACGCTCGAAGAGTACACTCAGTGAGGCAAGCGCCGGCCATCACGGCGCCATCGGCGCGCCATGGCGCGCAGGAGTCGAGACATGGGCTTTGACAGCATTTGGCACTGGCTGATCGTGCTGCTGATCGTGCTGCTGCTCTTCGGCACGTCCAAGCTGCGCAACGCGGGCTCCGACATCGGCGCGGCGGTGCGCAACTTCAAAAAGGCGATGAAGGACGGCGAGGATGCGAGCAAGGACGCCAAGGCCGGCGACGCCGAGCGCCTGCAGGCGGATGCCGCGCCCAAGGCCGAGGCCAAGCCGCAGGATCACGCCCCGTAAGCCGCGCCCGTGTTCGGCATTGACTTCAACGAGCTGCTGCTGATCGCGGTGGTGGCGCTGGTGGTGCTGGGCCCGGAGAAGCTGCCTGGCGTGGCGCGTACCGCCGGTGCACTGGTGCGGCGCGCGCGCAGCGCCTGGGCCAGCGTGCAAGCCGAGGTGGCGGGCGAATTGGACAAGGACGAACTCAGCAAGCAATGGCGCGAGGGCGCCGCGGCACTGCGCGGCATGGCCAGCGAGGCGCGCGCGACGCTGGACGATGCGCGCGAGTCGCTGCAGCCGGCCATGCATGCGGTGGCAACGGCGCGCGCCGGCATGGCGGGCGTATCCGCCGAACTGGCGCGCAGCATCGGCGAGTTGCGCACGCTGGCGGCGCGTCTGGACAACGAGGCCGGCGCCGAGCACGACGCACTGCGCGTGGTCGCCGCGGACCTGCGTAGCGCCGCCGACAAGCTGGCCGTCGCACAGAATGTCGAGCCCGCCGCGCTGCCCGGCGACGCGCCGCTGCCGGACACGCAGGCCGTGGCGCAGTCACTGGCCGAGATCGCGCAGCGTCTGCAGCAGGCGCCGGTGACGACCACGCATGTCGCCAGCGCGGATGCAGCCACGCCCAGCGTGGCCGACCCCGCGCCGCACGCGCCCACGGCATGAGCGACCGTGCCGGCCCGGACGGCCTCGCCAGCGGCCTGATCGCGCACCTGCTGGAACTGCGCTCGCGCCTGCTCAAGGCCGCGCTGGCCGTGCTCGTGGTGCTGCTGGCGCTGCTGCCGTTCTCGGAAAGACTCTACGCGCTGCTGGCGCGGCCGCTGATCGAGCGCCTGCCCAAGGGCGCGCACATGATCGCCATCGAGGTCACCGGGCCGTTCCTCACCCCGCTCAAGCTGACCTTCGTGGTGGCCGTGTTCGCGGCCATGCCGGCGGTGCTGTACCAGATCTGGGCCTTCGTCAGCCCCGGCCTGTACCGCCACGAAAAACGCCTGGCGCTGCCGCTGCTGATCGCCGCCGTGCTGCTGTTCTACACCGGCTGCGCGTTCGCCTATTTCCTGATCCTGCCGGCGGCGTTCCACTTCCTCACCCTGGTCACCCCGCCCGGCGTGTCGATGATGACCGACATCGGGCATTACCTGAGCTTCGTGCTGCACGTGTTCTTCGCCTTCGGCCTGTGCTTCGAGGTGCCGGTGATCGTGGTGGTGCTGGCCGCGATGGGCGTGGTCAGCGTGGCCAAGCTGCGCAGCGCGCGGCGCTACGTCATCGTCGGCGCGTTCGTGGTGGCCGCGATCATCACCCCGCCGGACGTGCTGTCGATGACCCTGCTGGCGGTGCCCATGGTCCTGCTCTACGAGGTCGGCGTGCTGGTCGCCGCCATGCTGGTCCGGCAGAAGGCCGCGCGTTCCGCACAGCACCAGGACGAAAACGAGCGCTGAGCGTGCTTCAAGGCGCGGTTGCGGCCACGGCCGGCAGCGCGCGCGTCACGGCCAGCGCCTGCACCACGTGCAGGGCCTGGTCCAGCCACCAGTCCTCGGCGGCCAGTGCGCCCGTGCCGTCGCGACTCGCGGTCGCATTGCCGCTGCCGCCGAGGTGTCCAGGCAGATCGGCTTCGCGGCTGCTCAGCTCCGGCGCCTTGCTCACGCTCACCTGCAGCTTGTCGGCCAGTTCGATATCCGGGCTGATGCCGCGCGCCTGGATGGAGTCGCCGTCGGGCGTGTAGTAGCGCGCCGTGGTCAGCTTGATGGCCGCGCCGTCGGGCAGCGGCAGCACGCTTTGCACCGAGCCCTTGCCGAAGCTGCGCCGGCCCATCAACACGGCGCGGTGGTTGTCCTTCAGCGCGCCGGCGACGATCTCGGCGGCCGAGGCGGTACCGCCGTCGATCAGCACCACCAGCGGCGCGCCGTGCAGCAGATCGCCGGGCGTGGCGCGGAAGATCGTGTCGGATTGCGGCAGGCGCCCGCGCGTGCTGACGATCACGCCGGAGTCGAGGAAGTCATCGGCCACCGCGACCGCCGCGGTCACCAGACCGCCTGGATTGGAGCGCAAATCGAGCACCGCGCCCTTGAGCGGGCCGTGCCGGCGTTGCAGCTCGTCGAGCTGGCGCTGCAACTCGCTGGCGGTATCGGCCTGGAACTGGCTGATGCGCAGGTAGGCAAAACCCGGCGCCAGCAGGCGCGAGCGCACGCTGGGCACCTGGATGAATTCGCGCAGCAGACGCAGATCGATCGGCTGGCTGGCGCCGGCATGCAGGATGGTCAGGGTGATGGCGCTGCCGGGCTTGCCGCGCAGCGCATCCAGCGCGGCATCCAGCGCATCCGGGTCGATGGCCTTGCCGTCGATGCCGAGGATGGTGTCGCCGGCGCGGATCCCGGCTTTCTGCGCGGGCGAGCCGTCGATCGGCGCGATGATGCGCAACCGGCCCTTGACCTCGGCGACCTCGATGCCCAGCCCGGCGTATTCGCCGCTGGTGTCCTCATCGAGCTGCTGCAGTGCCCTGGCGTCAAGGAATTCGCTGTGCGGATCCAGCCCGGCCAGCATGCCGCGCAGCGCCGACTGCATCAGTGCGTGATCGCTCACCGGCTCGACGTAAGCCTGCTTGATGATCTCGAAGGTGCGCGTGAACGTGGCGATGTCCTCGAGATCCGGCCCGGCATGCGCGGTTTGCACCGAGCCTGCGGAAGCAGGCGCGGTGCCGCGCACCGGCACGGGCGCCGCAACACCGGCGGCGGCGCAAACACCGGGCGCGAGCAAGGCAACCGTGATCAGCAGGCGACGCATCGCGGACTCCGGGGCAACTGCAGGCATTATGCCTGCGCCATGCCTGCACGCCGCGAAACGCGCAGCGCGCCCGGCTGCATGCA
>DZBX01000202.1 GCA_022730075.1 Rhodanobacter sp. | reverse complement strand
CAGGCAGACCGGCGCATTGCAGGTGACCTGGCTGGTCTTGCCGCGCGTGGTGACGGTGACTTTGAACATGAGGCGGACTCCTTGGTGGGCGCGATCAGAGAATCGTTGCGCCCGACATCGGCAAATAAACCGTCGAGGCAAGCGTGAGCAAGCGCAGGGGATGCAAGTGCTCGCCCTCCAGCCCCAAGTCAGCAAGTACTTGGCGAATGCTCGCTACGGCAGGTTGCTTCGGTGGTGTCAACAGGGCCACGGCAAGCTGGTGCCCTTGCTCAATCGGCGACCATGGCGTGGGCGCGACATGCGGCAGCAGCATCGCCAGACGCGGTGCGTTGGCCGTGATCGGCAGCCACACCGCCGCCATCGCGACATGCAGGTGCAGAGGACCGGCGAAACGCACCGCAGGTAATTCCGGTGCGGCCAGCCTATCCGCGGCCGGCGCCGACACGGTCAGGCGCGGTGCATCGATGGCGACCGGTACCGCCGTCATGCCACCACCGCTGCTGCTGGCCGGTGCAGGCTCCGTCGGCTGCTTGTTGTCCTTGCCGATGATCCACACGGGCTTGTGCGCAGGCTTGGGCACGGCAGGCTTGGGCGCGGACTGTAGCGGTTGCGTCACTGCGGGCGCAGGGACGACGGGCGCGGCCACAGGCTGTGTCTGCGCCGGGGCCGAAGCGGGCGCGGGTGGCGGCACCGGCATCACCTTGCCATGCACCGGCTTGGGCGGGTTGGGGTTGGGCATATGCGAGCCAGGGCCGATGCCGAAACCCGGCATCCACACTGGCTTGCCCATGTCGCTGCCGTTGAACTGGCGCGCGATATGCACGCCGCGATTGATCATCTCGTGGTTGACCGGCGAATCCGGGTTGATCACCTCGGGCGTAACGAAGATCACCAGCTCGTCGCGGCTGGACTGGAAGTTCGTATCGCGGAACAGCGCACCCAGGATGGGCACGTCACCCAGCCATGGGAACTTGTTCAGCGTGTTCGAACCGGTGGCCTGCACCAGACCGGACATGACGATGGTCTGGCCGCTCTTGACGTTGACCACCGAGCTGGTCTTGCGCGTCAGGAAACCAGGGAAACCATCGACGATCACCGACGGGTCGATCTGGCTGACCTCGGTATCCACGCTGGCCTCGATGTTGCCAAAACGGTCCGCCACCGGCTTGATGTTGAGCTGCACACCGTAATTCTTGTAGGTCACCGTGGTCTGGCCCAGCGCGCTGGACACGGGGATCGGCACTTCGCCGCCGGCCAGGAAGGTGGCATCGCCGCCGCTGCGCGTACTCAGTTGCGGGTTGGCCATGATGTAGGCATCGCCGTTCTGCACCGCCAGATTGATCACCGAACTCAGCGAGGTGGTGATGCCGAAGTAACGCGAGAACGGCATCTGGTTGGGCAAACCGGTCAGCGTGCCCCCCGGACCCACCAGTTGATTGCTGATCTGGCCACCCTGGGTCAGGTCGCCGATGTGGTAGTAGGGATTGTCGATGGCGCTGCCGACCACGCCCAGCGCCGGGCCGGCCATGACCTGCTGCCAGTTGATGCCGAGATTCTTCAGTACCGATTTCTTGAAGTCCACCACCTGCACGTCCAGGTACACCATGCGCTTCATGTCGACGTTGGCCGCGTGGGTCAGATTGACCACGCCTGTCTTCAGATTCTGCGTCACCGCAGCGACGCGCTTGGCATCTTCGGGCGTGATGTCGCCACTGAGCACGACCTGGCCGCCGCGCGACTCGATGCGCAGGCCGGGGATTCCTCCCAGCGTCGCGCGCAAGTTGGCGGCGACTTGCGGCGTGTTTTCGGCGCTGACGTCGATGTTGTAGGCGCGCACATCGCCACGCTTGTCCCACAACAACATGTTGGTGTCGCCGACGCCGGTGCCGATCATGATCAACTGCTTGGGCAGGTTGGTCACCGACAGCAGCTTGCCGTTGCCCACGGCGACTCGGCGCACGTTATAGACCGGCAGGATCTTCACCTCGCCGTTGTACAAGTGGATGGTTTCGGCGCGCATCGGCTCGGGCGCGGCCTGGGCGCAAAGCATCGTGCTCCAGGTGCTGGCGAGCACGAGGGCCAGGGAACGGGTCAGTTGGTTCATGGCGATTCCTTGGTGGATTCGTGGACGCGGCTTACTGCACGCGCTGCGATGGATTCGGGGCGCCTTGCGGCGGAGTGGCCATCTGCTTCAACTCCTGCAGGGCCTTCTGCTGCTGCTCATTCAAACCGGCTGGCTGCGCCGCGGCGGCAGGCATCACCTGCGCCGGCTTGGCCTTGTTTGGTTCCGGCGCGTAACTCTGGCTGATGACCCCATTGCCCTGGCCGATGATGTACTGCACGCCCTGCTCGGCGCTGTATCCGCCCATGCTGCCGGTGAGCTTGGCCAGCAATTGCGTCTGGTCCATGCGCGGCACCTGCAAGACCCCGGGCGTCGGCGAGCGCAGGTTGCTGAGCACCACGCGCAAATTGCCCACCTGCTGCGCCAGGATCAGCTCGGAGGCTTCCTGCGGGGTTACCTCCAGCGTCACCGTGCTGTATTCCATGGGCATCGCGACCGAGTGCTCCTGGCCGTCGGCCGATTGCTCCTCGGCAACATGTTCGCCGAGGAAGCGGTGACCCGTGGCCAGCACCTTGGTCAGATGCAGCAGCGGCAACACCTCGTTTTCGCGCGCCCCGCTTTCACCGCTTTTCGGCCCGAATGCGCCGGTCAGCAACACATCGACGCGGTCATCCGGGCGCACCAGACCGTTGATCGAGTTCAGCGTGTCCACATTGATCGTCACCGCGCGCATGGTCTTGGGCAGCGTGCTGGCGAAGTCGTTATTGGACTTGGCGATGAAGTCGTTTTCCAGCAAGGGTTTGCCGATCTGCACCGAACGCGCAAGGGTGCGCCCGGCGTAGTCGGACCACTTGGCCGCCGTGATGGTGCTGCTGTAGATCAG
>DZBX01000201.1 GCA_022730075.1 Rhodanobacter sp. | reverse complement strand
TCCCCATGCGCCTTATCCATGACGAAACCGGGGCGTGGCTGGTGCCCCGGTAGCCGGGGCGCCACCCCGGCGCCCTCGGGCAGGAGCTGCTAGATTCATCTTCAGGCAGGCAACGAACCCCAGGGAGCGCACCCCATGCTGCACGAAGACACCCGGCTCGCCCAAAACTCCTGGCATGAGGCCTCGGTGACACGCCCCCCGGCCTCGCCGCCCCTCGCCGGACGCGTCACGGCGGACGTGGCCGTGGTCGGCGGAGGGTACGCGGGGCTGTCCGCCGCGCTCGAGCTTGCGATGCGTGGCCACAAGGTCGCCCTGCTGGAAGCCCGTGCCTTGTGCTGGGGCGCATCCGGCAGGAACGGCGGCCAGGCCATCGTCGGCTACGGCCTTGCCGGCGAGGAGACCATCGAGGCCCAGTTGCCCGCCGAGGACGCAAGGCGCGCCTGGGATATCACGGTGGAGGCACTCGACCTGCTGCAGGAGCGCATCGCCCGGCACGCCATAGCCTGCGACTATCAGCCCGGACATCTGACCCTGGCCGTCAACGCGCGCAAGGCAAGGCGCCTGGAGGAGCGGGTCCGGCAGGTGGAAAGGCTGTACGACTACCCCCAGCAATGGATAGCCCCCGGTGCCATGCGCGACTGGGTCGCCAGCGAACGCTTCCACGCCGGGGTCTTCGATGCGCGCTCCGGTCACCTTCATCCACTGAAGTATGGGCTCGGCCTTGCCGCTGCGGCGCGCGACGCCGGCGTCCAGATCTTCGAGGACTCGCCCGTGATGGCCATCGAGCGCGGCGAGCGCCCCCTGCTCAGGACGGCCATGGGCGAGGTCGACTGCCGCTTCGTCCTGCTGGCCGGCAACGTCTACCTGGACGCGTTTGGCGGGCGTCTGGCGCCGAAGCTGGTGCGCCGGATCCTCCCGGTCGGCAGCTACATGATCGCCACCGAGCCCATGGGTCCGGAGCGCGCCGATGCCCTGATCCGCCAGCGCGCGGCAGTCATCGACAACAACCACATGCTCGACTACTTCCGCCTGACGCCCGATCACCGCCTGCTGTTCGGCGGCGGCGAGAGCTACAGCACGGCCAGCCTGGCACGCCTGTCGGCCAGGATGCGCGACAGGATGCTCGGCGTCTTCCCCCAACTGGCGGACCTGTCGGTGGAGCATGTCTGGGGCGGCTTTGTCGACGTCACCATGAACCAGGCGCCGGATTTCGGACGCCTGGGCTCGAACATCTATTATCTGCAGGGCTTCTCCGGTCACGGCCTGGCCATGGCGGGCATGGCGGGCAAGCTCGCGGCCGAGGCCATCGCCGGGCAGTCCGAACGCTTCGATGTCATGGCGCGCCTGCGCCATGTGCCGTTTCCGGGCGGCAAGGCCCTGCGCACGCCGGCGCTGCTGCTGGGCATGCTCTACTACCGGCTGCTTGATCTTTTCTAGGGAGACGCTGATGGGACCGAACACCAGGCACGCACGACCCCCCGGCCGCCTGATCATGATCGGCTTCGGCAGCATCGGCCAGGCCGTGCTGCCGCTGCTGCTGCGGCATCTCGAGATCCTTCCGCAACAGATCCGGATCTTCACCGCCGACGAGGCGGGCGAAGCCATTGCCAGGGCATGCGGCGTTGCGCTGGAACGGCATCCCATCACCGAGGCGAACTACCGGGGCGTACTCGAACCCTGGCTCAAGCCCGGAGACTTCCTCCTCAACCTGTCGGTGGACGTCTCCAGCCGCGCGCTGATCGAGCTATGCCACGCGCGCGGCGCGCTCTACCTGGACACCTGCACCGAGCCATGGGCGGGGGGCTATGTCGATGAGTCGAGGTCGGCCTCCGAGCGCTCCAACTACGCCCTGCGGGAGGACATCCTGGCCCTGCGCGGCGCCCATGCGGGCGGGCCGACCGCCGTCATCACCCATGGCGCCAACCCCGGCCTCGCCTCCGCCTTCGTCAAGCAGGCGCTGCTCGACCTTGCCCGTGACGCCGGCATCGAGACCGCCATGCCCGGCCATCAGGCGGCATGGGCCGAGCTGTCCCGCCAGCTCGGGGTCAAGGCGATCCATATCGCCGAACGGGATACCCAGACGACGCCCCGGCGCAAGCGGCACGACGAATTCATCAACACCTGGTCGGTCGCCGGCTTCTTCAGCGAAGGCATCCAGCCCGCGGAACTGGGCTGGGGCAGCCACGAACGCCACTGGCCGGACGATGCCAGAAGGCATGGCTACGGCTGCGATGCCGCCATCTACCTCGACCGGCCGGGCGCGATCACCCGCGTACGCAGCTGGACGCCCCTGGAAGGCCCCTACCTTGGCTACCTGATCACCCATGCCGAATCCATCTCCATCGCAGATCACCTCAGCCTCGTGGAGGACGGCCGCCTGATCTATCGGCCGACGGTGCATTACAGCTACCACCCCTGCGATGACACCGTGCTTTCCCTGCACGAACTGGCAGGCCGGAACTGGCGGCTGCAGTCCAGGCGGAGCATCATCCGGGACGAGATCGGCGCCGGCATCGATGAACTGGGCGTGTTGCTCATGGGCCATGCCAGGGGCGCCTACTGGTTCGGCTCGCGTCTGTCGATCCATGAGGCCCGGCAACTCGTGCCGTACAACAACGCGACCAGCCTGCAGGTGGCGGCGGGGGTGCTGGCCGGCATCGTGTGGGCGCTCAGGAACCCGGCATCCGGCATCGTGGAGCCGGATGAGATGGACCATGCGCTGGTGCTGGAGATCGCCCGGCCCTACCTGGGCGAGCTCGTCGGCGTCTACGGCGACTGGACGCCCCTGCGCGACAGGGGCCAGCTGTTCGGCGAGGACATGGACCTGGACGATCCGTGGCAGTTCAAGAATTTTCGCGTGATCTAGCAGCTATCGGAAGGGAATCGCTGGACATTAAGGCAAGCGGCTGCGAGGCCGTGCATTTCAGCAGGGAACGGAGATGGGAATGG
>DZBX01000062.1:11434-13928 GCA_022730075.1 Rhodanobacter sp. | reverse complement strand
GCGTCTGGCGCTGGGCAGCCCGTTCGGGCGCAGCGCGGTGAATGACAATGGTGCCCAAGAGGGGACTCGAACCCCTACGACTTGCGTCGCTACCACCTCAAGGTAGTGCGTCTACCAATTCCGCCACCTGGGCCGGTGATTGTGGATGCAACTCCGCCGTTACTTGCCGCCCGCGGCTTCCGGTTTCGGCGCAGGCGCCGCAGGAGCAGCACCTTTCGCTTTCGGCACGCCCGGTGCTGCAGCCTGCTCCGTCTGCGTCTGTACCTTGGTGGTCGCAGCAGGCGCGGCGCCCGCCATCACACCCAGGCCGGGCTGCGCGCTCGCGTGCGGCGTGCCGACACGACTCAGATAAATGGCCATGCCAAGACTGATCACGAAAAACAGTGCCGCGAGCACGGCCGTCGCGCGTGACAGGAAACTGGCCGACCCGCGCGCGCCGAACACGGTGCCGGACGCGCCGCCGCCGAACCCTGCGCCGGCGTTGGCGCCATCACCGCGCTGCAGCAGGATCAGCACGATCATGCTCGCGGCGATCAGCACGTAAAGAATGGAAAAGATGGTGAACATGCGTAATGTCTTGGAGTGGAGCGATCAGCGTGCCGCCGCGCAGATCGCGAGGAATTCCTCGGCCAGCAGCGAGGCGCCACCCACCAACCCACCGTCGACATCGGGTTGGGCAAACAGTTCCGGCGCGTTGGCAGCCTTGACGCTACCGCCGTAAAGCAACCGGATCAGCCGCGAGAGTTTAGCATCGTGCGCGGCGAGTTGGCTACGCATGAAGGCATGCACGGCCTGCACCTGGGCCGCGCTGGCGGTGCGCCCGGTGCCGATCGCCCAGATCGGTTCGTAAGCGATCACGACACCGCCAATGCGATTGCCTAACGCCCGCAGCGGGGTTTGCAGCTGAGCGGCGAGCACCTGTTCGGTGGCACCACGCTCGTGCTCGTCCAGCGTCTCGCCGACGCACAATACCGGCGTCAAGCCCGCGTCCATGGCGCGTTGCAGCTTGACCGCGATCAGCGCATTGCTCTCGTGGTGATACTGGCGGCGCTCCGAATGTCCAACCAGCACCCAGCGCGCGCCCACCTCGTGCAACATGGCGGCGGATACCTCGCCGGTATAGGCACCCTGCACATGCGCGCTGAGGTCCTGCGCGCCTACGCCAACTGCACCAAACGCCAATTGCACTGCCTGCGGCAGATACGGAAACGGCGGAAACACCACCACCTCGCACGGCGGTGGCTCAGCCACCAATGCGCCAAGCAGGGTCGCGGTCAACGCGCTCGATCCGTGCATCTTCCAGTTTGCAGCAACAAGCTTGCGGCACATGGCCTTCCCCGATCCGTGTTCCCCGCAGGCAGAATAGCCAGCGCGCAAGGGCGCGCGCAACGCGCACACTACGCGCCTGTCATCGCACCGTGTCGAGGTAATCCATGACCGATTCTCCGCGCTGGGCCCTGGTCACCGGCGCCTCGGCGGGCATCGGTGCCGCTTTCGCGCGCGGCCTTGCGGCGCAAGGCTGTGCGCTGGTGCTCACTGCGCGCCGCAGCGAGCGCCTGCAATCCCTTGCGGCGGAACTCCGACAAGCGTATGGCACGCGCTGCGAAATCCTGCCTGCCGATCTGGCCGATCCTGCTGCGCCTGCGAACCTGTGCGCGCAACTGGACGCGCACGGCATCGGCATCGACCTGCTGATCAACAACGCCGGGTATGGCGTTCCCGGAACGTTCGATGCCAGCTCGTGGTCGCGGCACGCCGATTTCATCCAGGTGATGATGACCGCGCCCACCGAACTGGCGCACCGCTTGTTGCCAGGCATGCACGCGCGCGGATGGGGTCGCATCATCAACGTGGCGTCATTGGCCGGCCTTGTGCCGGGCACGGCTGCGCATACCCTTTACGGCGCGAGCAAGGCTTATCTGATCCGTTTTTCACAATCGCTGGGCCAGGAAAACGCTAGCCGCGGCGTGCACGTCTGCGCGCTCTGTCCGGGCTTCACCTGGTCCGAGTTTCACGATGTCAGCGGTGCACGCGCGCAGGTCGCGCGCATGCCGCGCTGGATGTGGATGGACGCCGCACGCGTTGTGCGCGAAGGCCTCGCCGCAGCCGAGCGTGGCGATCTGGTGTATGTGCCCGGGCGCATCAACCGCGGCATCAAGACATTGTTCAAGCTGCTGCCCGACCGCTTCGCACTGGCACTGATCGCGCGCCGCGCGCACCGGTTCCGCGTCGGCGCGGATGCCTCCGCGGATCAACACTCACCGCGCGAACATTGAGCGCACGCAAGTGGCATTTTTGCGCCGGTCCGGCGCGCAGACATGCAACGGCAGACGAGCGCGCGCCGGCATCCTGGTCGGCATCGCCGCGCGGCCGTACAGCCGCGGCTGCATGGCGCAACACTGCAATGTCTTGGGCGGTGCTGCACGCTCGCCACCCGCGTCACACCAGCCGGATTTCGCGCAGGCGCTCCAGCAGATAGCCATGCGCGGTGATC
>DZBX01000062.1:0-11334 GCA_022730075.1 Rhodanobacter sp. | reverse complement strand
TCACACCAGCCGGATTTCGCGCAGGCGCTCCAGCAGATAGCCATGCGCGGTGATCGGTTGCGGGTAGCGGCTGGGGTGCCCGGCGTCGATGCAATTGGGCAGCACGTCGATCAGGAAATCGGGATTGGGGTGCAGAAAGAACGGCACCGAGTAACGCGGCGCACGCGCGCTGGCGCCGGCCGGATTGACCACGCGGTGTGTGGTCGACGGATACACGTGATTGCTCAGGCGCTGCAGCATGTCGCCGATATTGACCACGATGACGTCGCCCTGCGTGGTGATCGGCAACCAGCGCCCCTCGCGGGTGCGGACCTCCAGCCCGGCGGCGCTGGCACCGACCAGCAATGTGATGAAGTTGATGTCCTCGTGCGCGCCGGCGCGTACGTTGGGCACATCGGGGCTGGTGACCGGCGGATAATGGATCGGCCGCAGGATCGAGTTGCCCTGGTCGATCTTGTCGTCGAACCAGTGCTCGGGCAGATCGATGTGCAATGCCAGTGCACGCAGCACGCGCGCGCCCAGATCATCCAGCGCCTGGTACAGCGCATAGCCGTCGGCGTGGAACCCAGGCACCTCGGCGGGCCACAGGTTGGGCGGCATCACCTCGGCGTAGCGCGAGTCGCGAGCGATCTCGCGGCCGATATGCCAGAACTCCTTGAGGTCCGGATACCGGCTGTCCTTGGCCGTTTCCACGCCGAACGGCGTATAGCCGCGCGCGCCGCCGCCGCCCTGCACGTGGTATTTCATCTTGGTCGCGGTCGGCAGCGCGAAGAAAGCCTGGAACGCCGCGTAGGCACGCTCGATCAGCGCCGCATCAATGCCGTGGCCGCTGATGCAGCAGAAGCCGAACTCGCGGTACGCGGCGCCGATTTCGGCCACGAAACCGGCGCGATCACCGTCGTAGCGACGCATGTCGAGGGTGGGAACCTGCTTCATGTGATCGCCTCCGCGCCCGGCGCGTTGTCTGCGGCCAATCTTACGGTTGCGGCAAGTTGCGTGGCCAGCTGATCGACGATGTGCGCGTCGCGCGCCTCGACCGTCACGCGCACCAGCGGCTCGGTGCCCGAGGCGCGCAGGACCACGCGTCCCTGCCCGGCCAGCGCGTGTTCGGTGGCAACCAGCGCGGCGCATACCGCCGGCGATGCCAACAGCGCATCGGCGGGCGCGCTGACGCGCAGGTTGATGGTGCGCTGCGGCCAGCGCTGCAGATCGGCGCAGGCCTGCTGCAAGCTCTGCCCGCTGCGCGCCAGCGCCTCCAACACGGCCAGCGCGGTGACGATGCCGTCGCCGGCGGCCGCGCGATCCAGGCACAACAGATGCCCGGATGCTTCGCCGCCAAGCACCCCGCCGTGCTCGCGCAGCGCGCGACGCACATGGCGATCGCCGACATTGGCGCGCACGAATGGCACGCCCAGCGCGGTAATCGCACGCGCGATCGCCTCGTTGCTCATCAGCGTGCCGACCACGCTGCCGCGCAGTCGGCCGCGCAGCGCCAGGTCGCGCGCGAGGATGAACAGCAAATCATCGCCGTCCACCAGTGCGCCGCGGGCATCGACCATCAGCACGCGATCGCCGTCGCCATCGAAGGCAATGCCGAGGTCGGCCCCTCTATCCAGCACCGCCCGTTGCAAGGCCTGCGGTTGCGTGGAGCCGAAGCCGGCGTTGATGTTGAACCCGTCAGGCGCGGCGCCGATCACCGTGAGCGTGGCGCCCAGGCCCTGAAACACGCGTGGCGCGACCTGATAAGTCGCGCCATGCGCGCAGTCGATCACGATGCGTGAACCCTGCAGGCTGAAGTCCGCAGCCACGGTCCCGCGACAAAATGCCTCGTAGCGTTGTGCCGCATCGGCCACGCGCCGCGCCTTGCCCAGCGCGTGCGAATCGACCGTGGTAAAAGGCTGCGCGACGGCGGCCTCGATGGCCAGTTCCAGGGCATCATCGAGTTTCTCGCCATCCGGCCCGAAAAACTTCACGCCGTTGTCGTCGAAAGGATTGTGCGACGCACTGATCACGATGCCGGCGCTGGCCCCCAGGATATGCGTCAACCAGGCAACCGCAGGCGTCGGCAAGGGCCCGAGCAGTTGTACGTCGCAACCGGCCGCCACCAGACCCGCCTCGAGTGCAGCCTCGAACATGTAGCCGGATACGCGCGTGTCCTTGCCGATCAGCACCGTGCCGCGCGCGCCGTGACCCAGCACGCTGCCCGCAGCGTGACCCAGACGCAGCATGAAATCGGCGCTGATCGGCCATGTTCCGACGCGACCGCGGATGCCATCGGTACCAAAATGCTGGCGCGCGGCCACGCTCACGGCGGAAGCTGTTGCGGCTGGGTTTGCGGCGGACATGCGCGCAAGCATAGCGCCGCGCATCGGCACCGTGCGGGCTCAGTCCTCATCGTCCCGGTGCGGACGGGCGCCATGTGACGCCGATGCCGCCGGCGTCGCTGCATCCTCCACCGCCTGCCACACAGCCAGCGCCTCGTGCGTGGCCGCGACATCGTGCACACGCACGATGCGCGCGCCACGCTGCGCCGCCAGCAGCGCCGCGGCGACCGAGCCAATGACGCGCTGCGCGGGCTCGCGCCGTCCGCTCACGCTACCGATCATCGACTTGCGCGACAGCCCGACCAGCAGGCCGGCGCCCAGGCCACTGAAGCGCTGCAAGGCATGCAACAAAGCCAGGTTGTGTTGCAGCGTCTTGCCAAAACCGAAGCCGGGATCGACCAGCACGCGGCCACGCGGGATGCCAGCCAGCTCGCATGACAGAACGCGTTCGGTGAGAAAGCGATGCACGTCGTCGATCACATCCGCGTAGTGCGGCGCCTGCTGCATGCTGCGCGGCTCGCCCTGCATGTGCATCAGGCACACCGGCACACCCAGGTCAGCACAGGCGTCCAGTGCACCGGGTTCGCGCAGCGCGCACACGTCATTGATCAAGCCGGCGCCGGCCGCCACCGCCGCGCGCATCACCTCGGGCTTGCGCGTGTCGACCATCAGCGGCACACCGCAACGCGCGGCCAGGCCTGCGATCACCGGCAGGACGCGCCGAAGTTCCTCATCGATCGGCACCGATTCGGCACCGGGGCGCGTGGATTCGCCACCGATATCCAGCAGATCCGCGCCATCCTCGACCAGACCCAGACCGTAGGCTATGGCGCTCTCGGTATCGGCATGCTGACCCGCATCGGAAAACGAGTCCGGGGTGACATTGATGATGCCGGCGATGCGCACACGATCCAGGCGCAGCGGGCGTCCGGCGCAATCCAGTTGCGGCGTGGTGTCAAACAGGCTGGCCATGCAGTGCTCCGCTGGAAAAGGTTGACTCACGCAAGGAAAAGGCCAGCGCGGACTCTGGCCTTTTCGTGCTGCCGCGACAAGAGGTCTCAGGCTTGCGGCGCGGGGCGACCGACGCCGTCGCTGGGTTTGGCGCCGCTGCCGACCGTGCTGTCACCCGCGCTGGTGCCGCTGCTGCCGGCAACGTCATCATGCGCGCGCCAGTCACTGGGCGGGCCCGGCTCGCGCCCGGCCATGATCGCCGCGATCTGCTCCCGGTCGATGGTTTCGTACTGGATCAGCGCCGCCGCCATGGCGTGCAGGATGCCCAGATTGTCGGTGAGGATCTGACGCGCCCGGTCGTAGGCGGTGTCGATGGTGGTGCGCACCACTTCGTCGATGCGCCGCGCGGTGGCTTCGGACACGGTCTTGTGCTGCGTGATCGAGCGCCCGAGAAACACCTCGTCCTCGTCCTCGCCATAAGTCATCGGGCCCAGCTCCTCGCTGAGGCCATACTTGGTGGCCATGTCGCGCGCCAGTTGCGTGGCGCGCTGGATGTCGTTGCTGGCGCCGGTGGTCACCTTGTCGGCGCCGAAGATCAATTCCTCGGCGACGCGCCCGCCGAACAGACTGGCCAGCCGGCTCTGCAGATGCGTGCGGCTGTGGCTGTAGCGATCGGCCTCGGGCAGGAACATGGTCACGCCCAGCGCGCGTCCGCGCGGGATGATGGTGACCTTGTGCACCGGGTCGTGATCGGGCACGTTCAAGCCGACGATGGCGTGGCCGGATTCGTGATAGGCAGTGAGGCGCTTCTCGTCGTCGCTCATGATCATCGAGCGGCGTTCGGCACCCATCAGGATCTTGTCCTTGGCGCGCTCGAAATGATCCATGCGCACTTCACGCGAGTTCTCGCGCGCGGCGAACAGCGCCGCCTCGTTGACCAGATTGGCCAGATCCGCGCCGGTGAACCCGGGCGTGCTGCGCGCGATGATCATGGCATCCACATCACTGCCGATCGGCACCTTGCGCATGTGCACCTTGAGGATCTGCTCGCGACCACGCAAGTCGGGCAGGGACACGAACACCTGGCGATCAAAGCGACCCGGGCGCAACAGCGCCGGATCGAGCACGTCGGGACGATTGGTGGCGGCGATGACGATCACGCCCTCGCTGCCCTCGAAGCCGTCCATCTCCACCAGCAACTGATTGAGCGTCTGCTCGCGTTCGTCGTGACCACCGCCCAGGCCGGCACCGCGATGACGGCCGACCGCGTCGATTTCGTCGATGAAAATGATGCACGGCGCGTGTTTCTTGGCCTGCTCGAACATGTCGCGCACGCGCGCGGCGCCGACGCCGACGAACATCTCGACGAAATCCGAGCCCGAGATCGAGAAGAACGGCACCTTGGCCTCGCCGGCGATGGCCTTGGCCAGCAGCGTCTTGCCGGTACCCGGCGAGCCGGCCAGCAACACGCCGCGCGGGATGCGCCCGCCCAGCTTCTGGAACTTGGCCGGGTCCTTGAGGAAATCGACCAGCTCGCGCACCTCGTCCTTGGCTTCCTCGCAGCCGGCGACGTCGGCGAAGGTCACCTTGACCTGATCCTCGCCCTGCAACTTGGCGCGCGAACGGCCGAACGACATCGCCCCGCGGCCACCGCCACCGGACTGCATCTGGCGCATGAACCAGAACAGCACACCGAAAATGAGCAGGATCGGCACCCAGTCGATCAGGATCTTGACCAGGATATTGCCGCCATCGGCCGGCACCTGCGTCACCTGCACACCATGCTTGAGCAGGCGCGAGACCAGATCCGAATCATAGGCCGGAGCCACCGTGCGCAGCGCGCCACCATCGCGCAGCTTGCCGGTGATGGTGGGCGGCATGCCGGCGCTGATTGTCACCGCGGCGACATTGTTGCTGTCCACCTGCTGCACGAAGCTGGTGTAACTCATCGCATCGGTACTGCGGCCGGAAGGCGAGAAACTCTGGAACACGGCCAGCAACACCACCGCGATCACCAGCCAAATCACCAGATTTTTTGCCATGTCGTTCATCATCCGCTCCATCCGCCGCTCAAGGCTTCACACCCGTTGCCAGCGCATACACCTCACGCGAACGCGCGCGCGAGGCCTTGGGTTTCCGCATACTCACGCGCTGAAAGCCGGCACGCAAGTCACGAACGAAATCATCAAATCCGACACCTTGGAACAACTTCACCAGAAACGCGCCTTCGGGTTTCAGCCATTGCCGCGCAAACTGACTGGCCAGTTCAGCCAGCTGCATGGCGCGCGCCTGATCGGACAGGACCACACCGCTCATGTTGGGGGCCATGTCGGAAAGCACAAGATCGAGCTTTTCGCCCCGCAGCAGTGTTTCCAGGCGGGCCTGAACATCCGGCGCGCGGAAATCCCCCTGCAGAAAATCCACGCCGGCGATGCCCTGCATCGGCAGTATGTCGACCGCGATCAGGCGTCCGCCTGCACCGCGTTGTCCTGTCTGGTGCTCGCGCAACACCTGCGTCCAGCCACCCGGCGCCGCACCCAGATCGACGATGTTCATGTGCGGCCGCAACAGGCGATCGCGCTCGATCAGCTCGGTCAGTTTGTACGCAGAGCGCGAGCGCAGACCCGCGGCCTGCGCTTTTTTGACGTAGGGATCCTCAAAGTGTTCGCGCAACCAGCGCGTACTGCTTTTGCTGCGATTCACGCAAACCCGAACCATCGACGCGGCTGGACATGATACCTTCCGCGGCCATCCGACCACAGCAGATCGACTGCATGGCCCTGACGTCTTCCCAAGTTCGCTACCTGCGCGGCATGGCGCATCCGCTCAAGCCGGTGCTGCAACTCGGCGGCCGTGGCGTCACGCCGGCGTTGCTGCGCGAGCTGGATGCGGCGCTGGATCACCACGAGCTGGTCAAGGTGCGCCTGACCGGCGCCGATCGCGCCGCGCGCGCCGAACTGCTCGATGCCCTGCTCGCCGGCAGTGGCGCGGATCTGGTGCAGCGCATCGGCCATGTCGCCAGCATGTTCCGACGCAACGCGGACGAACCCAAACTCGCCTTGCCACGCTGATGGAACTGTCGCTGCAGCGTCCCGGCAACTGGCTGTTCGTGCGCCACGTCGGCGCCGACAGCATCACCGTGGTCGATCGCGAGCTGCGGCAGAGCTTTTTGCTGTGTCGCGACCAGGCCGTGGAAAACTGGCCGGTAAGCGACGTCAGCGCATTGCGGCCCGAGCACTGGCACGCGGTACTGGCCCTGCAGCCCGAGATCGTGCTGCTGGGCACGGGCACACAGCAGCAATTTCCGCATCCCGAGGCGCTGGCCGCGCTGCTGCAACATGGCATCGGCTGCGAGGTGATGCACAACGCCGCCTGCGCGCGCACCTACACGGTGTTGTCCGACGAGGGTCGCCGCGTGGTCGCCGCTTTCATCCTGCCCGGCTGAGCGCACACCGGGGCACCACGACACTCAGCGCCTGGGCAGAAAATCCTGCGGATTGAGCGGCTTGCCGTCCTTGCGGATCTCGAAATGCAACTCGACGCGCGCCGCACCGCTATTGCCCATTTCCGCGATCTCCTGCCCGGCCACGACATTCTGGCCTTCCTTGACCAGGCGCACGCTGTTGTGGCCATAAGCCGACAGATAGCTGTCGCTGTGCTTGATGATGATCAGCTCGCCGTAGCCAACCAGGCCACTGCCGCTGTAAACCACCACGCCGGAGGCCGCCGCATACACCGGCTGTCCCATGCGTCCGCCGATATCCACGCCTTGGCGGCCGGGCTCGTCGGCCTTGAATCCGGCCAGCACCGGGCCATCCACCGGCCAGCGCCAGACGATGCCATCGACGCTGCGTGTCGGCCCGCCGCTGATCACGGCGGTCTTCGCGCTGGCTGGCGCCGGGGTCATCGCGGCCGCGCCGTTCATGGACGTCGGGCTGCTGCTCGCGGTGGCCGCCACGGTGGCAACCGCGGTGGGCGCCGTGACAACCGCTGGCGCCGCTGCGACTGGCGGCGGTGCAATGCCCGCCATGCCCGGCGCACGGTGCAAACGCAACTCCTGCCCGGGGTAAATCGTGTACGGTGGCCCGATGTCGTTGATGCGCGCCAGTTCGCGGTAATCCATCTGGTGGCGGAACGCGATGCTGTACAGCGAGTCGCCTGCGACCACGCGGTAATAGCCGGCGCGCTCGACTGCGCGCGCGGCGGGCGCGGGATAGGGCGCGGTGCGACGCACCGCCACCACGCGTGGCGCGGTGGAACACGCCGTCAGCAGCAGCGCCGCGAGCGCGACGATCGGCAGCAGGTGGAAGCGCGGGTAGCAGCGCATGCGAACCTCAGTTGAATCCGAACCACCACAAACCCAGCAGAACCAGGGAACCCATCGCCCCCCAGCCCAGCCATTCGACCCAGCGCGCCAGAAACAGTTCGGCGCGTGGTCCCAGCCAGCGCAGCATGAATGCCAGAAGATACACGCGCTTGCCGCGCCCGACGGCCATGCTGGCGACAAAGGCCAGCAAGGGTACGCCGACGATGCCCGCTGCCCAGGTGAACAGCTTCAGCGGCACCGGCGTGAAACCGGCCAGCACCAGCAGCCAGAACGCGGCCCACGGATGCTCGGCCACATCCACGCGCAACTGCGCGACCAGACGTTCGATCGGGGCCATCCAGCCCAGTTTCAGCAGCCAAGGCTGCAAGGCGTCGAAGGCGTAATGACCCAAGGCATAACCGACCAGCGCACCGATCAACGAACCCACCAGGCTGATGCCGGCATAGCGATAGGCACGCCGCGGCTGCGCCAGGCACATCGGCGCCAACAGCAGCTCGGGCGCCACCGGAAACACAAACGCCTCGACCAGACTCAGGCCGCCAAGATAGCGCTCGGCATGCGGATGCCGCGACCAGCCCAGCACGCGCTGGTACATCGCGCCGAACAGGCGCATCAGCGCGTTCCCGCCAGCAATGGCACGAAGCTGACCTCGCCGAGGTTCTCCTGCTGCAGCGTGCCGGCCGCATCGCGACGGAAACGCAACAGGTGCTGCTGATCAGCCGGTCCGAACGGTCCCAGCACCATGCCGCCAGGCGCCAGCTGCGCCAGCAGTTCCGGCGGAACCACTTCGCCGGCGGCAGTGAGGATGATCGCGTCGAACGGCGCCTCGGCCGGCCAGCCCAGCATGCCGTCGTCGTGGCGCGTGCGGATGTTCTCGAACTTCAGCGCGCGAAAGCGGCGCCGCGCCTGGCGCAGCAGCTCGTCGATGCGCTCCACTGTATAGACACTCGGCAGCAGCCGTGCCAGCACCGCTGCCTGATAGCCCGAGCCGGTGCCGATCTCGAGCACCTTGGCCGGCGTACCGAATTCGAGCAGCGCCTCGGTCATGCGCGCCACCACCCAGGGCTGCGAGATGGTCTGGCCGAAGCCGATCGGCAACGCGGTGTTCTCGTAGGCACGCGGCGCCAGCGCCTCGTCGATGAACACATGCCGCGGCAGCGTGCGCATCACCTCGAGCACGCGCGCATCGCGAATGCCTTCCTCGCGCAACAGCGCCACCAGACGGTCGCGCGCGCGCTGCGAAGTCATGCCCTGCCCGCCCTGATCGAGCACCGGCGCGCGATATTGACTCACGTCGACTCCGCGCGCGGCAGGTCGGATTGCAGGCCATCGATCCACGCCGCCACGGTTTCCAGCGCCTGAAAGCGGGTCAGGTCGACCTGGATCGGCGTCACCGACACGCAGCCGCGGCGCACCGCGTCGAAATCGGTGCCGGGGCCGTCATCCTCGGCGGCGCCGACCGGGCCGATCCACCACACCGGCTTGCCGCGCGGATCCTCGCTGCGCAGGCACGGCGCGGCGCGATGGCGGCGGCCGAGGCGCGTCACCTCGAAGCCGGCCAGCTCGCGCCACGGCCGGTCGGGCACGTTGACATTGAGGATGGTGTCGGCCGGCAGCGGCTGCGCCACCAGGCGCCGCACCAGACGCAGCACCGCCTCCGCCGCGGTGGCGTAATGCTCGCCGACATGATCGACGCTGACCAGCGACACGGCGATCGCCGGCAAGCCCAGAAAGCGTCCTTCCATCGCCGCCGACACCGTGCCGGAATAAATCACGTCGTCGCCCAGATTACCGGCGTTGTTGATGCCGGACACGACGATGTCGGGGTCGTCATCGAGCAGTCCGGACAGCGCCAGATGCACGCAATCGGTAGGCGTGCCAGCGACGCGGAAGCGACCATCCTCCATGCGCAGCGCGCGAATCGGCTGATCCAGCGTCAGTGAATTGCTGGCGCCGGAACGGTCGCGATCCGGCGCGACCACGCTGACGCGCCCCAGCACGGCCAGATGTTTGGCCAGCACATGAATGCCAGGAGCATCCACGCCATCGTCGTTGCTGATCAGCACGTGCATGTGTATCCCGAATCGCCGCACGCGACACGCGGCGGTTGCAGGTCGCGATTCTATCAGCCGGATACGTCGCCACCAGACCTGCGCGACGCACTGATAATCTGTCGACATGAGCAAGCGCAGTCACGTCGATGCCGAGCCAGAAGATGCCGCGCAGTTGTTCCGCGCCGCGGTCGGGCCGCTGCGCCGCTTGCCGCCGCAGGAACCGCCGCCGCGCCGCGCACCGCCACCGCCGCGCGCGCGCATCGCCGACGACGAGGCCGCGGTGCCGGATGCGCTGCTGCACGGCGCGATCGACGCCAGCGCGATCGAGTCGGGTGATGAGCTGCTGTATCTCAAGCACGGCCATTCGCCGCGCCTGCTCAAACGCCTGCGTCGCAGCGAGTTCAGCGTGCAGGACGAGATCGACCTGCATCACCTGCGCGCAGTCGCTGCCGCCGAATTGCTGCGCACGTTCCTGGCCGACAGCCAGCGCGCCGGCTACCGCTGCATCAAGATCATCCACGGCAAGGGCTTGCGCTCGGGTCAGCGCGGCCCGGTGCTGAAGGCACTGACGGCGCATATGTTGCGCCAGTGCGCGCAGGTGATCGCCTTTGCCTCGGCGCGCGCCAACCAGGGTGGCAGCGGCGCCACGCTGGTGTTGCTGGCGCGGCGCTGAAGCTTCACAGCCGGCGCCTGCAAGCTGCGCGGCGGCAAACCGGCGAGGCCGGCCGGCACGAGCCTGTGCTGGTTCGGCAGTGCTCATGCCGCCACCAGCAGCACCACGGCCTGCGCGGCGATGCCTTCGCCGCGCCCGGTGAACCCCAGGCGCTCGCTGGTGGTGGCCTTGATGCTGATCTGCTCCAGCGCGCAACCGAGGTCGGACGCCAGCACCGCGCGCATGGCCGCGGCATGCGGCGCCACCCTGGGTTGCTCGCAGACCACGGTCACGTCGGCATTGCCCAGCGCGCAGCCGGCTTTGTGCATCATCGCGGCCACGGCACGCAGAAACTCGCGGCTGTCGGCGCCCCGCCAACGCGCATCAGCGGGTGGAAAGTGTCGCCCGATATCACCCAGCGCCAACGCGCCCAGCAACGCGTCGCACAGCGCATGGATCACCACGTCGCCATCCGAATGCGCGATCACGCCGCGATCATGGGCGATGCGCACGCCGCCCAGCATCACGTGATCGCCCGGGCCAAAGGCATGCACATCCAAGCCCTGCCCGATGCGAAAAGCCGCCATGCGTCTGAGTCCCCCGATGCTCGTCGAAGATCGATAGCTTAGCCGGCGTTGGCATGCGCGCGTTGCGTGCACCTGGCGGCTGACCAACGCGCTCGGCCCCTGAAATGCTGTGACCGAAATCACGCTTCATGGCCTTTGTAACAATTTGTTGCGTCACGCATGTTAGAACCGTGCCGGGGAATCGGCGCGACGCCGGACGCAAGCCCTTGGTCAATTACATCGCCCGGCCTGGCGGCGCTCGCGCCGCATGGACGGCAGCGGAACGCAGCGAGTCAAGGAGCGCAGACATGAATCGTGCTGGACAAAGTGGAACCGGAACCGCAGCGCTGCGCGCGCTGCGCAACGGCGTCTTGTTGGTGCTGGCGGGCCTGCTGTCCGCCTGTGGCGGTGGCGGCTCGGGCAGCACGCCGTCGACGCCGACACCCACGCCCACCGTGAC
>DZBX01000200.1 GCA_022730075.1 Rhodanobacter sp. | reverse complement strand
TACCAGTTGCCGCCGTTCGATCGCATCACCGATGCGGACTACGCGCCGGCCTTCGCCGCGGGTATGGCCGCGCAGCGCGCCGAGATGGCCGCCATCGCCGCCAACCCCGCGACGCCGAGCTTCGACAACACCTTCGTCGCCATGGAGCGCTCGGGCCAGTTGTTCGATCGCGTCAGCCTGGTGTTCTTCAATCTCAGCGCCAGCAACACCAATCCGGTCATGCAGAAGCTGGAGGCGCAACTGGCGCCGCAGCTGGCCGCGCACCGCGACGCCATCCTGCTGGACCCGCAGCTGTTCGCGCGTGTCGATGCCGTGTACCGGCAGCGCGGCACGCTCGGACTGACGCCGGAACAGCTGCGCCTGGTCGAGCGTTACCACACCAACTTCGTGCGCGCCGGCGCGCGTCTGCCCGAGGCCGACGCGCAGCGCCTGCGCGAGCTCAACGGCCGCATCGCCGCCGCCGAGACGCAGTTCGCGCAGCGCCTGCTCGAGGCCAGCAACCAGGGCGCGGTGGTCGTCGATGACGTGCAGCAGCTCGATGGCCTGTCCAGCGACGGCATCGCCGCGTCTGCCGAAGCCGCCAAGGCGCGCGGCCTGGTTGGCAAGTACGTGATCGCCCTGCAGAACACCACCGGCCAGCCTGCCCTCGCCGAACTGAACAACCGCGCGTTGCGCCAGCGCCTGCTGCGGGCATCCATGCAGCGGGGTCTGCAGGAGGGCGCCACCGACGAGCGCGGCCTCATCACGCAGATCGCGCGCTTGCGCGCCCAACGCGCGCAGCTGCTGGGCTATCCCAGCCATGCCGCGTATGTACTCGAGGACGCCACCGCGCACGACACGGCCGCGGTCAACGGCATGCTCGGACGCCTGGCGCCGGCGGCCGTGGCCAACGCGCGCAAGGAAGCCGCGGCCCTGCAGCAGGCCATCGATGCCGAGCATGGCGGTTTCCGGCTGGACGCGGCGGACTGGGCCCACTACGCCGAGAAGGTGCGCCAGCAGCGTTACGCTTTCGACGAGAGCCAGATGCGCCCGTACTTCGAGATGCAGCGCGTGCTCGAGGACGGCGTGTTCTACGCCGCCACGCGCCTGTACGGCATCACCTTCAAGCGTCGCACCGACCTGCCCGTGTACCAGCCCGAGGTGCAGGTGTACGAGGTGTTCAACGCCGACGGCAGCCGGCTGGGCCTGTTCCTGGCCGATTACTACGCGCGTCCCAGCAAGCGCGGCGGTGCGTGGATGGACAACTTCGTCAACCAGTCGCACCTGAGCGGCGCGCTGCCGGTGGTGGTGAACAACCTCAATGTCGCCAAGCCGCCGGCCGGGCAGCCGACGCTGCTGAGCTTCGATGAGGTCACCACGATGTTCCACGAGTTCGGGCATGCGCTGCACGGCCTGTTCTCCAACGTGCAGTACCCGCTGTTCTCGGGCACCAGCGTGCCGCGCGACTTCGTCGAGTATCCCTCGCAGGTCAACGAGATGTGGGCCGTCTGGCCCGAGGTGCTGACGCATTACGCGCGCCACCACCAGACCGGCGCGGCCATGCCGCAGGCGCTGGTGGACAAGGTGCTGGCCACGCAGAAGTTCAATCAGGGCCAGGCCACCACCGAGTACCTGGCCGCCGCGCTGCTGGATCAGGCCTGGCACCAGATCGGCCCCGGGCAGGTGCCGCAGCCGGCCGGCGTCGAGTCCTTCGAGCAGGCCGCGCTGGCCAAGGCCGGCGTGGATTTCGCGCCCGTCCCGCCGCGTTATCGCAGCACGTATTTCGCGCATATTTTCGGTGGCGGCTATGCGGCCGGCTACTACAGCTATATCTGGTCCGAAGTGCTGGATGCCGACAGTGAGGCCTGGTTCAAGAGCCACGGCGGATTGACGCGCGCGAACGGCGATGCGTTCCGCGCCAAAGTGCTCTCGCGCGGCGGCACCGAGGATGCAATGACCCTGTTCCGCGCCTTCTACGGCGCGCAGCCGGACATCGGCCCGTTGCTGCAGCGGCGTGGCCTGGACGGCAATGCCGACACCTGAGGCATCGCATCCGCCGGATTAGCACGGGGCCGCGCCGCGGCCCCGTGTGCTTTATGGGGCGCGGCCGCGCTGCACCGCAGCAGCGTGGCGCTTACAATCACCGGCTCATTCGACAGTTCCGCCCCCATGCCCATGCAAGCGAGTTTCGAGCCCGGTCCCATCGAGTCCAAGTGGTATGCCCGCTGGGAGCAGCAGGGCTGCTTCAAGCCCGCGGGCAACGGCGATCCCTACTGCATCCTGCTGCCGCCGCCCAACGTCACCGGCACGCTGCACATGGGCCACGCCTTCCAGCAGACCATCATGGATGCGCTGATCCGCCACGCACGCATGTCCGGCAAGCGCACCTTGTGGCAGGGCGGCAGCGACCACGCCGGCATCGCCACGCAGAAGATCGTCGAAAACCAGTTGGCGGCGGAAGGCAAGACGCGTCACGACCTCGGCCGCGAGGCCTTCGTCGAGCGCGTCTGGCAGTGGAAGGAGCAGTCGGGATCGGCCATCGGCAACCAGAGCCGTCGTCTCGGTGCCAGCATCGACGCGTCGCGTGAGCGCTTCACCATGGATGAAGGACTGTCCGTGGCGGTGCGCAAGGTGTTCGTCGAGTGGTTCCGCGCCGGGCTGATCTACCGCGACAAACGTCTCGTGCACTGGGACCCGGTGCTGCAGACCGCGGTGTCGGATCTGGAGGTGGAGAACGAGGAGCGCGACGGCTTCCTGTGGTCGATCCTGTATCCGTTTTCGGATGAAAGCCTGCGTGGCCCGAATGGCGAGCGCGGCCTGATCGTCGCCACCACGCGCCCGGAAACCATGCTGGGCGACGTGGCCGTGGCCGTGCATCCCGAGGACGCGCGTTATGCGCATCTGGTCGGCAAGACGCTGATCTTGCCGCTGACCGGCCGGGAGATCCCGATCATCGCGGATGACTATGTCGACCGCGACTTCGGCACCGGCTGCGTGAAGATCACACCGGCACACGA
>DZBX01000061.1 GCA_022730075.1 Rhodanobacter sp. | reverse complement strand
GCCGCGCCCGTTTGTTTGCAAACCGCGGCAGGATGCCCGGTTTTGCAAACTGATCAATTGAGGCATGCGCCGCGGTCGCGTGCCTCAGCGCGCGCGTGCCGCGGCGTGCTGCGCCAGTTCGCGCAACAAGTCGGCCCGGGCATCGAACGGCGCCAGGGCTTGCAGCGCCTGCGCGGTGACTTCATGCAGGCGCCGGCGCGCGCCGTCCACGCCCAGCAGCGTCGGGAACGTGGGTTTGCCCTGGCGCGAATCCTTGCCCGCGGTCTTGCCCAGCGTCGCGGTGGCGCCTTCGACATCGAGCAGGTCGTCGCGGATCTGGAAAGCCAGGCCGAACGCCGCCGCGTAGTCATCGAGTGCGTGTAGCGTGGCGGCATCGGCCGCGGTGGCCAGCGCGCCCATGCGCACGCAGGCACGGATCAGCGCGCCGGTCTTCAGCGCATGCAGATGCTCCAGCGCGGGCACATCCAGATCGCCGCCGGTCGCGGCCAGGTCCAGCGCCTGGCCGCCGGCCATGCCTTCGGCGCCACACGCTGTGGCCAGGGTGCACAACATGGCCAGGCGCGTGTCGGCATCGACATCGAGCGCGGCGTCGTGCGCGAGGTGATCGAAGGCCAGGGCCTGCAGCGCATCGCCGGCGAGGATCGCCGTGGCCTCGCCGAAAGCGACGTGGCAGGTGGGGCGGCCGCGGCGCAGGTCGTCATCGTCCATTGCCGGCAAATCGTCGTGGATCAGCGAATAGGCGTGGATCAGCTCGGCCGCCGCGGCCGGCGCATCGAGGCGCGCCAGCGGCGCTTGCAGCAGCACGCCGGTGGCATAGGTGAGCAGCGGCCGCAGGCGCTTGCCGCTGCCCAGAGCGGCGTAACGCATGGCCTGCTGCAGGCGACCGGGACCGGGATGGGCGGGTGGCAGGGCGCGTTCGAGTGCGGCTTCGCTGCGGCGGATCAACGCAACGAACGCAGGGCCCAGCTCAAGGTGCGTCGGATTCAAAGGGTTCGGCGAGATCGGGGGCTTCGGGATCGAGCAGTTTGCGCACGCGCAGTTCGGCCTGGTCCAGCGCACCCTGGCAGTTGCGGTACAGGGCAACGCCGCGTTCGAACGCGGCCAGCGAATCATCCAGACTCAGATCGCCTTGTTCCATGCGTGCGACCAGGGCCTCGAGTTCATCCAGGGATTGTTCGAAGGCGGCCGCTGGGCCGGGGACGGTTGTTGCGTTGCGCGTGGACTTGGCCATGGCCGCGAACGCTAGCGCAGCGCAGGCGGCGATTCAATCGCCGGCATTGATTTGGCTGGTGGCAGCCGCGCTCCGCGCCGCCACAGAGGACGCACGCCGAGCGCGTCGAAGTAAGCCTGTCCAGCCGCGCTCAGCGCGATATCGCCCAGCGCCAGCATCTCGCCCGCGGCGGTTTCGACCAGCGGACAGCGCGCACGCTGCCATGGCGGCACGTTGGCACGCTGGAACAGACTGCCCAGATCGCGCGCATGCGCGGCGCCGGCCGGGCGCACGCGCTCGCCTGCGCGGCACGCGCGCACGCGCAGTGGTGGATCGAATCGTGCGCTGGCATCCAGACACAGCGCGGCATCGCCCGGCAGCGCCAGCGGCGCGCCATCCCAGGCCAGAGTCCACTCGTCCGGCGGCGGCGGCGACCAGGGTTCCGCATACAGCCGGCCACGCCAGGCGCGCAGCACGCTGCCCGCGTAACGCAGCTGCGGATTGCGATCGCGTGCGGCCTCGCGCAGCATGCGGAGCAATGCATCGCGCTGTGCGCAGCCGGGTACGTCCAGGCCGAGTGGATGCAGCCAACGTGCCAGCACGGGGGCGTGCAGCACTTCCGGCAAGGCCAGCCAGGCGGCGACATCGAGCGTTTGCGTCGGTGCATCCAGCAGTGTGCGCAAGGCTTCCGCGCTGCGCTGTGCGAGATCATCGGCCAGCGCGCGCTGCACGCGCGCGACGTGCAGCAGCGCGGTGGAGGCCGCGGGCCAGTGGCGCCCGAGTTGCGGCATGACGTGCTGGCGCAAAAAACTGCGCGCATAGGCGGGATCGCGATTGGCGGGATCGTCGATGGCGTGCAATCCGTGTGTCTCGACATGCGCGCGCAGCGTGCTGCGCGGGATCTCCAGCAGCGGCCGCCATAGCCAGCCGCTGGCGAAGGTGCGCAGGTCGCGCATGCCGCCCAGACCTTCGGGACCGGCGCCACGCAGCAGTTTGAGCAACACGGTTTCGGCCTGGTCGTCGCGGTGCTGCGCCAGCACCAGCAGGCCACCCGCTGGCAATCGCTCGGCCAGCGCGGCATAGCGCGCGTTGCGCGCGGCGGCCTCCATGCCCATGCCGCTGCGCGCATCCACGCGCACGCGCAGCAGGGTGATGGGTACTTGCCAGCGCGCGCATTGCGCCAGGCAGTGCGCGGCCCAGCGCGCGCTGTCCTGGTGCAGGCCGTGATCGACATGCAGCGCCTGCAGGTCGCGCGCGCGCGCCGCCGGCAGCAGGCTCAGCGCATGCAGCAGCGCGCTGGAATCGGGTCCACCGCTGTACGCCACGCGCAATGGGCCAGGCGGCGCGGCCGCAAGCGCGGCGCCAAGCTGGGCGGACAAGTCACGGGTCATGCGGTGCATCAGGCCAAAGCCGTGCGGCAAACGCAACCCGTGCGATGCGGAGCTTGCGTGGGACGCGCGCGCTGCGCATGCTGCGCGCCGCCTTGCGGAACTCACCGATGACCCTGCCCGACACGCTCGCCGATTGGCTGGAATACCAGCAGCGCCAGCACGTCCAGCCGATCGCGCTGGGCCTGCAGCGCGTGCGCATGGTTTGGCAGGCGCTGGGCGCGCCATCGCCGGCGCGCTGCGTGATCAGCGTGGGGGGGACCAACGGCAAGGGATCGACCGTGGCGTTTCTCGAAGCCATGTTGCGCGCGCGCGGGTTGCGCGTGGGGGCCTATACCTCGCCGCACCTGCTGCGTTACAACGAGCGCGTGCGCATCGACGCACGCGAGGCCGATGATGCCGCCCTGTGCGCGGCCTTCGCGCGCATCGAGCAGGCGCGCGGCGCCACCCCGCTGACCTATTTCGAGTACGGCACCCTCGCCGCGCTGCTGCTGTTCGCGGATGCGCGGCTCGATGTCGCGGTGCTGGAAGTAGGCCTGGGCGGGCGCCTGGATGCGGTCAACATCATCGACGCCGATGCCGCCATCGTCACCACGATCGGCATCGACCACACCGAGTATCTGGGCGCGGATCGCGACAGCATCGGCCGCGAGAAAGCCGGCATCGCGCGCGCCGGGCGACCGCTGGTTCTCGGCAGCTGCGATGTGCCCGAGGGATTGTCCACAACCGCGCTGGACGCGGGCGCCACGCTGCTGCGGCTCGGTCTGGATTTCGACATCGCGGCGCGGGGCGGCGGCTGGCGCTGGAGCACTTCGCCGGATGCCGCGCAGGCCCTGCCCGACGCGGGCGAGAGCACCGCCATCGACCTGCTCGAACTGCCGCTGACCGGCCCGCACCAGCCCGAGAACGCCGCCGCCGCGCTGGCGGCGCTGTGGGCGCTGCGCCAGCGACTCGGATGGGCGCCGCAAGACTACGCCAGGGGTATTGCGTCGGTGCGTTTGCCAGGCCGCCTGCAAGATCTGGGCGGCACCCCCGACTTGATCGTGGACGTTGCGCACAATCCGCAGGCCGCCGCCGGGCTGGCGACGTGGCTGGATGCGCAACCGCGGGTGCTCACCCACGCCGTGTTCAGCGCGCTGGCCGACAAGGACATCGCCGGCATCGGCGCCGCGCTGGGCGCGCGCATCGCGCACTGGCATGTCTGCGGCATCCTGGATGCCGGCACGCGTGGACTCGATGCGGCCAGCGTCGCCGCGCGCTTGCGGATGGCACTACCGCAGGCGGCCATCAGTCTGCATGCCGACGTGCCTGCCGCGCTGGCCGCGGCGCGCGCGGCGCTGCCTGCGTACGGGCGCGTGCTGGCCTTCGGTTCGTTCCATATCGCCGGTGCCGTACTGGAGTGGCGGCGGCCGCAGGCCTGAGCCCACTCATTGCGGCAGCGAGCGCGCCCGCTGCTGGCGCTATAATCCGCCGCCCCTCCAGCCCGCGAGCAGCGCCGTGGATGCACGCCTGAAACAGCGTTTGATCGGTGCCGCCGTGCTGCTGGCGCTGATCATCATCGTGGTGCCGATGTTCTTCTCCAGCCACGAGCAAGGCGGCACTGCCACGACTTCGGTGAGCCTCGGCATCCCGGTGCAGCCCGAGCCGCCGCTGCAAAGCAAGACGCTGGAACTGGGTGCACCGGCCCCTGCCGCGACTGCAGGCGCGGCAACCGCCGCCAGCGGCCAGTCGCCGGCAGCCGGGCGCCTGGCCACGGTGACGATCCCGGGCCAGCCCGCCGATGCCAGCAGCAGCGGCGCCTTGCCACGCCCGGCGCCGGGCATGCGCGCGGCCCAGGCGCAGACGCCAGGTACGAGCGCGGCGCCCGTCTCGACGCCGGTGCCGGTCGCGACCGTGGTGCAACCCAAGAAAGTGACCGAACCGTTGCCGGTGGGCACCGCCGCGCAGGCGGGCTACATCATCAGCCTTGGCGTCTATGCCGACATGGGCAATGCGCGCGCGCTGGCGGCACGGGTGCGCAAGCTCGGCATCAAGGCCGGCCTGCAGCCGATGGTGCGCGGGTATATGCCCATGGTGCGCGTGTATGCGGGGCCATTTCCCAATCGCGCGCTGGCCGAAGCGGCGCGACTGCGCATCCATGCGCATGAGCCGCACACGGCGGCGGCGGTGGTGTCCAGCCCGAGCAACCTCGGTGCGGATCAGCCCGCTGCTGCGCTGCCGGCGGGACAGCCGGGCGGCTGGGTCGTGCAACTCGGCGCCTTCGACAAGGAGGCCGTCGCCAGCGCCCTGAAGGACCGCGCGCTGGCCGCTGGATTCCCTGCCTACACCGACGCCATGCGCACCGCGCAGGGCGTCGCGCTGTGGCGCGTGCGGGTCGGACCGGAGGCGAGCCGCAGCGCCGCCGAGACCTTGCGCGCGCAGCTGAAGACCCAGTTGGGCCAGGATGGCATCGTGACGGTCGTGCAGTGAGCCTGCGGGATTAGCGTGAGCGCGGCCGATTACGCCATCATTGCGATCATCGTGATCTCGGTGCTGCTGGGACTGTGGCGCGGTTTGATCGCCGAGGTGCTGGCGCTGGCGGTCTGGATCGTGGCGCTGTGGGCCGCATGGCAGTTCGGCGCGGCGGTGTCGGCGTACATGCCCGCGGCGCTGCGCGCGCCGGCGGCGCGATTGTTCGCGGCGTGGGCGTTGATTTTCGTGCTGGTGCTGATCGCGGGCGCCGTACTCGGCTGGCTGCTGCGCATGCTGGTGCAAGGTACCGGCCTGTCCGGCACCGATCGCATGCTGGGCATGCTGTTTGGCGCGGCGCGCGGCGTGCTGATCGTGACCTTGGGTGTGCTGCTGCTGGGCATGACGCCGTTTCCGCGCGATCCTTGGTGGCGTCATTCGGTCCTGCTGCCCAGTTTTCAGCGCGCGGCCGAAGCATTGCAGGCACACCTGCCACCCGAGGTGGCGCGCTACGTGCGTTTCGATCCATCACCGCTGGCGGCGGTCAAGCTGCCGTTTGCATTGCCCCGCCGCGTCACTCCGCCCCCAGCATCCCCCGAGTCCTGAAACCATGTGCGGAATCATCGGCATCGTTGGTCGCAGCGATGTGGCACCACAGCTCTATGACGGCCTGACCGTGCTGCAGCACCGCGGCCAGGACGCCGCCGGCATCGCCACGCTGGACGGCGCGCGCTTGCGCCTGCACAAGCACAACGGCCTGGTGCGCGATGTGTTCCGCGAAGAGCACATGCGCATGCTGCGCGGTCGCGCCGGTATCGGCCATTGCCGCTACCCGACCGCTGGCAGCGCCGAGGTCGGCGAGGCGCAGCCGTTCTACGTGAACTCACCCTACGGCATCGCCTTTGCGCACAACGGCAACCTGGTCAATACCGACGCGTTGCGCCGCGAGTTGTTCGAGGATGACCGTCGCCATATCAACACCGATTCCGATTCCGAGGTGTTGCTGAATGTCCTCGCGCACGAACTGGCTGCCGCGGCGCCGCTCAAGTTCAGCGCCGAGGCTTTGTTCGACGCCGTGGCCCAGGTGCATCGGCGCGCGCGCGGCGGCTATGCCTGCGTGGCGCTGATCATGGGGCAGGGGCTGCTGGGGTTCCGCGATCCCAACGGCATCCGCCCGCTGGTGCTGGGCGTGCGCGAGGGTGCGGCCGGCAACGACTATGCGCTGGCCTCCGAATCGGTGGCCTTCGACATACTCGGTTTCAAGCGCTTGCGCGACGTGGCACCGGGTGAGGCGGTGTTCGTCGGTCTCGACGGCAGTCTGCACAGCCGCGTCTGCACCCGCGGCGCGGTGCATGCGCCGTGCATCTTCGAGTATGTGTATCTGGCGCGACCGGATTCGATGATCGAGGACGTGTCGGTGTACAAGGCGCGGCTGCGCATGGGCGAGCGCCTCGGTGCCAAGATCCGCCGCCTGCGCCCGGACCACGATATCGACGCGGTGATCCCGATTCCCGACACGGCGCGCACCGCGGCCAGTTCGCTGGCGGCGGTGCTGGGCGTGCCGTTCCGCGAGGGCTTCGTCAAGAACCGCTACATCGGCCGCACCTTCATCATGCCGGGGCAGGGCGAGCGCGCGAAGTCGGTGCGCCGCAAGCTCAATCCGATCGAGCTTGAGTTCCGCAAGAAGAGCGTGCTGCTGGTGGACGACTCGATCGTGCGTGGCACCACCTCGAAGCAGATCATCCAGATGGCACGCGAAGTCGGTGCGCGCAAAGTCTACTTCGCCTCGGCCGCGCCGCCGGTGCGCTACCCGAATGTCTATGGCATCGACATGCCGGCGGTGCACGAGCTGGTCGCGCATGGGCGCAGCGAGGCCGAGGTCGAGGCCTTGCTGGGCGCCGACTGGCTGGTCTATCTGGATCTGGCCGATCTGGAAGCGGCGGTCGCCGAGGGTAACGAAGCGCTGACGCACTTCGATGCTTCCTGCTTCAACGGCGAATACGTGACCGGACTGGACAGCGGTTATCTCGAGGCACTCGAGATCTCGCGTTCGGATGATGCCAAGACGCGCCGGCTCGCCGGCTGATCGCGGTTCCGCAAGTTCCGCCACGGCAAAGTCACGCTAGGGTCACGGCGCCGTCACCTGCGTTGCCGAGTATCGGGGCGGGAGCCCTCGAGGCTGGATGCGGGGAACGCACGTGCTGCGCATCGAAACCATGGTCGACCAGACCATGCCGTGGCTGGCCCAGCTGCCGTGGCTGAAACGTCCCGTTCTGTCGGCGCTGGCGCGCATCGCCGACGAGGCGCACTTCAATCTGACCTTGCAGCAGCTGCGCGACGCGCAGGGATTGGCCTTCGTCGCGCGTGCACTGGCTTTGCTGCGCGCCGGCATCGTGCCCAGCCACGATCCCGCAGGCGTGGTGCCGACGCACGGTCCGTTGCTGGTCGTGGCCAATCACCCGCAGGGCATGCTGGATGCCCTGGCGCTGCTGCATGCCATCGGACAAGTGCGCGGCGATGTGAAAGTGCTCGGCAACGCGGTGCTGCTGGCTTTTCCGCAATTGCAGGAGCTGGTGCTTCCCGTGCCTGTGTTCGGTGGACGCGCATCGGCACGGGCGGTCTTGCGCACACTCGAACGCGGTGAAGTGGTGTTGTTGTTCCCGGCGGGTGAAGTATCGCGGGTGCGCGCAACTGGCGTGCGTGATCGGCGCTGGTCGGGCGGCTTCGTGCGGCTGGCGCGCTTGACTGGCGCGAGTGTGCTGCCCGCCCATGTTTCCGCGCGCAATTCAATGATGTTCTACGGCGTTTCGATGTTGCTGCCGCCGTTGGCTCCGGCCATGCTGCCGCGCGAGGCGCTCGGGCGGGCACATGCCCGGATCGGACTGCGCTTTGGCGAGGTGCTTCCGGCACGCGCGCTGCCGCAAGCGATGTCCGCGCAGGCGTTGGCGTCGCGCATGCGGCGGCATGTCTATCGTCTTGGGCGCGGCGCGCCCGCCCTGTTCAAGGGGCTGTCGCCGCTGGTGCCGGCGCCGCCAGCCCATGCCGTGGCGGCGGCCCTGCAGGCGCGTGGCGAAGTGCTGATCGAATTCGGAGACGGTAAGCAGATCGTATTGCTGCCGGGTGCGCTGGACTGTCCGGCCATGCGTGAAATCGGCCGCCTGCGGGAACTCAGTTTCCGCGCCGTCGGGGAGGGCAGCGGTCGTGCCTGCGATCTTGACCGCCACGACGCCCATTACGAGCAGCTGGTGCTGTGGGATGCATGCGTCGGGCGCATCGCCGGGGCTTACCGGTTGGGGCAGGCCGGGCCGATCTGCGCGCGCTACGGGCGGCAAGCGCTGTACAGCGCCACCCTGTTCGAGTTCACGCCTGCTGCCGCGCCGTACCTGGCCGCGGCGGTGGAGCTGGGGCGCAGCTTTGTCGCCCCGGACTACTGGCGCTCGCGTGCGCTCGACCAGCTCTGGCGCGGCATTGGTGCTTATCTGCGACGCCACCCGGAAATACGTTGGCTGCTGGGTCCAGTCAGCCTGTCAGCCAGTCTGCCCACGGCGGCACGCGATCTTGTCGTGGCAACCTACCGGCACCTGTTCGGGCAGGCGGGCTTGGCGCGCGGGAGCCACCGCCATGCAGTGTCCGCCGGGATTGCGGATCGGGTCGCGGATGCGGCACGAGGCCGCAGCCATGAGGCATGCCTGCAGTGGTTGCGTGCCGAACTGGCCCCTTGCGGGGGATTGCCTGTGCTCTATCGCCAATACGCCGACCTGGTGTCGCCGGATGGTTTGAAACTGCTGGACTTCAGCGAAGATCCAGATTTTTCAAGCTGTATCGACGGCTTGTTTCTCGTCGATCTGCAGCAGATGCGGCCCGAAAAGCGGGCGCGGTACTTGTCGCCCGGTGCTGCGGCGGGCGCTGGAGATCCCGGTCGCTCTGCGCCCCACTGATGATGGCGGCCGGGGATGCGACACGGCGCCAACATTACGATTCGACATTGTTTACAAAACTGTCATGCGGAGCTGTTAGCCTTTTGTTACGCGTCAGAAAGCTTCGCGTAAGGGGTTCGCAGCCACGCCATTGCGTCCGCACGCGCGGATCAGCGCGACTGTGCCCCATCCCTCTCTTCCGTGATCAAGGGCACATCACATGACTCCTCGCATCCGCGCCAAGGCTCTACCGTTCGCCATCGCATCGCTGCTGGCGTGTTCCAGCGCGTTCGCGCAAAACACATCGTCCTCGGTCACCGGACAGGTGGTCGACGCGCAGGGCAAGCCGGTGGCGGGCGCCACCGTCACCATCGTCAACGTGCCCTCGGGCACCACGCGCGTGCTCACCACCGATGCCAAGGGCAACTACAACGCACAGGGATTGCGCGTGGGTGGCCCGTTCGACATCACGGTGAAGAAGCAGGGCATGGAGACCTCGGAAAAGGGCGGCATCTACCTCAAGCTGGCGGAAACCAGCACGCTGGATTTCACCCTCGGTGTGCAGGCCAAGGAACTGGCCGCGGTGACGGTGACTGCCACTGCGATGAACAGCATCTTCCAGCCCGAGAATCGCGGCCTGGGCACCACGGTGACGCAGCATCAGATCGACACCCTGCCGGGCACCGGGCGCGGACTGCAGGATTACGTGCGCCTCGACCCGATGGTCAACGTCACACCGGGCACGGGCGCCATTTCCGCGCTGGGCCAGAACAGCCGCTACAACAACATCAGCATCGACGCGGTGCCGACCAATGACCCGTTCGGCCTCGAGGCCGGCGGCACGCCCTCGCTGGGCTCGCCGATCTCGATCGACACCATCAGCGAGGTCAACGTCGCCACCAACAACTACGACGTCACCAACGCACGCAACACCGGCGCGCAGATCAACGCGGTGACCAAGAGCGGCACCAACCAGTTCCATGGCGATCTGTACTACGTGTACCTGCCCAGCAAATGGGTGGGTGACGATCAAAGCGGAAACGGCTTCACCGGCTTCAACAAGCAGACCACGGCCGGGTTCACCCTCGGTGGTCCGATCATCAAGGACAAGCTGTTCTTCTTCGTGGGCTACGAGGACAGCAAGACCACGGCGCCGGCGCCGGATGTCGGCATCATCGGATCGGGCAAGGGCAGCATCGTGCCGATCACCCAGGCGCAGCTCGACCAGATCACGCAGATCGCGCAGGGCTATGGTTTGGTCACCGGCAGCAGTGCGCTCGGTGCGCCCAATACCGACGAGAAGCGCTACCTCGCCAAGTTCGACTGGAACATCAACAACAACCATCGCATGAGTTTTCGCTACGACCGCGACAAGAGCACGCTGGCCGTGGTCGGTGGCAGTGGCGGTTCACGCGGCAGCATCAACCTGGCCAGCGCCAACTATTCGCAGTTGCGCGATTTCAGGAACTACGTCATCAACAGCTATGACGACTGGTCAGACACGTTTTCATCCGAGGCCACCGTGTCCTACGGCAGCTACGCGCGCACGCCGCAGTTGAATGGGCCGCTGTCGCCGCAGGTGCGGGTCTACGTGAACGGCACCAGTGGCCCCAGTGTGTACATGGGCACCAACTATTCGTACCAGGCCAACAGCCTCAACACCAAGACCTGGACCGGATTCTGGGCGGGCACGCTGTTTCTCAATGACCACACCGTGAAGTTCGGCGTTGATTATCTGCGCAACGACTACAACAACCTGTTCCTGCAGTATTTCGCTGGCGCCTACCAGTTCAACAGCATCGCCAACTTCCAGTCCGGCAACTATTCCAACTACCAGTTGCGCCAGCCGGTTGGCGGCGACCTCGCCAATGCCTCGGCGATCTGGTCCTACGAAAACTGGGGCTTGTTCGCGCAGGACGTGTGGCAGATCAACGATGCGCTGAACCTGCAATACGGTCTGCGTTGGGATATTCCCGAGGTCGGCACCAAGCCGGCCTACAACGCCGGATTCGCGCAGACCTTTGGCATGCCCAACAACAACACCATCAACGGCCATTCGGTGCTGGAGCCGCGGCTGTCGTTCAACTACACCTTCGACACCGCACTGCCCACGCAGTTGCGCGGCGGCATCGGCTTGTTCATGGGCGCCACGCCGGCGGTGTGGCAGTCGAATCCGTTCACCAACAACGGCATCAACGTCGTCACCTACACCGCCTACAACCCGGCGACCGGCGGCCCGCTGTCATCCGACCCGTACAACCAGCCCAAGCCTGCGACCAACCAGCCCAAGCAGACGGTCGATCTGCTGGCCAACAATTTCCAGCAGCCCACGGTGATGAAGACTTCGCTGGCGCTGGATCACGAGTTGCCGTGGTGGGGCATGGTGGCCAGTGCCGAGATCTCCTATGTCAAGGATCAAAACGCGATCTGGTACCAGAACCTCAACCTCGGCAAGCCCACGGCGATCGGTCCGGATGGCCGGCCCATCTTTTTCAGGCTCAACAGCAATGGCACCCTGTGCACCAGCTCGAGCTGCGCGATGGCCAACGCCAACCCGGCCTACAGCAGCGTCATGTATCTGGGCAATTCGGACCTGGGTAGCGCCACCTACACCACCCTGCGCCTGCAGCATCCGGGCGGCAATGACGGGTTTGGCTGGTCGCTGGCGTGGACCCACGGCCGCGCCAGCAGCGTCAATGCCGGCTCGTCGTCGGTGGCCTACTCGAACTGGCGTTACAACCCGGCCGTCAATCCCAATGCCGATGTGGCCTATCCGGCCAACTACAATGTGCGTGATCGACTCAGCGGCTATCTGTCGTGGTCGCACAAGTTCTTCCGTGACTACCGCACCAGCTTCGGTGCCTACCTCAACATTTCCAGCGGCACGCCGTACAGCTGGGTCTATGGCGGCGATGGCAATGGCGACAGCGTGTATTACAACGATCTGGTCTACGTGCCGAGCGGCCCCGGCGATGTCGAGTTCACCAGCAACACCTCGGCGCAGTTGCAGCAGCAGTTCTTCAACTACATCAAGTCACAGCCAGGTCTGCAGCAATACGCCGGTCGCGACGTGCCACGCAATTCCAGCTATTTGCCGTGGACACACCAACTCGATCTGCGCGTCAGTCAGGAGATCCCGGGCCTGTTCAAGGGCAACAAGGGCGAGGTGGTGCTGGACATCTACAACTTCCTCAACATGCTCGACAAGAAGTGGGGCCAGTTGCCGGCACTGGGCTATGACCCGCAAACGCGCACCCTGGCCAACCTTGCCGGCATCGATCCGGCCACCGGCAAGTACATTTACGACCTGAGCCGGTACACCGATGCCAACGGCAATTACACGCCGCAGACCTTCGGTTTGCTCGACAGCGTCGGTTCCAACAAATCCGATGTGTTGTCGCGCTGGTCGGTGCAACTGACGGTGCGCTACAAGTTCTGACCGGGTTTTGTTGCCAGCACGGCCGGCGTCCGCAGGGGCGCCGGCTTTTTGCTTTGATGAGGTGGCTTGCAATCGCCGACACCCGGGCTGATGCTGCCTGGTCGAGAATTGCGCGCACGGCGCGCCAGCGGAGTCGATGCCATGAACAGCAACAGGGAAGCGCGCGACGAGGACTACCTGCCGCCGCAACCGCCGGTCAAAGGCGTGGTCAGCGCGCGCATTTCGCCCTCGGGCGGTCTGGATGTGCTGTCGCGCAACGAGGTGGCCATGCTGCGCGATGTCAGCGCATCGGGGCTGCACGGCTTGCTGCGTCGCTGCGCGCTGGCGGTGCTGACCTCGGGCAGCGAAAGCGATGATCCGCGTTCGACACTGGAGCGCTACCCCGATTTCGACATCCAGGTGCTGCAGCAGGATCGCGGCATCAAGCTGGAATTGCGCCACGCCCCGGCGCAGGCCTTCGTCGATGGGCAGATCATCCGCGGCATCAACGAGCTGTTGGTGGCGGTCGTGCGCGACATCGTCTATGCCTCGACCAGCCTCGCGGCCGGCGCCTTCGATCTCGACGACTCGGTGGGCATCACCCACGCCGTATTCGAGATCCTGCGCAACGCGCGCATCCTGCGCCCGCATGCCGATCCCAATCTGGTGGTGTGCTGGGGTGGGCATTCCATTGCGCGCGCTGAATACGACTACACCAAGCAGGCGGGCTACCAGCTCGGCCTGCGCGGGCTGGACATCTGCACCGGCTGCGGGCCGGGGGCAATGAAGGGCCCGATGAAGGGTGCGACCATCGCGCATGCCAAGCAACGGCGTCACCACAACCGTTACATCGGCATCACCGAGCCCGGCATCATCGCCGCCGAGTCGCCCAATCCGATCGTCAACCATCTGGTGATCATGCCGGACATCGAGAAGCGCCTGGAAGCATTCGTGCGCATCGGTCACGGCATCATCGTGTTCCCCGGTGGCGTCGGCACGGCCGAGGAAATTTTCTATTTGCTGGGTTTGTTGCTGCATCCGGACAACGCCGCACAGAACCTGCCGCTGATCCTCACCGGGCCGCGCGAATCGGCGGCCTATTTCGAACAGATCGATCGCTTTCTGCGCCTGGCGCTGGGTGATGGCATCGCGCGCCATTACCAGATCATCATCAACGACCCACAAGCCGTGGCGCGTGCGATGAGCAAGGGCGTCGACCGCGTGCGCGAGCAGCGACTGGACAACAAGGATGCGTTTTTCTTCAACTGGTCGCTCAATGTGCCGTTCACCTACCAGCAGCCGTTCCAGCCCACGCATGCGGCGATAGCGGCGCTGCGCCTGCATCGCGATCGTCCGGCCCACGAGCTTGCGGCCGATCTGCGTCGCGCGTTTTCCGGCATCGTCGCCGGCAACGTCAAGGAAGAAGGCATGCGCGCGATCGAGGCCGAAGGCCCCTATCGGATCAGCGGCGAGCCGGAGGTGATGCAAGCACTCGATGTGATGCTGCAGGCCTTCATCGCGCAACACCGCATGAAGCTGCCCGGCGGCAAGGCCTACCAGCCCTGCTACCGCATCGCGTTTGCGGGCTGAAGGCGCGCGGCGCGGCGCTTGACGCATCCCGAGGCAAGCCGCGACAATGCCCGGCTCGTGCCCGAATAGCTCAGCCGGTTAGAGCACCTGACTGTTAATCAGGGGGTCGTAGGTTCGAGTCCTACTTCGGGCGCCAC
>DZBX01000199.1 GCA_022730075.1 Rhodanobacter sp. | reverse complement strand
CTCAGCGCTCGCGCTGACGCCGCCCCAGCACGCGTGACGGGCGCGGGTCGGCGTGGCGACGCAACTGCGCTTCCAGCGCGGCTTCCTGCTGTTCGCGCTCACTGCTGAGTTTCAGATAGCTGCGCCAGCGCGCGGGGTTGAGTTCGCCGCTATCCAGCGCGTCGCGCACGGCGCAGCCCGGTTCGTTGCCGTGCCCGCAGTCGCTGAAGCGGCACTGGCCGGCCAGCGCCTCGATATCGGCGTACTGGGCCAGGTCCTCGTCGCCGGTGAGCTTGAGCTCGCGCATGCCCGGCGTGTCGATCAGGCAGGCGCCGCCCGGCAGCGGCAGCAGCGCGCGGTGCGTGGTGGTGTGGCGGCCGCGGCTGTCGTGCGCGCGCACGGCGGCGGTGGCCTGGCGTTCGCGACCCAGCAGCGTGTTGGTGAGCGTGGACTTGCCCGCGCCGGACGAACCCACCAGCGCCAGCGTGGCGCCGGGCAGCAGCCACGGCGCCAGTTGCGCGTGCAGCGCGGCGTCCTTGGCGTTGATCGCCAATGCCGACGCGTCGGCGGGCAAGGCAGCGCGCAGCGCAGCGAGCTGCGCGGCATGCCCGGGATGCACATCGGCCTTGCTCAGCAGGATCAGTGCCTGCGCGCCGGAGCCTTCGATCAGCGCCAGATAGCGCTGGATGCGCGCGGGATTGAAATCGCCATCCAGGCCCATCAGCACGCACACGGTATCGACGTTGGCGGCGATCGGCTGGCGCGCGTAGCGCTCGCCGGCGGCGGCACGACTGAGCAGGCTGCGCCGCGGCAGGATCTCGACGATATGCGGCGGACTGTCGTCGGCAAGGATGACGAAATCGCCGACTACCGGGCGCTGCTCGGGCGTCAGGCTGCGGCGCAGAAAGCCTGGCGCGGGCTGCGCCTTGAAACTCTCCCGGCCATCGTGCAGCACGTAGCCGGCGCGGTGCTGCGCGGCCACGCGCGCCACGCGCTGCCCGGCATCGAGCACGGGCCAGGGCTGCGCCGGCGGCCAGCCCACGGCCACCAGCGCGGCGAACGGATCGAAGGCATGCATGCATGGATTATGGCGGGTGCAACGCATGAACCGCTGGCGCACGCGTGTTGCTGCGCACGCGCGAACGCGGCCGCCGGCGCTGCTAGAGTGGCGCGCTTTGCAGCCATGCCCGTCACGTCATGTCCGATTTCCGCCTCGCCCCCGCCACGCGCCTCGACCAGGTGCGCTACGACATCCGCGGCCCGCTGAGCCAGCGCGCGCGTGAACTCGAGCAGCAGGGCGTGGACTTGCTGCGCATCAACATCGGCAATCCGGCGCGCTTCGGCCTGCACCCGCCGGCGGCGCTGCGCGAGGCCATCGCTGCGCACCTGCACGAGGCCGACGCCTACGGCCATGAGCTGGGCCTGGAGATCGCGCGCGAGGCGCTGGTCGCCGACGCCGCGGCGCGCGGCATCGGCGCACTGGATGCCGAGCACGTATTCATCGGCAACGGCGTCAGCGAGCTGATCGACATGAGCCTGCGCGCGCTGCTCGAGCCGGGCGACGAGGTGCTGCTGCCGTGTCCCGACTACCCGCTGTGGAGCGCCGCCACGCGCCTCAACGGCGGCGTGCCGCGCTACTACGATTGCCCGGCGTCGCGCGGCCACCAGCCCGACGCCGGCGCGATCGAGGCGCTGATCACCCCGCGCACGCGCGCGCTGGTGCTGATCAATCCCAACAACCCGACCGGCGCGGTGTATCCGCGTGCGCTGCTGCAGCAACTGGTGGCGCTGGCCGCGCGGCATGGGCTGCTGCTGCTCAGCGACGAGATCTACGACGGCATCACCTACGACGATGCGCAGTTCACGCCCCTGGCCGCGCTGTCCGGCGAGGTGCCGTGCCTGAGCTTCGGCGGACTGTCCAAGCTCTGGCGCGCCTGCGGCTATCGGGTCGGCTGGCTGCAATTGACCGGCGCGCGCGCGGCGCTGCAGCCGTTGCGCGATGCCTTGCAGTTGCTGGCTGCGCTGCGTCTGTGCGCCAACCAGATGGGCCAGTGGGCGATCCCGGCGGCGCTGCGTCTGCGCGGCGAGATCGAAACCCTCACCACGCCGGGCGGACGCCTGCACGCCACGCGCGCGAGTTTGATCGAAGGCATCGCGCGCAGCGAGTTCCTCGAGGTGGTCGCGCCGCGCGGCGCCATCTACGCGTTCCCCGCGCTGCGTGACGGACTGCTGCCCGGCTTCGACGACCAGGCCTTCGCGCTGGACCTGCTCGAGCACGAACACGTGCTGCTGACGCCGGGCAGCGGTTTCAATCTGGCCGGCAGCCGCCACCTGCGCCTGACCCTGCTGCCCGAACCGGCGATGATGGCCGAGGTGCTGGCGCGCCTCGAGCGTGCGTTGGCGCGCCATGTCGAAGCCGCGGCGCCGCGTTACGCGCATGGCTGAACTGCGCCTGCTGGCGCTGGGCGATTCGTACACGGTGGGCGAGGGCGTGGCGCCAGGCGCAGCCTGGCCCGCGCAACTCGTCGCGCGCCTGCGCGAACACGGCCACGACTGCGCCGCGCCGACCGTGCTGGCGCGCACTGGCTGGACCACGGACGAGCTGCTGGCGGCACTGGCAACGGCCACGCTGGCACCGCCCTATGACCTGGTGACGCTGCAGATCGGCGTCAACGACCACTACCGCGGTCGCGACATGGAGACATTCGCGCGCGGTTTCGATGCGCTGCTGGCGCAGGCGCTGCGCCTCGCCGGCGCGCGCGCGACGCGCGTGCTGGGCGTGTCGATTCCGGACTGGGGCGTGACGCCGTTCGCCAGGCAGGATGCGCGCGCGCCGCAAGCCATCGCCACGGCCATCGACCAATTCAATGCGCTGGCGCGTGCGCGCGTGCTGCGCGCCGGCGCGGCCTGGGTGGATGTCACCGGCGCCAGCCGCGACGCCGGGCAGACGCCGGGGCAGCTGTGCGCCGATGGCCTGCACCCGGGCCCCGCGCAATACGCGCGCTGGGTGGATGGCGCGCTGCTGCAGGCGAGCCTGCATGCGTTGCGGCGCGGCTGAG
>DZBX01000198.1 GCA_022730075.1 Rhodanobacter sp. | reverse complement strand
CCGCGCCCGTTTGTTTTGCAAACCGCGGCAGGATGCCCGGTTTTGCAAACTGATCTTTAGAGGCTCGGCCGTCGCCGCAGTGTCAGGGCGCCTGCGCCCTGTCGTCCGTCACGCAGCGAGCGCAGCCGTGCGTATGCGCGGCCAGCCATTCTCGCAGCGCGGGCAGGTGTTCCCGCGGCAACTGCAATTGCAGCGCGGCATCTGCCGCAGCGACGGCTTCGGTCCGCGCGGCGAATGCGGACAGACGTCCGCGCAGGCGCGCCAGCGTCGCCGCATCGGCTTCGACGCGCACCGCGATCAGCGCCACGATCGCGCGCCGCGGCGCCGCACGCAGGCATTGCGCCGCGCAGCCGCCGTAGGCGCGCGCCAGTCCGCCGACACCGAGTTTGGTGCCGCCGAACCAGCGTGCCACGCGCACCACGACATGATCGAGACCTTGCGCGTCGATGGCCTGCAGGATGGGGCGACCGGCGCTGCCGCCGGGTTCGCCGTCGTCGCTGCTGCGATACGTGCCGCCGCAACGCCAGGCCCAGCAATTGTGCGTGGCGTCGGCGTGGCGATGCTGCGCCAGCCAGCGCATCGCCGCGGCGGCATCGGCCACCGGCGCCGCGTCGGCCAGGAAGCGGCTGTCGCGCACGCCGAGTGCGTGCTGCGTGGTGGCGATCAAGGTTTCCGGCATGAGCCGCGCGTCCGGCGAGGTGGCCGCAACGTGGCGTCACTCAAGGTGGCACGACCGCTTGATCGCGGATCACCAGAAGACGCGGCTCGGTCATTTCCAGGATGCTGGCGCGGATGCCCTCGCGGCCCAGCCCGGAGCGCTTGACGCCGCCGTAAGGCATGTTGTCGACGCGGAAACTGGGTACGTCGCCGATGATCACGCCGCCGACCTCGAGCGCATCCCACGCGCGCAGCGCATGGCTCATGGAGTCGGTGAAGACGCCGGCCTGCAGGCCGTAGTCGGAATCGTTGACCATGCGCAGGGCATCCTCGAAATCGTCGAACGGCTCCAGCACGGCGATGGGGCCGAAGGCCTCCTCGCGCCAGAGCTGCAGGCTGTGCGGCACGCACTCCAGCACCGTCGCCGGCAGCATCAGGCCATCGCCGTGGCCGCCGCACAACAGGCGCGCGCCGGCGCCGAGGGCCGCGTCGAGCCAGGCGCGCAGGCGCGTCGTGGCGGCGCTGTCGATGACCGGGCCGAGCGCGACCGTTTCGTCACGCGGGTCGCCCATGCGCAGGATCTTGGCGGCGGCCACGAAACGCTCGCGGAACTCGGCGTACGCATCGCGCTGCACGAGGATGCGTTGCACGCTGATGCAACTTTGCCCGGACTGATAGAACGCGCCGAAGATCATGCGCTCGACCACGGCATCGAGGCGCCCGCGCTGATCGCCATCGACGATGCAGGCGGCATTGCCGCCCAGTTCCAGCAGCACCTTCTTGCGCCCGGCGCGCGCCTTGAGCTGCCAGCCGACCTGGCCGCCGGTGAACGACAGGAGCTTGAAGCGGGCATCCTCGACCAGCGCCGCGGCGCGATCGCCGGGCAGCGGCAGGATCGAGAACGCGCCCTCGGGCAGGGCGGTCTCGGCCAGCACTTGGCCGATGATCAATGCGCCCAGCGGGGTTTTCTCCGAAGGCTTGAGCACGAACGGACAGCCCGCGGCGATCGCTGGCGCCAGTTTGTGCGCGACCAGATTCAGCGGAAAATTGAAGGGCGTGATGAAACTGCACGCGCCGAGCGGCACGCGCCGGGTGAAGCCACGATAGCCGCGTGCGCGCGCGGAGATCTCGAGGTTCAGCACCTCGCCATCGATGCGCACGGTTTCCTCGGCGGCGATCCTGAAGGTATCGATCAGGCGCGTGACCTCGCCGCGCGCATCGCGCATCGGTTTGCCTGCCTCGACGCACAGCGCCAGTGCCAGCTCGTCCTGGCGTTCGCGAAATCGCGCCACGCAATGCTCGAGGACCTGCTGCCGCGCGAAGGGTGTCAGCGCGCGCATCGGCGCCTCGGCGCTCAGGGCGGCAGCGATGGCGCGCTCGACGGCTGCCGCGTCGGGCAGCGCCACGCGCGCGGTCAGGGTGCCGTGGTACTTGTCGATGACTTCGAGGTCGGCATTGGGCGTCTGCGCGACATTGGCCAGGTAATACGGATAGTGCTGTGCCGGCATGGCCTGCTCCTCAGGATTCGATTCGACCAGGTGATTGCGCCGGCGCCGCGCGGTCTGCTGCGCGCGCGCCAATCAATGCTCGTCGCGCAGCAGACGTTCGATGCGCCGATCCGGCACCAGCCACAGCAGCGCGACCGCCAGATACAGGATTTGCGCCAGCCACGCCGCCACGAACGCCGAGACGATGGCGATGGCATACAGCGCGATGGACAACTTGCCCTTGAAATCGCCACCCACGGCGCGCGCCAGCAGCGATTGCGCGCCCTCGCAATGCACGATCAGCCATTCCAGAATCCAGTAGGCGATTGCCGCCATCAGCAGCACCCCGCCATACAGCGCGGTGGGCAGGGTGCCGTAGTGATTCTCGCCCATCCAGCCGGTGACGAAGGGAAACAGCGACAGCCAGAACAGCAAGTGCAGATTGGCCCACAGCACGCCACCGCTGACGCGCGTGGCGGCGTGCAGCATGTGGTGATGGTTGTTCCAGTAAATGCCGATGTACATGAAGCTCAGCACGTAGCTGAAAAACACGGGCAGCAAGGGTTTGAGCGCCGCCAGCGTATCGCCGTGCGGAACCTTGAGCTCCAGCACCATGATGGTGATGATGATGGCCAGCACGCCATCACTGAATGCTTCGAGTCGGTTCGTATGCATGCGTGCGCGCATGATCCTGCAATGCAGCGGATGGTCGCAACCCACGCGTGCGCGGGGATGCGCAATTCGAGGCCCCGGCGGCAGGATGTGGTGCTACCTCGCTGCCGTCGACGGAATGGCGCATGTCTGTGCAGCGATTTTGGCTTGGCCAGTTGCATTGTCACGCCAAATTGCAGAGCCGCTGGTCACCGGATTCCGGCCTCGACGCAGGCATCGACGATCCGGTGCCCGATCAGTTTCC
>DZBX01000060.1 GCA_022730075.1 Rhodanobacter sp. | reverse complement strand
TCATCCCCGCGCAAGCGGGAATCGCTTCACAGCAGCGAAGCTGGTCATCCAGTGGCTCTCGCGCGGCGCCCGTCCGGATCCCGGCATGGCACGGCGATCGCTACAGCTCGCGCAGCGCCACGCTGACCGGCACGCGCGCGGCGCGCAGCGCGGGGAAGATGCCACCGATGAAGCCGATTGCCAGCGCCCACTTCAGGCCCTGCACCAGCAGCGCGGGGCTGACCTGGAAGCGGAACACCACCTGGCTGAAATCCGCGCCCAGCGTGGACACCGTGTAGCCGTTGAACAACAGCCAGGCAATGGCGCCGCCGAGCACGCCGCCGAGCAGCGCCAGCAGCAGGGTTTCCAGCAGCACCGCCAGCACCACCGGCAGGCCGCCGAAACCCAGCGCGCGCAGCGTGGCGATCTCGCGACCGCGCGCGCTGATCGCCGCGTACATGGTGTTGAGCGCGCCGAAGATCGCGCCCAGCGCCATGATCACGCCGACGCTGATGCCGACGACGCGGATCACCCGGGTCACGCCCTCGGACTGCGCGGCGTAGTAGGCGCGCGTGGTCTGCACCATCACGTGCAGTTGCGGATTGGACAGCAACGCGGCTTTGAGCATGGCAAAATCGGCGGGCCTGGCCAGGCGCACGATCACCGATGAGAATCCGCCGCGGCGGTAGGCACTGGACACGGTATCGGCATCGGCCCACAGCTCGGAATCATGCGCATCGCCGGCCTTGAACACGCCGACCACTTTCCACGGCTGGCTGCCGAGGCGCACGCTATCGCCCAGCTTCACGCCGGAAAACTCGCGCTCGGCACCGCTGCCGACCACCAGTTCGCGCAGGCCGGGCGTGAACCAGCGCCCCTGCACCAGCCTGACCCTGTTGTGCGCGGCGCGCGCCAGCGGGCCGACGCCGCGCAATTCGACATTGGCGTCGCTGCTGCTGCCGCGCTTGGGCAGGTTGGCCACGACGACGAGCTCGGGCGAGGTCAGCGGCACGCCCCGGGCGTCGCGCGCGATGCCTGGCGCCTGCGCGATCAGCGTCACCGCGCCGCGCGTGAGCCCCGAGGCGAGTTCGCCGGTGGCGCCGGCGCGCAGCACGATGGCGGTGTCGTTGCTGCCGGTGGCGCGCAGCGTCTGCGTCAGTCCGCCCGCCATGGCCAGCAGCGCGACCAGCACGCCGACCACGCCGGCGATGCCGACCAGGATCACCGAGCTGGCGCCGATGCGTTGCGGCAGCGTGCTCACACCCATGCGCGCCACCGCCAGCGCCTGACGGCCGCGCCGCGTCAGCAGCAAGGCGACGGCACCGACTGCGACCAGGGTCAACAGCAGCCACCACGGCGACCTGATCCACAGATACAGGCCCAGCAGCAGGGCCAGCCATGTCGCGGCATTGATCAGAAAGCGCATGGTGATCTCCTCAGCGTCCGGCCAGCGCATCGACGATTTGTAGGCGCATGCCGCGCAGCGCCGGCAGTGCACCCACCAGCAGGCCGATGGCCAGCATCAGGCCCAGCGCCGACAACCAGCTCTGCAGCCCCAGCGGCGGCAGCGGCAGGGCACCGCCGCTGGCGGCGCTGACCATCGGCGTCAGCAGCATCGCCAGCGCCATGCCCAGCACGCCACCCAGCACGATCAGCAGCACCGACTCGGCCAGCACCAGTGCCAGCACGGTGTGATCCTGGAAGCCCAGCGTCTTCAGCACCGCGAGTTCGGGGATGCGCTCGCGCACCGCCTGCGCCATGGTGTTGCCGGTCAGCAGCAGCAGGGTGAAGAACACCGCCGCCATGATGCCGCCCGCGATCAAACCGATGTCGCCGATCTGCTTGGCGAACGACGCCTGGAACGCCTGCTCGGTCTGCGTCCTGGTTTCGTGGTCCGAGTTGCGGCTGAGCGCATCGATGGCCTGCGCCACGCGATCAGAGTCCGCCGGATTGGCCAGATTGACCTCGTACCAGCCGACCATGTTCTTCATGTAGGCGTTGCCCTCGTCGAAGTATTTCCAGTGGAACAGGAACTGCTGCTCGGCCGCCTTCAGCTTGGGATTCGCGGTGGTGAAGATGCCGACGATCTGGAAATTCCAGTCGTTGCTGCCATCGCTGCGCGGAAAGATGCCGGCGATCAGCGGCACGCGCTGGCCCAGCTTCCAGCCGAACTGTTTCGCCAGCGCCGCGCCCACCACCGCGCCATCGCGCGTGTCGGCAAAAGCCCTGGCCTGCGCGGGCGGCAATTCGTAGCGATCGCGGAACAGACTCAGATAGTTGCTACTGACCGCGAAGTTGGGGAAAAACGGCGTCGGGTGCTGGTAGTAGCCGCCGAACCAGTTGGCCCAGCCGACCTGCCTGACGCCCGGCACGCGCTCGATGGAGCCGAGCAACGAAATCGGCAAGGGCTGCGTGATCGACAGCTTGGAGCTGACGATCATGCGCCCCGAGCCGGCCAGTTGATCGCCGGCATTGAACGCCGTGCGCACCGCGTCGAGCATGCCGAACAGCAAAAATGCCGTGAGCACCGAGAACAGCGTGAACAGCGTGCGCGCCTTGCGTCGCCACAGTGCCGCCCACACCAGCGAGAAGTATTTCATCGCGCCACTCCTCAGACGGGCTGCGCGACGCGCGCGGCGCCAACCAGTTCGCCCTTGTCCAGATGCACCATGTGCGTGGCGTGCTCGGCCGCGCGCGGATCGTGGGTGACCATGACGATGGTCTTGCCGTGCGCGCGATTGAGCTGCTGCAGCAGGCCCAGCACTTCCTCGGCCGAGGCGCGGTCGAGATCGCCGGTGGGCTCGTCGCAGACCAGCAACGTCGGGTCGGTGACGAAGGCGCGCGCGATGGCCACGCGCTGCTGCTGGCCGCCGGACAGTTCGCCGGGCTTGTGGCTGGCGCGATCCGCCAGACCCACCAGTTGCAGCGCGATGGCGGCGCGCTTGCGTCGCTCGCCGGCCGACAGCTTGGTCAGCAGCAGCGGCAGCTCCACGTTTTTCTGCGCGCTGAGCATGGGCAGCAGGTTATAGAACTGGAACACGAAGCCGACGTGCGCCGCGCGCCAGCGTGCCAGCGCCGCGCCGGAGAGCTTGTCGATGCGCTGACCGCCGATGACGATGCTGCCGGCCGATGGCGTATCCAGCCCGCCGATCAGATTCAGCAGCGTGGTCTTGCCCGACCCGGACGGCCCCATCAGCGCGAAGAAATCGCCGGCGGCCACGTCCAGGTTCACGCCCTGCAGAACCGGGATCGCCTGCTTGCCGCGGCGGTAGGTCTTGCCGAGATCGCGGATCTCGATCAGGTTCGCACTGCCCGTCTGGACTGCGTTCATGGCCTCACTCCTGCGCCGCCGTGGCGACGCGTACGCTTGCGCCCGCGCGCAAACTTGCGCCGGGCTGGATCACCACCTGCTCGCCGGCCGCCAGCGCGCCATCGACCTGGCGCAGGTCGCCCAGACTGGCCAGCACCCGCACCGGCACGCGCTCGATATGCGCATCGCGCACGCGCCACACGGCCTTGCCGGACGCCGTATCGATCAGTGCGGCGGCCGGGATCAGCACGCCTTGCGGCACCGTGCTGGGGGCCGCCGCACGCTCGAGAAAATTCACCCGCACGCCCATGTCGGGCAGGATGCGCGGGCTTTTCTGCAGCAGCGCCACGCGCACCTTCACCGTGGCCTTGGCCTTGTCGGCGGTGGGCACGATGGCGATCACGCGCGCGGGGATGCGCCAGTCGGGATACGCGTCCAGCACCGCCTCGGCGGGCTGGCCGGCATGCACGCGGTGGATATAGGACTCGTTGACGTCGACATCGACCTCCAGCGAGTTCATGTCGACGATGGTGGCCACGCCGGTGCGCGTGAAGCCACCGCCGGCGGACAGCGGCGAGACGATCTCGCCGACCTGCGCGGCCTTGTCGGTGATCACCCCGGCGAAGGGCGCGCGCACGAAGGTGTAGTCGTAATTCACCTGCGCCACCTGGCGCTGCGCGGCGGCCACCGCGATCTGCTCGCGCGCATCGGCCAGTGCGGCCTCGGCGCTGGACGCGCTGGCCACGGCCTGATCCAGCGATTGCCTGGATGCCAGACCCTTGTCCACCAGCGTGCGTTCGCGGCGCAGCGTGATGCGTGCCAGTTTGGCGTTGGCCGTGTACTGGCCCAGCGCGGCGCGCGCGGCAGCCTCGTTGGCCGCCGCCAGCCGCAGCTGCGCCTTGGCCTGGCTGTCATCCAGCCGTGCCAGCAGTTGCCCGGCCTTGACGTGCTCGCCCTCCTCGACGTGCACCTCGGTCAGGCGCCCGGTGATCTGCGCCGACACCGTGGCCTCGCGCCGCGCGGTGACGTAGCCGGTGGCCTGCAGCACCGAGCCCGAACCGGCTGCGCTGGCCGGCGCCTGCACCGTCGCCACTTGTACCTGCGGCGCGCGCGCGGCACGCCAGACCAGCGCGCCGGCGAGCAGCGCCAGCAGCACGATCAGCGCGCCGACGATCCACGGCCAGCGCCGCCGCGGCGCGGGCAGATCGCGATCGGCGCGCTCGATGCGCAATTGCTGCAACAGATCCTGCGGGCTTTGGCTCATGGTGTTCGACGCTCGGCGACGATGTCGCGGACAGTGGCCAGCTTGAGGTGAGCGCAGCGTAGATGAAATGCGCGCCGGTCAAGCATCGCGACTGACAGCTGTCAGCCGGGTGCTGCGCGGATGAGACAGTGACGGGACTCGGGACATAGCGCTGCAAGGGATCGCACCATCCTCGTCATCCCCGCGCAGGAACGTCATCCCCGAGTGGTTGTGTCGGGGACGGGGATCCAGCAGCGTTAGCGCACGTTGCGCTGGATGCCCGCATGCGCGGGCATGACGACGTGGGTGCTGCCCACGACCGAAATCCACGCCCAGCCTCAGAGCCTGAAAAATTCACAGCCGCTCAGCTCACAACCAGCCCTTCTGCCGCGCCAGCCGGTAGGCCTCGATGCGGTTGCTCACGCCGAGCTTGCCGATGATCTCGGACAGGTAATTGCGCACCGTGCCGTGGGTCAGGTTGAGGCGCTGCGCGATTTCGCTGGCGGCCACGCCCTCGCCCGCCAGGCGCAGCACCTGGCGCTCGCGATCGCTGAGCGGGTCGGCCTCGCTCCATGCCTCGATCGCCAGTTGCGGATCGATGGCGCGGCCGCCGCGCTGCACGCTGCGCAAGGCCTCGGCCAGTTTCTCGGCGGGGGCGTCCTTGAGCAGATAGCCGGCCACGCCGGCGTCCAGCGCACGGCGCAGGAATCCGGCGCGCGCGAAGGTGGTGACGATGACGACCTTGATCGGCAACGCGTGGCGCTGCACGCGCTGCGCCAGTTCCAGGCCGCTGAGGCCGGGCATCTCGATGTCGGTGACCAGCACGTCGGGCTTGAGGCGCTGCAGCTCGCGCCAGGCCATCTCGCCGTCACTGGCGCAGCCGACGACTTCAATATCGGATTCCATGTTGAGCAGCGCGGCCAGCGCGCCCAGCACCAGCGCCTGATCCTCGGCCAGCAGCACGCGCATCATCATCGGCCGGCGCCCGGAAGCAGATCGTCCTGGATGCCATCGAAAAGTTCGCTCCCTTCGTCATCCCCGCGCAGGAACGTCATCCCCGAATGGTTGTGTCGGGGACGGGGATCCAGGGGTACTTGCGGAAGGACTTGCTGGATCCCGGCTCGGCGCTGCGCGCCGTCCGGGATGACGTCGGTACGGGGCCGCGTGCCGTCCGGGATTGCGTTGGTGGGATGCGCGCTGCGCTGCAGCGGCAGTTCGGCGCACAGGCGCGTGCCGCGACCGGTGGGCGCGTCGATGCTCAGCGCGCCGCCCAGCGCGGTCAGCCGTTCACGCATGCCGGCCAGGCCGTTGCCCTCGCGCGCGATGCCGCCGCGACCATCGTCGCCGATGCACAGGCGCACCCGCGCGGCGTCCTGTTCGAGTTCGATCACCACGCGCGCGGCCTGCGCGTGGCGCAGCACGTTGGTGGCGGCCTCGCGCAGCACCATGGCCAGCGCGGCGTCCTGTGCCTCGGGCAACGCGCTGGCGGAGATGCGGTTGTCCACGTGCACGCCGGCGGTTTCCAGCAGCAGGCGTGCGCTGGCCAGCTCGGCCATCAGCCGCGGTGCACGCAATCCGCTGACCGCGGCGCGCACCTCGGTCAGCGCCGCGCGCGCCACGCGCTCGACCTCGCGCATCTCGCGCCCCGCCGCCGCCGCATCGCTCTCGACCAGGCGCGCGGCCAGTTCGCTCTTCAGCGCCACCAGCGACAGCGTGTGCCCGAGCAGATCGTGCAGGTCGCGGCCGATGCGCTCGCGCTCGGCACGCGCGCCGAGGCGGCGCACTTCGTCGTGGCTCATACGCAGGCGCGCGTCGCTGATGCCCTTGGCGCGGTACATCAGGTTCATGCCGCCCACGGCCAGCGCCCAGAACGCCACGCTCAAGGTGTTCGGCCAGCTCCAGCCCAGCCACTGCGCCTCAGCCATGAACGCCGCCACCGTCAGCACCATCACCAGCACACCGACCCGCGTGCTGCGGAAGGCGACGGCAGCGAACACGCAGGCGTAGATGATGTAGACCATCGCCCCCCAGTTCAGCGGCGCCAGCACGAAACCCAGCGCCGCCAACGCCAGCACGTAGCGCCAGACCCTGCGCGCCGGCACGCTGTAAGCGCGGAAGTAGAACCACAGAAACAGCGCATAGCCCAGTGCGGTCGCCGGCAACCAGTCGCGCAGCGACGTGCCGTTGAGCAGGGGCACGGCGAAGATCCAGAAACTCCAGACCAGATTGATCAGCGCGAAGCGCCAGGCCCGCGTCGGCTGGTCCGCCATGCCGGCGCGGGCCAGCACCGAATCCGGGGCGATGGAGAGCAGCGACATGTCAGGACCCTCGCGTGGACGGCGCCAGCCGCCTCAACCGCTGCGTCGCAGTCTACGCACGGCCAGCGCGAAAAACACCGCCGTGAACAGCAGCAGCGCCGCGATCGGCGGCCACATGGGCGCCCGCGCCATGCCCACCGCACGCAGGCTGAGCTCGCCCAGGTACCAGGCCGGCCACAGCGGCGCGACCCGTTGCAGCAGATGCGGCATGGCAGACAAGGGTACCCACAGACCGGACAGGAACGACATCGGCAGGTAGATGAGGTTGGCGATGGCCGGCGCCGCCTGCGCGCTGGCGCGGCTGCCGATCAACAAGCCGATGGCGCAGAACGGCAACACGCCCAGCAGCATCGCGCCGAGCAGGCCCAGCCACTGCAGCGGCGCCAGGCGCACGCCGCCGAGCACGACCGCCAGCAGCGCCAGGATCACGAAGATCAGCAGCGCGAACAGCAACGCCATCGCCATCTTCGCCAGCAGGTACGCAGCCGGCGGCACCGGCAACGCGCGTTTCAGCGTCAGCACGCCACGCTCGCGGTCCACCGCCACGCCGATGCCGAAACCGAACAGTCCCGGCGACATCACCCCGAACGCGGCCATGCTGCCCAGCACGTACACCGCCTGTTGCGCATTCCTGCCGGCGAACACCACGCCGAACAGCAGATAGAACATCGCCGGAAACACCAGCATGGGCAACGCCGCGCCCGGCGTGCGCAGCACGCGCAGGAATTCGTAGTACGCATCCAGCGCGTAGATGCGCAGCAGATGCGGCAGCGGCAAGGACTGGACGGCGCTCATCAGGCGGCCTCGCGGGTCAGTTCGGCGAACGCCTCGGCCAGGCCGGCGCGGCGCACCTCCAGCGCGCCGAGCGTGGCGTCCTCGGCCAGCAAACGGCGCAGCACCGGCTCGGGTTCGCGCACGCTCAGCGTCAGCACGCCGGCGGCGCACGCGCAGCTCTGCACGCCGGGCCAGGCGCGCAGGGTGTCGGCGTCGAGCGCGCTGCGGCAGCGGATGCGCGCGCCCGCGCTGCGCGCGCGCAGCTCCTCGACGCTGCCCGCGGCCAGCACGCATCCTTGCGCCAGCACCACGACACGATCGGCCAGCGCCTCGGCTTCCTCCAGGTAATGCGTGGTCAGCAGGACCGCGCAGCCTTCGCCGACCAGCGCGCGCAGCGTCGCCCACAGACGCTCGCGCGCGGCGATGTCCATGCCCACCGTGGGCTCGTCGAGGAACATCACCTCGGGGCGTCCGCACAGGGCCAGCGCGAACTGCACGCGGCGCTGCTCGCCACCGGACAGCTTGCCGTAGGGGCGCGGCAGCAGATCGCCGATGCCGGCCAGTTCGGCGCACTCGGCCAGCGCGCGCGGGCGCGGGTAGTAGTTCGCGGTCATGCGCAGCAGCTCGCCGACGCGCAGCGTGTCCGGCAAGGCGCTGTTTTGCAGCATCACCCCGATGCGCCGCCGCGGCGCGAGGGTCTGCGGATCGGCGCCGAACAGTCGCACCGTGCCGGCATCGGCGCGGGTCAGGCCCAGCAGCAGCGCGATCGCCGTGCTCTTGCCCGCGCCGTTGGGGCCGAGCAGGGCCAGCAACTGCCCGCGCGCCAGGCGCAGATCGACGCCATCCAGCGCGCGTTGCGCACCATAGGTCTTGCGCACGGCGTGCAGCATGGCCGGCGCCGCCGCGACGGATGCGTCGGTGGCGGATGTCGATGCGTTGCGCGTCATGGCCGGCTCCTGTGTCGATGCCAGTGTCGCGGCGGAGCGCCCGTGCCGGCAGTCGCGCGCGTCAGCCATCGACCTTGACAGGCGTCATGCGCCAGCGCCGCGCACGGCCCCGGCAGCGCTGGTACTACCATGCGCGGCCTGCCCGCAGCGGATCACGCATCATGGCCTCGTTCACCGATTTCCTGTTCGCGCCCCCCACCCCCGTCAGTCTGCCGATCCTGGGCAGCGACCAGCGCTTTCCCGTACACCGCGTGTACTGCATCGGGCGCAATTACGGCGACCACGTGCGCGAGATGGGCGGCGACGTGAAACGCTCCAGTCCCGTGTTTTTCATGAAGCCGGCCGATGCGCTGTGGCTGGATGGCGCGGTGCCCTATCCCGGTGCCACGACCGAGCTGCACCACGAGGTGGAGATGGTGGTGGCGCTGGGCAGCGGCGGGCGCGACATCGCCAGCGCCGACGCGCTGGCCTGCGTCCATGCCTATGGCGTGGGCCTGGACCTGACCCGCCGCGACCTGCAGAACCGCGCCAAGGCCGACGGCGCGCCCTGGGACAGCGCCAAGGGCTTCGACGCCTCGGCGCCGGTGTCGGCGCTGACGCCGGCCAGCGTCTGCGGGCATCCGCTGCACGCCGCGCTCGCGCTCGAGGTCAACGGCACGCCACGCCAGCAGGTGGACATCGGCGAGATGATCTGGGCGCTGCCCGAGATCATCCACGAGCTGTCGAAGCTGTGGACCCTGCAGCCCGGCGATGTGATCTTCACCGGCACCCCGGCCGGCGTCGGTCCGCTGCTGCGCGGTGACCGCTTCCACGCCGCGCTGGGCGACATCGCCCGCCTCGAGGGACACATCGCGTGAGCGCAGGCGCGGAACACGGTGCCGCTGCCGCGATGCCTGGCGGCGGCGCGCGGGCCGCGCGCATCCGCCGCGCGCCGCGCGCGGCCCTGTCGTCTGCCGTGCCGCCGCTCGCATGACACCCCTGGACTTCGTCATCTCGCTGAGCCTGATCTCGGTGGCCGCCGGCGCGCTGGGCTCGCTGGTGGGTCTCGGCGGCGGCGTGCTGATCGTGCCGGTGCTGGTGCGTTTTTATGACATCGACATCCGCCTGGCGATCGGCGCCAGCATCGTTTCGGTGATCGCCACCTCCAGCGGCGCGGCGGCAGCCTATGTGCGCGACGAAATGATCAACCTGCGCGCCGGCATGTTCCTGGAGATCGCCACGGTCACCGGCGCCGTCACCGGCGGCTACCTCACCACGCTGCTGCCCGCGCGTTTTCTCTACATCCTCTTCGGCGTGGTGCTGGCGTACTCGGCGCTGGCCACCTACCGTCATCGCCATGCCGCCGCGCTGCTGAGCCATTCCGACGACCGCCTGGCCAACTACTTCAACCTGCACGGCCATTACCGCGACGACGCCGAGCACCGCGACTACGACTACAAGGTGAAGAACACCTGGATCGGCCTGGCCATGATGTACGTGGCCGGCATGGTCAGCGCCCTGCTCGGCATCGGCTCGGGCGCGCTGAAGGTGCCCGCCATGGACCTCGCCATGCACCTGCCGATGAAGGTCTCCACCGCCACCAGCAATTTCATGATCGGCGTCACCGCCGCGGCCAGCGCCGGCATGTACTTCGCGCGCGGCCAGATCGATCCGCTGATCGCCGCACCGGTGGCCATCGGCGTGCTGGCAGGTTCGATGCTGGGCGCGCGCTACCTGGGCCGCGCGACCAACAAGCTGATCCGCATGATCTTCGTCGTCGTGCTGCTGGTGATCGCCCTGGAAATGCTGCAGCGTGGCCTGAGATGAGCAACGAACCCGTCGACCCCGCAATCGCGGCGGCGGATGCCGCCATGCAGGACAAGGTGCGCCAGGTCGAGATCGCCATCAGCCTGGTGCTGCGCATCGGCGTGATCGTCTCGGTGCTGGTGATACTCGCCGGACTGGTGATGATGTTCCTGCACGACCCGCGCTACGCGGCGCTGGATGGCGGTATCTCGTTCCATGCGCTGGTGGGCGGCCACGCCGAATTCCCGCACAGCCTCACGCAACTGTCGCGCGCGCTGGCCGCCGGCGAGGGACGCGGCGTGGTGGTGCTGGGCGTGCTGCTGCTGATCCTCACGCCCGTCCTGCGCGTGGCCGTGTCGGTGCTGTCCTTCGTCTACGAAAAGGATCCGCCGATGGTGCTGGTGACGCTGTTCGTGTTGCTGGTGCTGATCGCCTCGTTTTTCCTGGCATGATCACGACAGTGTTACGGCGTCTGGACAAACGCGGCATCGGCGGCTAGCGTTCGCCGCGGTCCGCTGCGGATCATGCAAGGGGTTGCACATGGGGATGCTCGGCGAGTTCAAACAGTTCGCCATGCGCGGCAACGTCATGGACCTCGCCGTCGGCGTGGTCATCGGCGCGGCCTTCGGCAAGATCATCACCGCGCTGGTGGACAACGTGATCATGCCGCCGATCGGGCTGCTGATCGGCGGCGTCGATTTCTCGGCATGGAAATGGGTGCTGCGCGCCGCCGCGCCCGGGCATCCCGAGGTGGCCATCGCCATCGGCGTGTTCATCAACACCGTGATCCAGTTCCTGATCATCGCGCTGGCCATCTTCCTGATGGTGCGCGGGATCAACAAGCTGGCGAAGCCCAAGCCCGCCGAAGCCGGTCCGCCGCCACCGCCGCCGGCCGACGTGCAATTGCTCACCGAAATCCGCGATCTGCTGAAAAAGTAATCGCCACGCGCGGCCCGGCGCTGCGCTGGCCTGGCCGCCGACACCCGCCGCGCGGTTTCAGTCCCTGCCGCCGCTGCCGTGCCGGCGATACCACTCGCCGCTCAGCACCGCAGCCGCGGCCGACACGTTCAGGCTTTCCACCGCGCCGCTGCCCGGGATGCGCAGGCGCAGGTCCGCGGCGGCCAGCAGCGCCGCGGGCAGACCGGCGCCCTCGGCCCCCAGCCACAGCAGCAGGCGTGGCGGCAGCGCCGCCGCATACAGCACTTGCGCATCGTGCGGCGTGGTCGCGGCCAGCGCGAAGCCGGCAGCGCGCAACTGCCGCAGCGCGTCCTCGCGTTCCCGCAGGCGCAGCACCGGCACGGCCTCGGCACCACCCTCGGCGACGCGCAGCGCCGCCGCCGACAGCGCCAGCGGGTCCTCCGGCGGCAACAGCAACGCGGCCACGCCGAAGTGCGCGGCGCTGCGCAGCACCGCTCCCAGATTGTGCGGATTGCCCACGCCCTCCAGCCACAGCAGCAGCGCCGGGCCGGGCGCCAGCGCGGACAGCAGCGCCTCCAGCGTCGGCGGCTCGTGGCGCAGGAAAGCAGCGCACACGCCCTCGTGGTGTTCGCTGCCAGCGATGCGCGCGATCTCCGCGTCCGCGACCACGCGGTAGCCGATGCGCTGCGTCACGCACCAGGCCAGCAGCGGACGCAATTCGCGCTGCCGCGCCGCCGTCAGCCACAGCTTGCGCAGGTCCCGCGGACGCCGCGCGAAGGCGGCGCGGCAGGCGTTGAGACCGATGATGCGCTGCTCGAGCACGCGCGCGGCGCGCGGCGCGGGGCCACGCGGTTCGGAAGGAGACCGGGACATGCGCGGATTATAGTGGCCGGCATGCGCACTGCCCCGCAGCCGCCGGCGCTGCAACGATGTCCGGTCTGATCCTGCGCCAGGGCGACATCACCCGGCTGCTGGTCGATGTCATCGTCAACGCCGCCGCCCCCGCACTGCTGGGCGGCGGTGGCGTGGATGGCGCCATCCATCGCGCCGCCGGCGCGCGCCTGCTGCACGCCTGCCGCGCGCTGCCCGAAGTCGCGCCCGGCGTGCGCTGCCCCACCGGCGCGGCACGCATCACCCCGGGCTTCGACCTGGCGGCGCGCTGGGTCGTGCACACCGTCGGCCCGGTATGGCGCGGCGGGCAAGCCGGCGAGCCCGCGCTGCTGGCCGCCTGCTACCGGAACAGCATGGCGCTGGCCCACGCGCACGGCGCGGCCAGCCTGGCGTTTCCCGCGATCAGCTGCGGCGTCTATGGCTACCCCTACGCCGACGCGGCGCGCATCGCGCTGCGCACGCTCGCCGACTGCCAGGCGGCCGGCATGGCGCCCGCCACGCTGCTGCTGTGCCCGTTCGATGCGCGCGGCGCGGCCCACTACCGCGCGGCGGCACAGGCCCTCGGCCTCGATCTCGACGCGCGCTGAGCGGCGGTCTCCCCGCCTACAATGCGCCGATGCAGATCGGCCCCTACCGCATCGACCCGCCGCTGGTGCTGGCGCCCATGGCCGGCGTCACTGACAAGCCCTTTCGCCTGCTGTGCAAGCGCATGGGCGCGGGTCTGGCCGTGTCCGAGATGACCCATTCCGACCCGCGTCTGTGGCGCAGCGCCAAATCGCTGCAGCGCATGGATCACGCCGGTGAGCCCGCGCCAGTAAGCGTGCAGATCGCCGGCAGCGATCCACGCCTGCTGGCCGCAGCCGCGCGCTACAACGTGGAGCACGGCGCGCAGATCATCGACATCAACATGGGCTGCCCGGCGAAGAAGGTGTGCAACGTCTGGGCAGGTTCCGCGCTGCTGCAGGACGAAGCGCTGGTCGCGCGCATCCTCGCCGCCGTGGTCGCCGCCGTGCCGGTGCCGGTGACGCTGAAGATCCGCACCGGCTGGGACCGCGCGCACCGCAACGCGCCGGCCATCGCGCGCATCGCCGAGGACGCCGGCATCGCCGCGCTGGCCGTGCACGGGCGCACGCGCGCCGACAAGTACGCAGGCGAAGCCGAATACGCGACCATCGCCGAGGTGAAGTCGCGCGTGCGCATCCCGGTGCTCGCCAATGGCGACATCACCACGCCGCAGCAGGCGCGCGCGGTGCTGGCCGCCACCGGCGCCGACGCGCTGATGATCGGCCGCGGCGCGCAGGGCCGACCGTGGATCTTCCGCCAGATCGCGCGCTATCTGGCCGACGGCACGCTGCTGCCCGAGCCGGACGCAGCGGCAGTCGGGGCGATCCTGTGCGCGCATCTGCGCGCGTTGCACGATTTCTACGGCGAACAGGCCGGCGTGTGCATCGCGCGCAAGCACCTGGGCTGGTACGTCGCGGACCGTGCCGAGCACGGCGCGTTTCGCCAGGTGATCAATGCCGCCACCGATGCGGCGGCGCAACTGCGTCTGACCCGCGACTACTTCGCGCGCCTGGCGCAAGGCGACGCGCGCGCCGCATGAAAGCATTTGGACGTCTGGACGTAAATTCCGCGCCGGCATCGGCGCCGCGCCCATGCGTCCACGCGCCGGCGGATGCGGCTACAATGCGCGCCAGTTCTATCTCTCCATCCTGATTGAAGGATACTTTGATGAGCAGCTATCTCTTCACCTCCGAGTCGGTCTCCGAAGGTCACCCGGACAAGGTCGCCGACCAGATCTCCGACGCCGTGCTCGACGCCATCCTCGCGCAGGATCCGCGCGCGCGCGTGGCCTGCGAGACCATGGTCAAGACCGGCGTCGCCATCGTCGGCGGCGAGATCACCACCAACGCCTGGGTGGACATCGAGGCGCTGGCGCGCAAGGTGATCAACGACATCGGCTACACCACCTCCAACATCGGCTTCGACGGCCACACCTGCGGCGTGCTCAATCTGATCGGCAAGCAATCGCCGGACATCGCGCAGGGCGTGGACCGCAAGAAGCCCGAAGAACAAGGTGCTGGCGACCAGGGCCTGATGTTCGGCTTCGCCTGCCGCGAGACCAGCGAACTGATGCCAGCGCCGATCCACTACGCGCACCGCCTGGTCGAGCAGCAGGCCAAGGTGCGCAAGGCCGGCAAGCTGAAGTGGCTGC
>DZBX01000197.1 GCA_022730075.1 Rhodanobacter sp. | reverse complement strand
CCAGTGCGATCAGCCCGCCGGTGGAGGTGCCGGCCATCAGCGCGACATTGGCGAGAAAACCCGGCCGCGCCTGCTGCAGACGTTCCAGCAGCACGGCGGTGACCACGCCGCGCAGGCCACCGCCGTCGAAGCTGAGTATCCGGTACGTCGCCATGGCGCCCTCGCTGCACGGCCGCTGTCGGCGCGAGTCTAGTCCGCGACGCCGCGCCCGGCAGGCATGCGCGGCGCGGCCGACGAACCTGTTCCACGGCCGATTCAAGATCCGCGCGCAGCGGCCGATGGACCTTGCATGACCCTGAGCCAAGCAATGAACAAGGACCCGTGGGAACGCCGCTACCACGAGGCACTCGAACAACTGGAGCGCGACCAGGGCCAATGGTCGCGCATCGAGGCCGCGCTGCGCCGCCTGGGCGCGCGTCTGGTGCTGGCCGCGACCGGCCGCCATGCGCGACTGGACGCGGTGCTGGTCGAGATCGGCGCGAGGCTGCGCGATTCGCTGGGCGAGACGGAGATCGGCGCGTTCCTGCAGCAGCTCAGCCACGTCATCGCGCACATGGACGACGCGACACAACCGAACCCTGCGGCGGCCACGGCGTCCGCGCAGCCGGACCTGACGCCGGTGACTCAGCTGTTCGGGCGTCTGCTCGACCGCCTCAGTCTGCTGCCCGAGCTGGCCGCGCGCGCCGCGCGCCTGCGTGAAAACTTCGAGCACAGCGACAGCCTCGCCGGTCTCGCCGCGCACGCCGAAGCACTGGCGGAGCTCGTCAACCAGCAGCGCGCCCTGCTGCAGGAGGACCGCCTGCACGTGGAGCGTGTCCTGCAGCAGGTGAACCGGCAGATCGATGATTTCGCCCAGCACCTCGTGGGCGAGACCGAGCGCGCGCTGGGCGCCGCGCAGGATCGCGGCCGGTTGAATGCCGAGATGCACGCCGAAATGCAGGCGCTGGATGCGCAGGTGGGCGATGCGCGCGAGCTCGACACATTGCAGCATCAGGTGCGTTCGCGCCTGCGCACCATCGGCGCGCATCTGCGCGAGTTCCGCGAGCGCGAGGAAACGCGCGAGCGCAGCTGGAGCGAGCGCAGCCAGCGTCAGCGCGAACGCATCAAGGAACTGGAGACGCAGACCCATGAGCTGATGCAGTCGCTGCGCCGCGAGCAGGAGAACGCCGCCACCGATGCGCTCACCGGCCTCGCCAACCGCATGAGCTACGACTTGCGCCTGGAAGACTTGTGCCGACGCCACAAGCGCTTCGCGCAGCCGGCCAGCCTGCTGCTGCTGGACATCGACCACTTCAAGGACATCAACGACAGCCACGGCCACGCCGCCGGCGACCGTGTGTTGCGCGTGATCGCATCGCACCTGCGCCAGAGCCTGCGCGAGACCGACTTCATCGCGCGCTACGGCGGCGAGGAGTTCGCGGTCCTGCTCGAAGGCAGCGCTGGCGCCAGCGCCCTCGAAGTGGCCGAGAAGATCCGCGTGTGCATCGAGCACCTCGGCTTCCACATGCAGCAGCGCCCGGTGCCGGTCACGCTCTGCGTCGGCGTGGCGGACCTGCGCACGGGCGACACGCCCGAATCGCTCTTCGCCCGTGCCGATGCGGCGCTGTATGGCGCCAAATCCGCGGGACGCAACCGCTGCGTCCTGGCCGCCCCATGATCGGCTTGCCAGACCACCCCGACACGGGCCTGTTGCAATCCGGGCGCCGCGGCGCGGTCGCATCCGCTCGCTTGCGAGTGGCGACGGGATGCCCGGTGCTGCAAACGGACCCCACGGAAAAATCGCCATGAACTCGCACCTGCCCAGCCTCGGCAACGGCCTGCGCCGCCACATGCTCGGCTTGCTGCAGCGCATGCGCACACGCCACGGCTGCACACGCCCCCTGCATGGCGCATCCACCAGCACGCAGGCCGCCACGGGTGGCGCGGCGCCGCGCGAATGGGACGCCGACCGCGCGCTGGCGTGCCGTGTGTTCGACTGGCAAGGCTTTGCGCCGCAAGCCTCTGCGGACGAGGCGCAATTGCTCGACGGCCTGCACCAGACGCTGGCCGATTCGCTGCAGCGCCAGAACGTGATGCCGCGTCTGCCCAGCGTGCTGCCGATGCTGCTGGCCAGCCTGCGCAGCATCGATACCGACACGCGCACCCTGGCCGCGCAAATTACGCGCGATCCGGTACTGGTGGCCGAGGTCGTGCGCGTCGCATCCAGCCCGGCCTACGGCGGTAGCTCGACGGCGCGCTCGCTGGAACAGGTGGTGCAGCGGCTGGGCAACGACGGTCTGCGCCGCGTCATCGCCGCGGTCGCGCTGCGGCCCATCTTCCAGACCGCGCAACCCGGACTCACCCGCACCGGCGGCGCCCTGATGTGGGCGCACGCCGAACGCGCAGGCTACGTGGCCAGCTATCTCGGCCAGGGTTACGACGACGGCTTTGCCGGTTATCTGGCCGCGCTGTCCATCGACATCGGCTGGATCAGCCTGCTGCGCCTGCTCGATGGACTACGCGTGCAACTGCCGCGCCAGCCCGCGCGCACCACCGCCCATGCCCTGTGCGACGCGGCGGGCGTGCTCTCGCGCCACATCAGCGCGCAGTGGAACTTCCCCGAGCCCGTGCACGGCGCGATCACCGCCACGCACGGTGGCCGCAGCAACAGTCCGGAGATGCAGGTGCTGGCGCGCCGCGTGCGCAAGGCGCGCAGCGCGGCTACGCTGCATCTGCTGGACGCGCATGGCTGCGCGGAGGCGCCGGCGCGCGCGGGCGATCCGCTGCAGGAACTGCTGGACCGCACCTTCGGCACGGACACCATCGCGCTCTGAGCGGCCGTGAATTTTTCAGCCTCTCAGCCCGGCCATGGATGGCCCGACGCGTAGCGGTCACGCAATTGGCTGCTTCGCGCAGGCGCGTACGCACCTGTGCCGGACGCGCCTATGAAAATTCCGCACGACGCGGAATTTTCATAGGCTCTGAGCCGACCTCAGTCGGCGCCGTCGGCGGGCATGGCGCCCAACCAGTTGCCGAACAGGCGCTCGTTGAAGCCGACGCCCAGCAGGGCATCGCCGCGCAGCACC
>DZBX01000196.1 GCA_022730075.1 Rhodanobacter sp. | reverse complement strand
CCGCCGCATGACATCTGTCACTTCCTCCACCCAGCCCCGACAAGGGAATCTTTGCCGCCGGGCGCGGTCTGTCGGTGCAGTGGGCGCCGATGCGCGCGGTATGCGCGCGCTTGCCGCCGGGGTGAAGTCGCAGGGAGAAAGCGCCGTTCGCACCGCATGTCCGCATCGTCGCAGCGCGCTCCGGCAGAGCCGGATGCATCCTCGCCGGATGCCGCGCACGCTGCTTGCACTGGTTTGTCGCCACCGCCGCCACAAGGAGTCGTCATGAGCAGCAGCAACGCATCGCCCCTCGCCACGCTGGGCAACATCTTCGTCGATCCGGGCAAGGCCTACGACGACATCAGGGGCCACAATCGCTGGCTGTGGTGGCCGTTGATCCTGATGGTCGTGGCATCGATCGCGATGAGCGTGATCTTCTTCAGCCATGCCGATGCCAAGGCCATGTTCGCGCAGCAGATGGCGGCGCAACACCAGCACCTGACGCCCGCGCAGATGCAGGCCACGGCCAAGTTCCAGAGCCCGATGTTCCTGATGGCCACCGGCGTGTTCGGCAGCCTGATCGGCATACCGGTCGTCTATCTGGTCTTCGCGCTGTATTACTTCCTGATCGCCAAACTGGCGGGCTGGAACGAGCAAGGCTTCGGCAGCTGGTTCAGCTTCGCGGTGTGGAGCGGCTTTCCCGGCATCCTGGCGCCGATCATCTCGACCATCGTGTTCCTGCTGCGCGGCCATGCCGCGACCAGCTTCCAGGACGTGGACGTGCTCAGCTTCAATGCGCTGCTGTTCCATCTGCCGGCCACCGACAAATGGGCGTCGATGGTGTCCGGTTTCTCGCCGATCTCGATCTGGGTGATCGTGCTGTCGATCTTCGGCCTGGCGCGCTGGACCAAGCGCGGCGCCGGCCATGCCGCGCTGGTGGTGATCGCGCCGCTGGTGATTTTTTACGGCCTGATGGCCGCCTTCAAGGTGTGGCTCTGACATGACCGGCAAACGCAAGGGACTGATCGCGGCGGGCATCCTCGCCGCCGGCGTGATCCTGGTGCTGGTCGGCGTCGCCGGGCATCACGACGCCGGCACCAAGGTCGAGGTGAGCAAGGTCGAGCCGCGCCTGGTGCGCAGCTCGATCCTCGCCGGCGGGGTGATGAACTACCTCGATCCGGTGGAGCTGAAGCCGCAGGTGATCGGGCGCATCATCGCGATCCCGGTCAAGGAGGGCCAGCGCGTGACCGCGGGCGAGGTGGTGCTGCGCCTCGATCCGCGCGTGTACGAGGCCGCCGTGCAGCAGGCGCAGGCCAGCGTGCAGCAGGCGCAGACGGCGATCGAAAGCCAGCGCCTGACCATGGTCAACCTCGAGCAGCAGGTGGCGCGGCAGCGCGCGCTGTTCAAGCGCGGTCTGGTGGATGCCAACAGTTTCGATAACCTGCAGAACACGCTGGCCATCGCGCGCGTGCAACTGCAGTCGCAGCGCGAGTCACTGAGCATCGCGCAGGCGCAGCTCAGCCAGGCGCAGGAGACGCTGGCCAAGACCGTCATCCGCACGCCGATCGACGGCGTGGTGACGCGCTTGCCGGTGAAGGTCGGCGAGACCGTGATCGCCGGCACCAACATCCCCGGCTCGACGCTGATGAGCATCGCCAATCCGGCCGAGATCATCGCCGACGTGCAGGTGGACGAGGCCGACATCGCGCACGTGAAGCCGGGCACCGAGGCCGACCTGCACGCGGTGTCGTTTCCGCACGCAAAACTCAAGGGCAAGGTGACCTTCATCGCGTCCTCGGTGACGCAAAACCTGACCACGGCCACGGCCGGACGCAACTTCGAGGTCAAGATCGCGCTACAGGGCAAGGACCTGCCGCACATCCTGCCGGGCATGAGCTGCCGCGCCGAGATCTTCACGCGCAGCGCACCCAATGCGCTGGCGGTGCCGGTGCAGGCGGTGCTGTACGACAACGCGCCCAGCGCCAAGGGCCTGGATTCCGACGGCGGCGCCTACGTGTACGTGGTCAAAAACGGCAAGGCGCAGAAGGCGCCGGTGACCACGGGCTTGTCCAGCGACACCTGGCAGGCGATCAGCAAGGGTTTGCAAGCCGGCGAGCAAGTCGTCAGCGGCCCCTACCAGACCCTGCACGCCCTGACCGCGGGCGAGGCGGTGCAGATCGAGAAGCCCAAACCCGCGGCGGCCACGCCGAAGGACTCCGGCAGTATCACCGTCCGCGCGTCATGAGCGCCCTGCCCGCCACGGACCCGGCGCCGCTGCTGCAACTGCGCGGCATCAACAAGCGCTACCGCATGGGCGATACCGACGTGCACGCGCTGCAGGACGTGGACCTCGGCATCGTGCGCAACGAATACGTGGCCTTCATCGGGCCGTCGGGTTCGGGCAAGACCACGCTGATGAACATCGTCGGCTGCCTGGACCGGCCCAGCGCCGGCACCTACTTTCTCAACGGCAAGAACGTCGAGGAACTGGACGACACGCAACTGGCGCGCATCCGCAACCGCGAGATCGGTTTCGTGTTCCAGAACTTCAACCTGCTCGGCCGCGCCGATGCCCTGCACAACGTGATGCAGCCGCTGGTGTACCGCGGCGTGTCCTACCGCGAACGCCGCCGCCTGGCCAGCTTGGCGCTGGAGCGCGTCGGTCTGGGCAACCGCCTCGATCACCTGCCCAACCAGCTCTCCGGCGGCCAGCGCCAGCGCGTGGCGATCGCGCGCGCGCTGGTCGGCACGCCCTCGATCCTGCTCGCGGACGAGCCCACCGGCAACCTCGATTCCAGCACCGCGCGCGAGATCATGGCGATGTTCGCGGCGCTGCACGAGGCCGGCAACACCATCGTGCTGGTGACGCACGATGCCGAGGTCGCCGCGCACGCGCACCGCACCGTCACGCTGCGCGATGGCCGCGTGATCGGGGATACGCGCCGCGCCGCGCCGGAAGCCGCATGACGCGCCTGCTGGAAGCCCTGCGCGCGGCCTGGGGCGCGATCCGCGCGCACCTGCTGCGCGCCGCGCTCACGGTGCTCGGCATGGTCATCGGCGTGGCCGCGGTGATCGTGGTGGTGGCG
>DZBX01000059.1 GCA_022730075.1 Rhodanobacter sp. | reverse complement strand
AGGCAAAGGAACTGCAGACCATCGTGGTCACCGGTTCGCGCATCCGCCGCGTGGACATCGAGACCTCGAACCCGGTCATCTCGATCAGCCGTCAGGCGATCCAGAGCACCGGCAGCCTGACCCTCGGCAGCGTGATCCAGGCGATCCCGGCCAACACCGGCAGCTTCGCCAACCCGCAGACCAACAATGGCGGCGGCACCGGTGCCTCCACGGTCAACCTGCGTGGTCTGGGTTCCAACCGCACACTGGTCCTGCTCAACGGCAACCGCATCATCAACAGCGATCTCAACTCGATCCCGACCTCCATGGTCGAGAGCGTCGAAGTACTGAGCGATGGCGCTTCGGCCATTTACGGCGCCGACGCGATCGGTGGCGTGGTCAACATCATCACCCGCAGGAACTACCAGGGCGCCGAGTTCAGCACCGACTACGGCATCTCCGATCACAGCGATGGCGCGCGTCGGGGTTACAGCTTCACCTTCGGCCAGTCCGGCGACAAGGGAAGCATCATGGGCGGCATCCAGTACAACAAGCAGGATGCGATCTCTGCGGGCAACCGCAGCTTCTCCAAGAACTCGGTCTCGCTGACCGGTTCGACCAATACACCACCCTATACCTACATCGGTGGCTCGACCTTCAACCCGGCCGAAAACATCCAGTTGCCCACCGCCATGCAGAGCACCTTCGGTTGCTCGCGCGTATCGCTGAACCCGGGTGGCAACAGCCAGGTCGTCAGCACCGCCAACTACCACTGCTTCGGCAACAGCGACAAGTACAACTACGCACCGCTCAACCTGATCATGACCCCGCAGGAGCGCACCTATGCGTGGTTGAGCGGCGACTACCACCTGTCGGACAACGTCGACGCGTATTTGCAGTTCTATCACACCAAGGCGTCCTCGGCGTTCCAGCTGGCTCCGGCGTTGCTGGGTTCGCTGTACGGCGCATCGATCTCGGCGCAAAGCTATTACAACCCGTTCGGCGTGGCCTACAACGGTGTGAATGGGCTGGACTTCCGCGCGCGCCTCACCGGCGCGGGCAATCGTTTCGCGCAGTACGGTACGACGACCGACCAGTTGTTCACCGGATTCAAGGGCAGTCTGCAGCTTTTGGGGCACGACTGGGACTGGAACCTGGGCTTGGGCTACGGCCACACCTCGCAGGTGACGATCACCGGCGGCCTGCCCAACGTGCAGCTTCTGAATCAGGAGATGGGTCCGTCAGGCCTCGACGCGTCCGGCAATGTAGTCTGCGGTGTACCGGTAGGTGGGGTCGTTCCGACCGCCAACATCATCGCCGGTTGCACGCCACTGAATGGGTTCGCTGTGAACTCCCCGGCCAATGCTGCGCTGCTCAAGGCGGCTGCGGCCGAGGCCGTCAGCAACGCCTACAGCCTGCAGCGTTACGAGCATTTCGACGCCAACGGCGCCTTGTTCGATCTGCCGGGCGGCACGGTACGTCTGGCCGTCGGCGCGGATTATCGGCAGGAGTATTCCAACAACATCGTTGATCCGGTGCTGCTGCTGAATCCGGCCACCGGCAACTGCACCCTGGGCAGCCAGTGCAGCGCCAACCTGCAGGGCGGCTACAACGTCAAGGAAGCCTATGGCGAGTTGTTCGTCCCGATCCTCAAGGACATGCCCTTCGCCAAGGCGCTGAACGTGACCCTGGGTGATCGTTATTCCAGGTACAGCACCTTCGGCAACACCAACAACACCAAACTGGCGTTCGAGTGGCGTCCGATCAACGACCTGCTGTTGCGCGGCACGGTGACGACAGTGTTCCGCGCACCCTCGGTGGGCGATGTGTACGGCTCGCCGGTCAGCAGCGCGCCGAAGCTGAGCAGCGACCCCTGCGATGGCTACACCGGCAATCCAGTCGACCCGGCCTGCGTCAACGTGCCGACCAATGGCACTTTCGTCAACAACGACGTGGTCACCGGCCAGCAGATCAAGGCGGTCAATTCCGGTTCGGCCTACGCGGGCTTCCCGCTGGGCGCGGAGAAGGGCAAGTCCTTCGACTGGGGTCTGGTGTATGACCCGCACTGGTTGCCGGGCTTCTCCACCTCGCTGGATTTCTGGCGCGTTTACCTGAACAACACCATCACCAGCATTGGCGCGCAGACGATCCTGGATCTGTGCTCCGCGGGCCAGACCCAGTACTGCCCGCTGATCACGCGCTTCGGTCCCGGTCCCAACCAGGGTCAGATCGCGCAGATCCTGCAACCCACGGTCAACCTGGGGCGTACGGACGTCAGCGGCCTCGACTTCGGTTTCCGCTACAACCTGCCGCAGTTCGACGTGATGGGTGTGAATCCGGGCCACTTCACGGTCGGCCTCAACAGCACCTACCTGTCCAAGTTCGATGTGCAGACCGCGCCTGGCCTGCCAGGCAACAACGTGTATCACATGGCGGGCCACTTCCTGCCCTTCGGTTCCGCGGCACAGGGTGCCTGCCCGACCTCGGTCGGTGGCATCTGCCTGTTCTCGCGCTGGCGCGCGCAGGCCAACATCGGCTGGACGATGGGCCCGTGGGAGGCTTCGTGGCGCATGCGTTACATCGGCAAGTTCCGTCTGGGTTCCACCGATCCGTCGCAGGGCATGAGTGCGATTTATAGCTTCGCGGCCAACAATCCGCAGGAGCTTGATTACGGCTCGACCACCTACAACGACGTTTCACTTGCCTACGAGATCCAGCCGATCAACACCAAGATCCAGGTGGGCATCAACAACGTGTTCAACAAGCAGCCGCCGTTCCTGTATGCGAACAACACGCTGAATGCGAACACGGACCCGGCCGATTTCGACCTGATCGGGCGTTACTACTGGGGCCGCGTGACCGTCAAGTTCTGACGCAACGCTTGCCTTTACAATCGAGCCGCGCGGCATGTCCGCGCGGCTCTTTTTTTGTGGGGACACCATGCAGGATATCGTTCACGCGTTGCGGTCCGGCGATCCGGCACGTGCTGAATCGCTGAGTCGCGAACGCCTGCGCGCGCGGCCCGGCGACGAGAACCTGCTGGTGCTGCTGGCGCTCAGCCTGCACCACCAGGGCCGCAATGACGAAGCCGTGGCCGTGCACCGGCAATTGACGCAACTGCTTCCCGATGCCGGCTTGCACTGGGCCAATCTTGCCGCGGCGCTGCGCCAGAGCGGGCGCGTGCCCGAGGCCATCAGCGCCTGCGAGCAGGGTCTGCGGGTCGCGCCCGACGATCCGGAATTGTTGGCCAGTCTGGGCGGCATGCGCCTGCGCCTGCGCGAGTACGAACCCGCGCGCGATCTGCTGTTGCGCGCGCACGCGCTCAAGCCGCAGGCAGCCGATATCGCCATCCAGGCCGCGCAGGCCGCGATCGCCTGCCGCGATTACTTTGCCGAAGACCTCATCCAGGGCTGGCGCGGGTGGTTGCCGTTGGCCGATGGTCCGCAGTTCGATCTCGCGTTCGCACTGATGACCATTGGCGACGCAGCCGCCGCGCAGGAATTGCTGGAGGATCTGGTGGCGCGCGCGCCCGGACATCTACACGCGACCGCACTGCTGGCCAGCGTCTATGAGCGCAGCAACCGTCTGCAGGACGCGCGCGTATTGATCGATCGCATCAAGCTGCAGATGCCTGATCCCGTGGGAGCGGTGGCGCACGATATCGCGCACAGCGAGGCCCGGTTGGCCGAGCGTGCCGGTGATTTTGCCGGTGCGCGCGCGTTGCTCGATGCGCGTGGCCCGCGCAGCCCCGAGGATTTCGATCACTACTTCGCGCTGGCGCAGGTTTGCGACAAGCTGGATGAGCGCACGGCGGCGCTGCAGGCGCTGCAAACCGCGCATGCGCTGCAGATCGAGGACATGCGCCGTGCCGCGCCACAGCGTTTCCTGCCCGATGCACCGATGTTTCCGGCTGCCAACTACACGCTCAGCAACGAGGACTACGCAGCCTGGCCGCAGTTGCGTGCGCCGGATACCGCGCAGTCACCAATCTTCATCGTCGGCTTCCCGCGCTCCGGCACGACCCTGCTTGAGCAAATGCTCGACGCGCATCCGGCCCTGCAGTCGATGGACGAGCGTCCGTTCTTCAATGTGCTGGGTGACCGGCTGTCCGCTGCAGGGTTGCGCGTGCCGCGTGAGCTGGCGCGCATGCAGCAAAGCGACTGCGATCAGCTGCGCGAAGGTTACTGGGAACTGGTGCGCGCGAAGATTGCGCGCAAGCCGGGCACGCAATTGGTCGACAAGAATCCGCTGAACATGCTGTGGCTGCCGCTGATCCACCGGCTGTTTCCCAACGCACGTTACATTCTCGCGTTGCGCGATCCGCGCGATGTGCTGCTGAGCAATTATTTCCAGAACTTTCGTTCGGTGGTGCTGGGCGCGGTATGCGCCGATGTCGAATCATTGGCGCGCGGATATGTCACTGCCATGACTTATTGGCTGCACCACGTCGAGCTGTTCAAACCGCAGGTATTCGTGTCGCGTTACGAGACGCTGGTCGCCGAACCACGGTTGCAGGCCGAACGATTGGCTGCGTTTCTCGGACTCGTCGATGCGCAGCCCCTGCTCAACTCGCAGGCGCGCGCCCAGGAGAAGGGCTACATCGCCACGCCCAGTTACACCGAGGTCATCCAGCCGATCACGCCGCGCCGGGTCAATCGCTGGCAGCGCTATCGCGAGGCGCTGCAGCCGGCCCTGCCGGTCCTCGAGCCGATGTTGCGGCACTGGGGTTACGCCATCGATTAGCGCGAGATGCGTTCGTCGCGCATGCCATCACGCATCAGGAAACATGGCGAGTTCCGGAATCGCTTGCGCATACGCGCGCCAGCGACCAATCGAGCGCGAATAAACGGGTTGTCGCGCCTGCCACAAACTTGCCGTGGCGATACTGCCGGGCGCGGTTGCATCGGGCGAGGATTGCAGCGGATCGATGCCGATCCATGCGCCGAGTGCAGCAATGCACGCGTCGGGTCTGGCGATGAATGTTTCGTAATCCACGCGGTGGATCGCATGCGGATAGCGTTGCTGCCAGTGCGCCATCAATTGTTCGCAGCCGAGCATGAAGGCGCGGATCTCGTCGAAATCGAAAGCGTAGCCATGCTGCGCGTCGGCGAAGTCCTGCATCCACAGCGACAGCGCCGTGGCGCGCGCTGCGCGGTGGCAATGCACGATTTTCGCGTGCGGCCACAGGCCCAGGATCAGGTCGAGAAACAGCAGGTTCAAGGGCTGTTTGTCGAGATAGAAGCGTGCCGGCGCGTCATCCTGCAGCAAGTGCGATTGATAGATGTCGGCAAGCTCGTGCAAACGCGACGCGGCGGCGCTGGCAGGGTCGGGCAGTTGCCGCGCCAGGTGTTGCAGCCATGGCAACTCACCGCGATTGCGCACGCCCGCATGACTCGAAAGACGCGCGGCAACCAGGCTGCTGCCGGAACGTGGAATGCCGACGATGAACACCGGGGTCCAGTCGGCCCGGCGTGGCATCGGCGCCGGCGCCTGTGCGCACAGACGCGATTGCACCAGGCGCTCCCAATCATCGCGCGACCAGGATCGCAGTTGCCTGCGCAGTGCATTGCCTTCGCGGAACCGTGTGGCCGCCTGCCCGATCTCATCAATATCATCGAGGCCCTTGCCTAGCGCGAACAACAGGGATGCGCATGCACGTGGCGAAAGATCGCTGCGCGTGAGCGCCTGTTCGAACAACGCGAAATCCGGATGCGATGCCTCGGCATAACGCTGCGCGATGGCCAGCCCGTTGGCGACAAACCATTCGTGCGCACGCTGGTCATGCTTCAGCACGTGCATGAAATGCTCGCGTGCCTGCGTGAATCGTCCGAGCTGGTTGGCCAGACTTCCGGCCTGCATGTGCACGCGCGCATCCATGCAACCGCCAGCGATGGCGTTCTCGCACAAGCGTAGGGCTTCAGTCTTGCGATCGCAGCCATCAAGGATTTCCACTGCCTGGATCAAGACATCGACTGGCTGTGCAGTCGCGGCAAACAGCTGCGATGTCACGCTGGCCGCGGCCCCGGCGCGGCCGGCCTGCGCCAGGGCGCGCGCCAGGGTCAAGGTCGTCGCGGCATCGCCCTGGAAATCGCGCTCGATGGTTTCGAGCGCTGCCGTGGCCAATGCGAGCTGGCCACTTTCGAATAGAACCATGGCAAGTGCGCGGCGCAGATCCAGTGTGTCCGGATACTGCGCGAGCGCGGCCTGCGCGACGTGCTCGGCGAGCGCCGATTGCCGACGCAGGCGCAGCTGTTGAATGCACTGCAGCCACTCGGTTACGGTTGCATCGGCGAGCGCTGCGGTCAGTTGTGCACAGGCCGCTTCGCAGGGGAGTGCGTCGATTCGCGCCAGCGCCGAGATCCAGGCTGGGCGTGCTGGCGCGCCTGCAGGCACGCGCGATTCATCCGGTGACATGATGCCGTGGTACGCGCTGTGATGGATGCGATACCGCGGCGATCCGCGGAACTTGAAACCAGGGCAAGGCGGGGCAATGGTCGACGTTGAAAGAATGCTGGCGCGATTTGCGGACGCCATCGCGCGCGATGCCTCGGCCAATCCCTTGCCCGAGTTGATTGCCAGTCTGGCGGCAGCGCCCGTGCAAGTCTGGGCCGCGGTTGCCGACCGGCTGGCTCGGCAATCGTGGCCTACCGCGGCACTTGCCGTTCTGGCCGAGGCCGAGGCGCGTTTCGGCAGGCAGGCACTGATCGAGTTTCATCGTGCCTTAGCGTATCGCGCCATCGGCGACATGGACAATGCGGCTGCCTGCGCGCAGGCGGCCGCGCGCATGGCCCCGCAGTGGCTGCAGCCGGTCAGGTTCGTCGCGGATGGATTGCGCGAGCGCGGACGCACGCATGCGGCGGCATCGATGCTGTTTGATTTCGCCATGCAGCCTGAAATCCTGAAAGATGTCGACACGGTCTGCACCTGCATGAAGTTCATGATCGAATGCGCCGAGTCAGGCTTGGCCCATGCGTTGGGCCGCGCGGCAATGGTGGCGCATCCACATCACCCCCCACTCATGGAGTTGCTGGCTAAAACGGCGCTGGAGACAGGGCAATTCGATGAGGCGCGAAATTTCTATCGCGACCTCGCACTTGGCCCGCATGCTGCGCGGGCTCGGCTTGCGGCACTTGGCCTGGCGCTGAGCAAGCGCTTCGACAATGCGGCCGACACGGATATCGCGCTCATCGATGGCATGCTGCAGAGGTCGGCTCCCGCCAGCGCGAAGGCCAGTGTCCACTTCGCGCGCGCCAAGATCAGTGACGATTTGCGTGATTACCGCGCTGCTGCGGAGCATTTGCGCATCGCCAACGCCGCCGCGCGCGCCGTGCAGCCATGGGATCGCGCGCAGTGGTTGCGTGACAAGGCGCGTGCCTTGCAGGGGCTGTTGCCGCGCAATCGGGCACCTGATCGGGCATGCGTGCCGGTTTTCGTCATCGGCATGCCACGCAGTGGCACCACGCTGTTGTCCGAGTTGATGGCGCGCCACACCGGCATCGTGTCGCGCGGAGAACTCAACTTCGCCGAGCATATCGATCGCGCCGTCACCGGCACGCCGCGACAGGCATGGGAGGATGCCTTGACTTCCAGTGCCGCCATGTACCGGACGCACATCATCCGGGATGATGCAGCAGCACGGGTTTATATCGACAAAAACCCGATGAACTTTCTGCACCTCGACTGGATCACGGCCGCGCTTCCCGAGGCAAGGATCATTTACTGCGCACGGCACAAAGCCGATGTCGCGCTGTCGCTGTGGTTCCAGTTTTTCGAGAGTCCGGCCACGCGCTTCAGCCACGACTTCGCGTGGATCAGGGAAGTCGATGCCGGCTGCGAGGAAATCGTGTCGTACTGGTCCGCACGCGCGAGCATTCTGCGCGTGGCTTACGAGGATCTGGTGCTCGACCAGACTGCCGTGATGGCGCGCGTGCTGGCGCATATCGGATATGACGCTGATGTGTCCGCTGCCGAGCCGGTGGCGCAGGCCGGGCAGATCGCCACCTCCAGTCTGTGGCAAGCGCGCCAGCCGGTGTATGCCAGCTCGATCGGGCGCTACCGCCACTACCTGGAATTCATCCCTGAGCTGAAATCGTTCCTGTAAAGCATCCGCCCGCAACGGTTGCCGGTGCGGTTTGAGGGTGTTGAATGCATCAGTTACAGTCGCCCATCACCTGATTTGCCAAGCATCGATCCGGATGAATCCAATTTCTGCTGATGGAGCGGGAGCGGTAGCCCGCCTCGTGCAGGCCGCGCAGGCCGCGCTCACGCGTGGGGTGATGATCGAGGCCGAACGCGCGTATGCCGCGGTGCTGGATATCGAGCCGGCGCATGCGGAGGCGCTGGCCTTCGTGGCCGCTCGCGCGCTGGCCAGCGGGCGCGCGGGTGATGCGCTGAGCCTGTACGCGCGCCTGGTCGCGGCGCAGCCAGGTGATGTGACCGCGCTGACCGGTCTCGGTCAGGCGCAGTTGGCCTCCGGCCAGTTTGCCGAGGCGAGTGCATCGTTGAGTGCGGCTCTGGCGCTGGCGCCCGATGCCTTTGTCGCGCGTTTTCATCTGGCGCAGGCACTCGAACGCAGTGGCGATGCGCATGGCGCGCTGGTACATTATTTTCGTGCGATCAGCGAGGCCCAGGGCAGTGGGCGCTGGCTCAACGATGCCACCACGCACCCCTCGCTGCGCGCGCCGTTGCAGCGCGCGATGGCTTACGTCGACAAGGGCCGGCTGGCGCTGTATGACCAGGTACTCGAACCTTTGCGACAGCGTTTCGGGACGTCGGAACTGGCGCGCGTCGAGCAGTGCCTGCGCATTTATCTGCACCTGCAGCCGCCACCGTATCAGGATGCACGGCAGCGGCCGACCTTCCTGTATTTCCCGGGCCTGCCGACGGCACCGTATCTGCCGAAAGCCGCCATGCGCTGGCTCGACCGGCTTGAAGCCAGCACCTCCGTCATTCGCGAAGAGATGTTGCGCGTGCTGGATGAGCAACGCGGGTTCGAGCCGTTTCTGCGTTTTCACAAGACCGAAGAAGCCAGGAATTACTTGACCGGCAAGGACGGCACCGGGCACTGGAACGCGTATTTCTTTTACCGCCACGGCGAGCGCTATGCGGACAACAGCGAACAGTGTCCGCGAACCTTTGCCGCGCTCGAAGCCGCGCCACTGCTGCGCATCCGCGAGCATGCGCCGGAGATCTGCTTCTCCTTGCTGACGCCGGGTTCGCACATCCTGCCGCATCGCGGCGTCACCAACACGCGCACGGTGGTGCATTTGCCTTTGCTGGTGCCTGCCGATTGCGCGCTCAATGTCGGCGGTGAATTGCACGCATGGCGCGAGGGCGAGGCCGTGGCGTTCGACGATACTTACGAGCATGAAGCGTGGAATCGCAGCGAGCACAACCGCGTCATCGTGCTGATGGATGCCTGGAATCCGCATCTGACCGAAGCCGAGCGCCTGGCGATCGGCGACTTGGTCATCGCCATCGGTGAATTCGGCAAGGCGGCCGGGCAGGAATTGAATCTGGCCTGATCGCGGTGGCCCGTGCATTTTCAGGGGCCATTACCATCTGCTGCGCGTGGCATTCGCGGGCGCGCGCCGGGAGCATCATGGGCAACATCGTCTGGTTGTCGTCCTATCCGAAGTCAGGGAACACCTGGCTACGCGCCTTTATCGCGAACTTGGTCGCCGACGCGCGCGCGCCGCTGGCATTCGACACGTGGCCACGGTATGCCGTGGACGAGGCCAATCCCGAGCGCTTCAGTCGTGTCGCGGGCGCGCCTTCCAGCGATCTCGATGTCGATGCCCTGTGCCGGTTGCGCGTTGCCGTGCAGGCTGACATCGCCGCCGCGGCGCGTGGCACCGTGTTCGTCAAGACACACAATCTGGCGGGCAGTTTCGGCGGCCACGCGTTGCAGAACTGGACGGTGACCGCGGGCGCGATTTACGTGATCCGCAATCCGCTGGACACGTGCATCAGCTTCGCGGCGCATTTCGGGCTGTCGCTGGATGTCGCCATCGCACGCATGGCGGACCCCAATCTCGCCACCGGCAACGACGCGCTGTTCGTCAGCGAGATCATCGGCTCGTGGTCGCAGCATGTCGCCAGCTGGGCGGCGCTGGAGGCGCGCGGCGTGATGCTGGTGCGTTACGAGGACATGCTCGAGAAGCCGCTCAAGACCTTCACCCGCGTGGCGCGCATGCTCAAGCTGGGCGACGACCGCGCGCGCATCGTGCGCGCGATCGAGTTCAGTGACTTCAAGTTCCTGCAGGGCATGGAACGCAAGCATGGTTTTCGCGAAGCGGTATCCGGCACGGTGCCGTTTTTCCGCAAGGGCCTCGCCAAGCAATGGCGCGAGCGCCTCAGCCGCGAACAGGTCGAGCAGGTCATCGCCGATCATCGCGAAGTCATGCGCCGATTCAATTACCTGCCTGCGGGGTACTGACATGGATCGCATCTCGCTGCAAGACCGCGCCCGGCAGGTGCTGACGGCCCTGCGCGAGCAGCGCACCGACGCCGCACTGCATGCCGCGCGCATGCTGCTCGCCGACTACCCCGATGACGAAAGCGCCTTGTCACTGTGCGCGAGCTGCGAGCAGCAGGCTGGAAATCACGATGTGGCGGCCGTGCTTTTTGCGCGCCTGACGCAGGCGCATCCGCGCACCTGGCAATACTGGAACAACCTCGGCAATGCGCAGCGCGCGCTGGGTCAGGTCGAGCACGCGCGCCTGGCCTTCGAACGCGCGCTGGAATTGAATCCGGCCGCGCCGCGGGTGCGCGCCAACCTCGGATTATTGCTGCTCAATGCCGGCGATCCAGCGCAGGCCGCGACGCATTTGCGCGCCGCCAGCGCGGCGCCCGATGCGGAACCGGGCATGCGCATCTGGGCTGCCGTGGCCGTCCATGCAGCGGGTGACGCCGTCACGGCGGAAGAATTGCTGCGGGGCTGGGAGCGTTGGCCGCGCGATTCCGACGAGGCCTGGCTGGAACTGGGCTGGTTGCTGCTCGAGTTGGGCCACTTTGACGATGCCGAGCACGTTTTCGCGAGTGCGTTTGCCGGAGTTGCGGCCAGAATCCGTGCCAAGGCACGCCATGCATTGCTGCTCGAGCGCATCAATCAGCCGGATGTAGCCGATCGGCTGCTTGCAGACCTGCCTGATCCCGACCAGATCGCGGCAGCGGAAGCGCGACAGGAACTGCTGCACGCACGCGGCATGCTGGCGGCGCGGCGCAAGGACTGGCCGGCTGCGCGGCAGGCGTTGCAACAAGCGCTGGCCATCGTCGGCAGCACGCGCGGTCGCGCGGCGATGTATTTCGCCCTGGCGCGTGCGTGTGATCGCCTGGGTGATGTCGATGCCACGCTTGCCGTGTTGCGCGAGGCGCATGCCTTGCTCGCGGCAACCAGCGCACAGCGCACGATCCATGAACGCTGGCTGCCGGTGCTGACCACGGGATTGCCAGCGGCGGAGACCGCGTATTCGCGGCGGGACCCCGCACCATCCGCTGCACAATCTCCGGTATTCGTGCTGGGCTTCCCGCGCTCCGGCACCACGCTGCTGGAGCAGATGCTCGCCGCGCACCCGGATTTCGCCAGCATCGATGAGCGTCCGCTGGTGTTGTCCGCCATTCGCCGGATGCAGGCGCAAGGTCTTGCCTATCCGCAAGGTCTGCGCGCGCTGCGTGCAGATCAGCTGGCGGATTTGCGCGCCGGTTACTGGCGCGCGGCCGATGCCCTGGCCACGCGCGCGCCCGAACAGCGTCTGGTGGACAAGAATCCGCTGAACATGCTGGCCTTGCCGATGATCCTGCGGCTGTTTCCGCTTGCGCGCGTGATCATCTGTCGACGCCATCCATGCGATGTGGTCCTGAGTTGCTATATGCAGCCGTTTGCGGATCCAGAGGTTGCGGAAATGAGCGCGTCGCCTGCCAGTCTTGCCCGCGCCTATGCCACGTTCGATGCGCAATTTCGCGAGCAGGCCGCGCTGCTGGGCGCCACGCCATTCGAGTTGCGCTACGAGGACCTGGTAACCCACCCGCAAGCAGCGTTGCAAGGTCTTGGCAACTGCCTTGGTGTCCTGGATACGACTGCAATGGCCCACTTCGCGTCCAGCGCGCAGCGGCGCGGCTACATCAGTACGCCGAGTTATGCGCAGGTGGTCGAGTCCTTGCGCGCCGACAGCATCGGACGTTGGCGGCGTTACGCGCGGGTCTTCGCGCCGTTGCTGCCGACGCTGGCGGAATCGATCCGCCGGGCGGGTTACACGACAGACTGATTGATCAGCCCTGCGCCGCGCGTCGCGTTGGTTTATCGGCCACCAGCGCCTCCAGCACGCGCCGCCGTTCGCTTTCCAGGCGGGCCGGCAGGCGCGCGCCGAATTCGGCGAAATAATCCCCCAGCGCCGCCATTTCGCGTTGCCAGCCGGCCGGGTCGACATGCAGCAGCGCCTCCAGCGCCGCAGCGGGCAGGCGCAACCCGGCCGTGTCCAGGTCGTGCGCGTGCGGCATCCGGCCGATCGGCGTCTCCACGGCCGCGGCGCCGCCCTCGCAGCGCGCCAGCATCCACGCCAGCACGCGCAGGTTGTCGCCAAAGCCCGGCCACAGGAACTTGCCGTCGCTGCCTTTGCGAAACCAGTTGACGTGGAAGATTTTCGGCAACTGCAGGCCGGGCCGGTCGAAACTCAGCCAGTGCGCGAAGTAGTCGGCGAAGTTGTAGCCGCAGAAGGGTTTCATCGCCATCGGATCGCGGCGCAGCACGCCGACGGCGCCGCTGGCGGCGGCGGTGGTTTCCGAGCCCATGGCCGCGCCCAGCATGACGCCGTGCGCCCAGTCGCGGGCCTCGAATACCAGGGGCAGCAGCGATTCGCGGCGGCCGCCGAAGACGATGGCGCTGATCGGCACGCCCTGCGCGTCCTCGGCGTGCGGCGAGAAACTCGGGCACTGCCGCGCGCTGACGGTGAAGCGCGAATTGGGATGCGCCGCCGGGCCGCGCGCGGGGTCGAACGGGCGCCCCTGCCAGTCCAGCGCGGGCACGCGCGCGTCCAGGCCTTCCCACCACGGCTGGCCATCGGCGGTGACGGCGACGTTGGTGAAGATCGTGTCGTGATCGAGCATGGCCAGCGCGTTGGGATTGGTCCTTGCGCTGGTGCCGGGGGCGACGCCGAAGAACCCGGCCTCGGGGTTGATCGCCCACAGGCGACCGTCCTTGCCGGGCGCCATCCAGCAGATGTCGTCGCCCACCGTCCACACCTTCCAGCCGGCGCGGCGCATGTCCGCGGGCGGCACCAGCATGGCCAGGTTGGTTTTGCCGCAGGCCGAGGGGAACGCCGCGGCGATGTAGTGCGTCTGCCCCTGCGGATTCTGGATGCCGACGATCAGCATGTGCTCGGCCAGCCAGCCTTCCTGCCGCGCTTGCCACGAGGCGATGCGCAGCGCGTGGCACTTCTTGCCCAGCAGTGCGTTGCCGCCGTAGCCCGAGCCGTAGGATTTGATGGCGAGCTCTTCGGGGAAGTGCATGATGAAGCGGCGTTCGGGGTCGAGTTCACCGGTGGAGTGCAGACCCTTGACGAAGCCGCCCTCGCGCTCGATGCGCGCCAGCGCCGGCGCGCCCATGCGCGTCATCAGGTGCATGTTGGCCACCACGTAGGCGCTGTCGGTGATCTCCACGCCGCAGCGCGCCAGCGGCGAGTCGATCGGGCCCATGCAGTACGGCACCACGTACAGCGTGCGCCCGCGCATGCAGCCGGCGAACAACGCATCCATCTTCGCGTGCGCGTCCGCGGGTGCCATCCATGGATTGTTGGGGCCGGCGTCGGCGCGCTCGCGCGTGCAGATGTAGGTGAGGTGCTCGACGCGCGCCACATCGCCCGGATGCGAGCGGTGCAGGGTGCAGCGCGGATGCGTGTGCGGATCGAGCGCATGCAGTTCGCCGCGTTCGAGCATCTGCGCGCCGAGCGTGGCGTATTCGGCCTGCGTGCCGTCGCACCAGTGGATGCGTGCGGGTTGGGTCAGACGCGCGACTTCATCGACCCACTGATTCAAGGCGGCGAGCGTGCTGGGCATGGCGGGTGATCCCGATCGTGAATGCGCCCGACCTTAACCGCCGCGTGTGCGCACGATCACGCCGCAGTGCAGCGCGCAAGCGACTGTAAACGCTTGCAGTGGCGCACGGTGCGTGTCACGCGCCGTTACGCGTCAGCCACCCGAAACAGCCCATACATTCGGTCAACGGATGCGCCAGTAGCCAGGGCGCCGGTGCTGATGCGCGACGGCGAGCACCGTTGCGGTGTCTTCGGTCACTTCGTAGAACACCGGGAACCTCGAAAAACCATGGTCATCCCCGCGAAGGAACGTCATCCCCGAGCGCCTGTGTCGGGGATCCGGCATTTGTAATCGATTGAAATGCCGAGTCACTGGATTCCCGCTTCCGCGGGAATGACGAGCCAATGCTGGTTATTCGAGATGCTGCACCGTGTACGGATAGTGTTGCAAGG
>DZBX01000195.1 GCA_022730075.1 Rhodanobacter sp. | reverse complement strand
TGGGGCTGTGCAGATTGCATGCGCGTCACGCTCAGATCCCCACTGCGCTCAGGCGCTTGCTTGAGAATTTGATCTCACCGAGGCAGCCCTGGCGTCAGCAGGTACTGGGGCTGGATTCAATGCCTCGGGGGAGCGGAAAACAGATTTTGAATTTTGCAGGGCCGACTAAGAAACGCCTGCGGGAACACATGCACGACACCATTCCCGAACAGGGCCGATGGTTGAGGGCAGTGGTCACGGGCTACTTCGCGTATCACGCGGTGCCTACGAATTCCCGGGCACTGGGTGCGTTCCGATATCACGTTACGGATCTCTGGCGACGCTCGCTCAGGCGACGCAGTCAGAAGGATGGGATGACGTGGGAACGCATGACGAAGTTAGCGGCGGACTGGCTGCCTTCCCCTCGAATCCTTCATCCATGGCCGGACCCCCGCTGGCCACCCCAAACTGCTCCACTTATGGCCGGTCAAACTGCCCCAGGCAGGACGGTCGGATTATGCCTATTCGGCGGCGGTGGCAATGCGTGAGGCGGCCTCCTTCAGACGGTAACTTTTGCCCTCGAACTCGAGCATGGCGCAGCGGTGCATGAGCCGGTCGAGGATGGTGGTGGCCATGGTGGCATCGCCCAGATACTTGCCCCAGTCCTGCACCACGCGGTTGGAGGTGATGAGGATGGAGCGGCGCAGCTTGTAGCGCTGGTGCACGATGGATTGCAAGAGTTCGGCGCTGATGTCCGCGATGCGCCGGGCCAGGAACAGATCGTCCAGGACCAGCAGGTCGGGGGCAACCCAGCCCTTGAGCTGTTCGGCCTGTTCTGCCGTGCTGGCCAATCCGTAGCGAGCGAACTCGGTGTCGGCCTCCACATAGCGCACGTCATAGCCCTGCAGCGTGGCTTGGTAAGCCACGGCCTTCGCCACATGGCTCTTGCCGGTGCCGGGCTTGCCAATGATCAGCGCGTTGGCGCCCTCGGTGATGCACTTCAGGGTGTGCAACTCGAAGCAGGCGCCGCGCGGCAGCTTCGGATTGAAGCGCCAGTCGAAGTCCGCCAGAGAGGGTCGCTCATCCAGGCCCGAGCGCTTGAAGCGGCGCGCGGTCAGGCGAGAGCGGCGCCGGTCCAACTCGTCCTGGAGCATGGCCGCGAAGGTCTCCAGGAAGGGCTGCTGTGCGGCCTGGGCCTGCATCACGCGGGTGGACAGGGTCTCGGCGATGCCGGACAGACGCAACTCGCGCAGAGCGCGTTCGATCTCGATCATGTTCATGGCTGGGTGCTCTCGGAGGATTGAGTGGTGGTGGCGTGGGCAAAGAGATCGCCGTATTCATCGGCGCTGCGAATGAGCGCGTGTTGCTGGGTCAATGTTGAAGGCGACGCCGAGGGTGTCGGGGTGGCGGCTTCCAGGGCGGCCATGGCATCGGCCACGAGTCGCTCGGTCAGCGCCGCGCCAGGTTGACGATGCCCCAGAGCTTGCGCTGGCCCACCCGGCCTTCGATGGCAAACAGCATCTCGCACAGCCGTGCCGCCTGAGGGCCGATGGAGCGAGCCTGAGCGAGGATGAAGCGGGTCTCGCGCGAGGGGTTGAACACGCGCTCTGCCATGGGCAGCACCACGGTGCCGGGCCGATCCACCCGGGCGTGGGTGCGCAGCAAGGCCTGGGTGCGCAGGTCACGAATCTCGATGCGTCGCGCGAAGATCCGCACCAGCACCTTGGTGCCAATCACCGCCGGGCGGGCCGCGTAGCTGCTGTGCTCGATGTGCACGCAACTGTCATCGCAGACCGTGCGCTGCACCTCGGTGAAGTACGACATGCCGGTGATCGGCAGCGGCTGCAGGTGGGCACGCTCCTCCTCGAACAGGGCCTGCACCTGGCGGCGCTCGGCGCCGTGGATGCGCGAGGCTGCCCACTTGACTTCCCAGTGTTCCAGGAAGGCGTTCTGCTCCTCGAGGCTCTCGAAGCGCCGGCCCTTGAGGGCGGTGGCCTGGGTGTGCTGAATAGCGTTCTCCACCGTGCCCTTGCGGTTAGGGTCGCGCACCCGCGCCGGGTCGGCCACCACTTCGTAGTGGGCGAGCGTGGCGGCATAGACCGGATTGAGAGCGGGCTCGTACAGATCGGGCTTCAAGACACCTTCCTTGAGGTTGTCGAGCACCACGTAGCGGGCAGAGCCACCGAAGTAGCGCCAGGCCTGCTCGTGCAGCTCGGCCCAGACCTGCTGGCCGGACTTCCAGACGACGCGGCGGAAGCTGCGCCGCGAGTCACGCAGCGTGGCCACGAACAGCCGGGGTTTGCGCCAGCGCTCGGTGCCGGGCACCCGGGTGGGCGCGCCCTCGCCGTAGTCGACCTGCATCTCTTCTCCGGGAGCAAACGAAAGGCGGTCAAATTGCTCGGGCTCCTTGTGGCGCAGTTGGGCCACGAAACGCTTGACGGAGTTGTAGGCGCCATCGAAACCCTGCAGGTCCACCAGGTCCTGGTAGATGGCGGTGGCGTTGCGCCCCAGGCGTAGCTGGGCGTCGATGAAGGCGCGGTGGGGTTCGCACCGGGAGGTGCTCACCGGTGTGGCAACCGGCGCCAGGGTCGGTGGCCAGGGTGGAGCAGTTTGACTGGGAGAGTCGGTGGCCACCCCGGGGCAGTTTGCTGGGTCGGCGGCAAAGCGCTGCTGATACGCGCGGATGGTGTGGCGTGAGATGCCGGTGATGCGCTCGATCTCGCGCTGCGTGGCGCCGCCTTTGAGCAGCGTCCAGATGGTGGTTTGTAGATGTGGCTTCAAGACGTTCAACCTCGGGCTCCCTCGGGATAAGGGAGCAGAAAGTAACGTCCTGCCTGTCGGGCCTCACAGCGCCCGACGCACCTTGCTCAATGCGTCAGATCACCGCGGCCAGGGTGGAGCAGTTTGGGTGGCCATAAGTGGAGCACTTTGGATGGCCGCCGGGGGGACCAGCGGTTTGCCGTCAACCACCCGAGGTGGGAGCCGAGTGCGTGAATTGCGCATGCTCGGATCTGTGCGGGGGGCGCTCAGCAATGGGCGTCCCTACCGCGATCGCGCGCTGTAACCCGGATCAGCACCTCATCCACCGCGGCAAGTTCAAGAGCCTGAGCCTGGAG
>DZBX01000194.1 GCA_022730075.1 Rhodanobacter sp. | reverse complement strand
CCGCGCAGGCGGGGATCCAGTGCCCTGGATGACCAGCACTGCTGTTGTAAAGCGATTCCCGTCCCCGACATAAGCACGCGGGGATGACGTTCCTGCGCGGGAATGATGAGGGGTGGGGCGTGCGAATGACGAGAGGTAGGGCGCGGGAATGACGAGCCGTGGACGCGCGGGAATGAAAAAAGACAGGGGCATGCCACGCCTCCGCCTTCGCGGTGGCAGGCAGCGCACGGGGGTGACAACCCGGTCACGCGCGATATTCGATCACGATGTGTATCAGGCGATGCCCAGCCCGGCGATTTCGCCGAAAGCGGCGAGCGCGGAAGGATCGAAACCGGCCAGCTCGGCGAAGCGCCGGCCGCGCGCGGCATAATCGCGGAACTGGTCGAAGCTCGGCGCACCCGGCGACAGCAGCACCACGCCGCCGGGGGCAGCGCCGGCGCGCGCCAGATCCACGGCAGCGACGAGGTCCGCCGCATGCCGCCACGGCACACCTGCCGCCGCGAGTGACGCACCGATGCGCGCGGCGCTGGCGCCCTGCGCGATCACCGCCTGCGGCGGGTGCGCCGCCAGCCAGGTGGCGAACGGCGCCCAATCGAGGCCGCGTTCGTGGCCGCCGAGAATCAGCGTCACCGCCGCGCCGGGCAGGCTTTCCAGCGCGGCGCGCGTGGCTTCCGGCGTGGTGCTGATGGAATCGTCGATCCACTGCAGTCCAGCGCGCGCGCCCAGGCGCTGCAGGCGATGCGGCAAGCCGCGGAAGCGCGCCAGCGCGGATGCCGCGGCCACGGCATCGCCGCCAAGAATTTCCAGCGCGCCCAGCGCCGCGCAGGCATTGCGCGCGTTGTGCAAGCCCGGCAGCGCGAAGCGCGCCAGATCGAACACGCGTCGATCGCCGCGCCAGATCGCGCCCTGCGCCACGTGCCAGCCCGCGGCATCGTCATACAGCCTGCGTGCCGCGTGCGTGGCCGTGGCATCCAGCAACACCGGCTGCGCGGCATCGACCAGCAGCATGCGCGCGGCATCGGCCAGGCGCAGTTTGTCGGCGCGATAGCGTTGCGGCGTGCCGTGCCAGTCCAGATGCTCCTCGTGCAGATTGGTGATCACGCCCAGTTCCAGCGGGCCCGCCTCGCCGGTCTGGAAGCTGGACAGCTCCAGCACCCACAGCGCGGCAGCGTCATCGAGCAATTCCAGCAACGGCAGGCCGATGTTGCCGGCCAGCGCGGTGCGCCAGCCCAGCGCGCGCGCCAGATGCGCCAGCAGCGCGCTGGTGGTGCTCTTGCCCTTGGTGCCGGTGACGCCGACCACGCGCGCCTCCGCGCGCTCGCCAAACCACAGCGCGGTGCCGGAGGTAAAGCGCGTGCCCTGCGCCTGCGCGATGGCGATCTCGGGTCGATAGGCACTGATACCGGGCGATTTGATCACCCAGTCGAACTGCGCCAGCGCGGCGGCATCGGGCGCGACATCGAACACCGCGAGCGCAGGATGCGCGGTGCGCGCGGCGGCGGCTTCATCGGCGCTGCACCATAGCGTCAGCGGCTGCCGCGGCAGGCGTCGTGCCAGCGCGCGCAGCGCGGCGCGGCCCTCGCGCCCGTAGCCCCACACCGCCACGCGCCGCGCGGCGAGATCGGCAAAACGCGGCAACGGCGCGTTCACGCGCGCAAGAACGCCAGCGCGGGGGCCAGCCGCGCGGGCACACCATGCGCGCCCTGCGGCGTCAACCACGGCTCCAGCGCGAGCGCAGCCGGATCGAGCTGCACCAGGATCTCGCTGCGAAAGCGCGCCACCAGCACGTCCTCGCGCCACTCTGGACGCTGCGCCAGCGCGGCCATCGCGGCGCGCGCCTCGGCACCCTCGCCCACGCACTCGAAGGGTTTGTGCCCGCGGTACTCAAGCAGCGCGTCGAAGCCGGCGGCCTGGGTTTCGTCATCCAGCAGGTTGCGCCCGAAGATCGCCAGCAGGCGCGGTTTGGGCAGGAACGGCGCCAGCGCCAGGAACACGAAATGGCATTTCGGACATTGCCCGCACCAACGATCGGACGGCTGCGGCCCGAGGATGCGGAAGTTGCGGTTGCAACTGGAGAACACCCCGAAATACTGCGGCAGGCGCGCGAACGCGCGCGTCACCGCCAGCTCGGACCAGGGTCGCAGCAACGAGCAGTAATGCAGGTCGGCGGCGACACCCTGCCGTACCGCGTGCGCGAAGGCCTGCTCGAAATCCCAGCCCTTGCTCCACTGGTGGTTCACCGGCTGGCCGTCATATTCGAGCGTGGCGCTGGACGCCGAGCGTTCGTTGGCGAAGGCGATGCTGTCGTGGCCGTACAGGATCGCCGCGCACACCAGAATGGCCGAATTCACCGCGGTCACCGGCACGTGTCCGTTCCACGCGCCCATGCGGTTGTAGGCGAACAGCTCCGGCGCCAGCGTGCGCTCGATGTTGAGTGTGGGCAGCCCGGTATGCGCCGCGCAGGCCGCGATCAGCGGCGAGTTGCCCACCCAGGCCGCGGTGCACTCGGCGCCGATGCTGCGCAACGCCTCGATCGCCACCAGCGAATCCTTGCCACCGCCGATCGGCACCAGCGTGCGCGGTGGCAGGCCCAGCGCGGGCGCGGCGGATGCGGCAGCCGGCTGCACCTGCCAGCGCATGCGCCCACGCAAATCCAGTCCGTTGCGATAGGCGAACTCGGCCAGGCCGTGCGTGTACACCGCGCGCAGCAGATCCAGCGTGGCGGCATCCACGCCCGCGCCATCGATGCGCAACTCCGGCGCGACCCCGGCCTTGTAGTAGCTGACCCCGGCGAGCAGGTGCAGCAGACGCAGCGCGCGTTGGAAGCTGTCCGCGCGCGCGCCAGCCAGGGCCGGCGCAGCGGGAAAGCGGATGCGCTCGACCAGCGCCGGACCCTCGTCGAAGGCGTAACGCAGGCGCGCCTCGCCCGCTGCGTAATCGCAACCGGTGAAGCGGAACACGCGCGCCTGGCGCGGATCGGGAAGTTCAGTCACGGGACTTGGCATGGGCATTCATTACGTTGTTGTGCCGCCTTGGCACGGGCGCGACATCGCACGCGCGTGAACGCGACATCGCGCGTGAACGATGGTTCTTGCGC
>DZBX01000058.1 GCA_022730075.1 Rhodanobacter sp. | reverse complement strand
GGATGACAAAGGCTTTTGGTTGTCATCCTGAGGGCGCAGCCCGAAGGATCTGGGCGTGGCGGTGCCGTGCGCCTCACTGCACCAGTTGATCGAGCCTGAAGATCGGCAGCAGGATGGCGAGCACGATGATGAACACGATCAGGCCCATGAACACGATGGTCATCGGCTCGAACAGCGCCAGCGCGGTGCTGATGAGGCCCTGGGCCTCGCGCTCCTGCTGTTGCGCGGCGCGCTCGAGCATGGCCTCGAGCTGGCCGCCGCCTTCGCCGCTGGCGATCAGGTACACGGCCATCGGCGGGAAGTAGCCGCTGCGTTCCAGCGCGGCGGCGATGCCGGAACCTTCGCGCACGCGCACCGTGGCCTCGGCCAGCGCGGCGCGCATGGGCAGGTTGTGCACCACCTGCTGGGCGATGCCGAGGCCTTCGAGGATGGGCACGCCGCTGGCGGTGAGGATGCTCAGCGTGCGCGCGAAACGCGCGGTTTCCAGGCCGCGCACCAGGCGCCCGAAGAACGGCAGGCGCAGCAGGAAACGCTGCCACGCCTGCAGCGGGACGGGGCGACGCAGCAGTGCGCGCACGCCCAGCACCAGCGCGATCAATGCGAGCAGCAGCAGCGGCCACCAGCCGCGCAGGAAGCCGCTGATGTCGATCAGCACGCGCGTCAGCAGCGGCAGTTGCGCGTGCATGGTGGTGAACACCTGCACGATCTTGGGCACCACGTAGCCGAGCAGGCCGGCGAGGATGCCGAAGGCCATGATCACCAGGAAGCTGGGGTAGATCAGCGCCTGCTGCACGCGCTGCTGCAGCGCCTGGCGCGATTCGGTGTAGTCGGCCAGCCGCGCCAGCACGGCATCGAGCTTGCCGGATTGCTCGCCGGCGGCCACGGTGGCGCGGAACACGTCGTCGAACACGGCGGGGAAATCGGCCATGCCCGCGGCCATGCCGCGGCCCTCGACCACGCGCGCGCGCACGCCGCTGAGCACGCGCTGCACGCGCGGCTTGCGCGCCTGGCGCAGCGCGGTGCCCAGCGCCTCGGCCAGCGGCGCGCCGGTGATCAGCAGGGTGGCGAGCTGGCGCGTGAACAGGGCCAGTTCGTCGGCGGGCAGGCGCGTGCGCCGGCGCCCGCGCCGCGGCGCGCCGGTGCCCTCGGCCACGGCCTCGACGCTGAGTGGGCTGAGGCCGCTTTCGCGCAGGCTCTGCCGCACCTGGCGCGCGGTGTCGCCCTCGAGCATGCCGCGCTGGCGCTTGCCGGCGGCATCGAGGGCGACGAATTCGAAGGCGGGCATGCGCGCTAGCCGCCGCTGCGGGTGACGCGCAGCAGCTCTTCCAGCGAGGTGTCGCCGGCCAGCACGCGCTGCAGGCCGTCGCTGCGGATGCCGGGGCCGAGGCTGCGCGCGTGGCGCTCCATGTCGGCGTCGGCGGCGCCGTCGTGGATCATGCGCGCCAGCGTGGCGTCGATCGGGTCGACCTCGTAGATGCCGCTGCGGCCGATGTAGCCATTGCCGTGGCAGCGCTCGCAGCCGACCGGATGGCATAACGCGGGCGGCGCGCTGGGCGCCAGGCCGAGCTGCGCGCATTCGCCGGGGGTGGCGCTGGCGCGGCGCTTGCAGTGCGGGCACAGCAGGCGCAGCAGACGCTGCGCGGCGACGCCGATCAGGCTGGTGGCCAGCAGGTAGGGTTCGACGCCCATGTCGCGCAGGCGCGTGATCGCGCCGATCGCGGTGTTGGTGTGCAGCGTGGACAGCACTAGGTGGCCGGTGAGGCTGGCCTGCACGGCGATCTCGGCGGTTTCCAGATCGCGGATCTCGCCGACCATCACCACGTCCGGGTCCTGGCGCAGGATGGCGCGCAGGCCGCGCGCGAAGTCGAGGTCGATCTTCGGGTTGACCTGGGTCTGGCCGATGCCGTCGAGGAAATATTCGATCGGATCCTCGACGGTGAGGATGTTGCGCTTGCGCTCGTTGAGCTCGGTCAGCAGCGCGTACAGCGAGGTGGTCTTGCCCGAGCCGGTGGGCCCGGTGATCAGCAGGATGCCGTGCGGCTCGCGGATCAGCGCGGTGAAGCGTTCGCGCGTGGCCGGCGCCACGCCGAGGCCGCCCAGGTCCAGGCGCCCGGCCTGGCGGTCGAGCAGGCGCAGCACCACGCGCTCGCCGTAGCCCGAGGGCAGCGTGGACACGCGCACGTCGACCGGGCGCCCGGCGATGCGCAGGCTGATGCGGCCGTCCTGCGGCAGGCGTTTCTCGGCGATGTCCAGCCGCGCCATGACCTTGATGCGCGACACCAGCGTGCCGGCCAGCGCGCGCGGCGGCTCGAGGATCTCGCGCAGCATGCCGTCCACGCGCAGGCGCACCGACAGGCGCGTCTCGAAGGATTCCAGGTGCACGTCGGAGGCGCCCTCGCGCACCGCCTGCGCGAGGATGGCGTTGATCAGGCGGATGATCGGCGCGTCGTCCTGGCTCTCCAGCAGGTCTTCCGGTTCGGGCAGCGACGAGGCGATGGCGGCGAGGTCGAGGCCATCGCCGAGGTCTTCCATGGTGGCCTGCGCGCCGCCGCCGGCGTTGTCGCCATAGGCCGCCGCCAGCGCGCGCGCGAACTCGGCGTCGGACAGTGGCTCGAGCCGCAGCGCGCAACCCAGCACGCGCGCCAGTTCGCTCAACGCCTGCGGCGCGGGCGTGCCGCGATGGCGCACCAGCGCGTGCGCGCCGTCCATGCTCACCAGCATGCCGTGGCGCTTGGCCCAGGCGTAGCCGGGCAGGGCGGGCGGCGTGATCGGCGCGGCCGCCGCGGGCTGGGCGCTGGGTGTGCCGGCGCGCATGGCTCAGCCGCCGTGCGTGCTGCGCGCGCGGCTCGGGGCGCTGCTGGCGGGCGCGGGTGTGAGCGCTGGCGTGTTGCGCGCGCCGACGCTGGCGGCCGCCGCCGGCGCCACGCTCGCCGCCGTGGCGGGTGCCGCGCCGCTGCTGGCCGGCGCCGGCACGAACTGGCGCAGCTGCGCGGGCAGCGGTTGCTGCTGCAAGGACTCACGCGAGTTCTTGCTGCGCGCCGACTGCTCGCGCAGGATGCGGTACTTCTCCGCGGTCCAGGCATCGGCCTCGCTCTGCGTGTCCACGATCACCGGGTGCAGGAAGATCATCAGGTTCTGTTTTTGCAACTGGCGCGAGGTCGAGGTGAACAGCCGCCCGAGGATCGGGATGCTGCCCAGCAACGGCACCTTCTGCACCGAATCGGTGTAGCTGTCCTGGATCAGCCCGCCCAGCACGATGATCGAATCGTTGTCGGTGATCACCACGGTCTTGATCTGGCGATTGTTGGTGATCAGGTCGGCGGCGCCGCTGATCGAGGGCGCGATGCTGGACACGGTGAGGTCGAGCTTCAGGCGCACGCTGTTGCCCTCGTTGATCTGCGGCGTGACCTTCAGGTCGATGCCCACCTTCTTGCGATTGATGGTCTGGAAGGGGCTGCCGACGGTGCCGCCGCCGCCCTGGTTGAGCGTGGTGCTGTAACTGCCGGTGACGAAGGGCACTTCCTGACCCACGGCGATCTCGGCCTGCTTGTTGTCCAGCGTCAGCAGGCTGGGCGTGGACAGGATGTTGGTGGCCGAGTTGGATTGCAGCGCGTTGAGCAGCAGGCCGTAGCGCGTCTGTCCGCTGCGGCTGCCGAAGCCGAGGAAAACCCCGGGCGCCGCGGCCAGCGCCTGACCGACCGCGCTGGGCCCGCCGGCGATGGTCGCCAGCGGCAGCGCGCCGTTGGTGAAATTGCTCACGGCGACCGGATAGTTCGTCGAGCCCGTGGTGGGCAGCACCGCGATCTGCGCGCCGAGCTGCTTGGAGAGATCGCCCGAAACCTCGGCGATGATCGCGTCGATCAGCACTTCCTTGGGCCGCACGTCGAGCTGGCGCACCAGTTTCTGCAGGTCGCGCACGCGGTCCGGCGGGCCGGTGATGATCAGCGCGTTGTTGGTGACATCGGCCTGGATGTTGACCGGCGACTCGGGCGCGGACTTGGCTTTCTCCGAGGTCTTCTCCTGCGTCTGCACGACCTGCTGCAGCAGCTTGGCCATGTCCTCGGCCTTGGCGTAGCGCAGGAACACCACCTGCGAGTTGCCGGCCGCGGGCAGGGGCACATCGAGCTGCTGGATCAGCGCGCGCATGCGCGCCTGCGCCGCCGGATCGCCGGCGATGAGGATGCTGTTGCTGCGCGCATCGGCGACCACGCGCACCGGCGGCATGCTGCCTTCGCCGGCTGCCGCGCCGCCCTGCAGCGCCTCCAGCGTGCGCGCCACCTGCTCGGCCGAGGCGTGCTTGAGCTGCACGATGCTGACGCCGCCGTTGGTCGGGTTGTCCAGTTGCCGCACCAGCTCGACGATGCGCGCGACGTTGTCGGCGCGGTCGGTGACGATCAGCACGTTGCCGGGCGCATAGGCCGAGAGCACCGCCTGCGGCGGCAGCAGCGGACGCAGCAGCGGCAGCAACTGCATCACCGGCACGGTGCTGACGTGGATCACGCGGGTGATCAGCGCCTCGCCGTGGCCGTGCAGTTGCAGGGTCTGGCGCGCGTTGATCGAGGGCACGATCTTGACCACCGGGCCGGCGGGCACCGCGGCATAGCCGTAGACCTCCAGCACCGACAGGAACACCTGGTACAGCGCGTCGCGGTCCATCGGCGTGGACGAGATCACGGTGACATCGCCGCGCACGCGCGGATCGACCACGAAGTTGATGCCGGTGGCCTTGGACACGGTGTCGATCAGGGTGCGGATGTCGACGTTGCGCAGGTTGAGGGTGACATCCTGCGCGGCGGCGGACGCGGCGGGCGGCGGTGGTGCCGCATCCTGGCGCGCGCTCGCGTAGCCGGACAGCAGCAGGCCGGGCACGCACAGCAGCAGGCGCGGGATCAGGGGCGGGGTGTGCTTCATGTCGACTCGCGATCGCAACGTGGCTGGAGCGTAGCAGGCCGGCACGCGCCGGCCGGCGCCGGGCGTGGTCGGGTGATGGGTGTTGCGCGCGGGTTGCGCTTCATCGCGGCCGGTTCATTGCAGCGGGTCATCGCAGTCTGGGCTGCGGGCTGAGGTTGATCGTCTGGCCGTTGCGTTCGACGACGATCTGCGCGTTGCCGCGCAGCAGCGCGTCGCGCCATTGCTGGCCGCTCAGCGCGGCATCGCCCAGCGGCTGGCCGTCGATGCTCAGCAGCACGTCGCCGGGACGCAGGCCGAGCCGGGCGAACGCCGGCCCGTCGGCGCCGGGGCTGAGCACGTAACCGGCCTGATGGCCGTCGCGTTCGATCGGCGTGCCGCGGGCGATGTCGCCCAATTGCAGTGGCGCACCGTTGGCCGCGCCCTGCGGCATCAGCGGGCGTGGTGGGTGTGGCGCGTAGGCCAGCGTGACCGGGTGCTGGGCTGCCGCTTGCGGCATCGGCGCCGGGGTCGCGGCCGCGGTGTCGGGCGCGCTGCCGGCGCCGTGCTTGATCAGAGCCAGGCTCTGCGTGCCGGCCGCGGTGTTCAGCAACACGCCGGCGGCCAGCACCTTGCGCAGGCTGGCGCCGTAGGGCAGCGCCGCGCCCTGCGCGTAGACCTTGGCCGGGCTGTTGTCGGCGGCGATGATGGCGTAACCGCGCCCGTCGCTGTCGGCCCATACGCCTTGCAGCTTCAGCGGCAGCGTGGTGGGCGGCACGCGGCCCGCCAGCGGCGCGCCGAACAGGGGCGCGGCCAGCAGGCGTTGCCAGGCCTGTTGCGGGCTCAGCGCCGGCATCGTGCCGAATTCGCCCATGGCCTGCGCGGCGGCGGCGCGCGTGGCGCGGATCAGCATGCCCAGGCGCCACACGTTCCAGCCGGCCAGCAACAGCAACAGCACGGCCAGCACCGCGATCAGGCGCGGCATCTGCATGGTGATGCGCTGAGTGTTCATCGTGTCCCCGCGTGCGGCGCGGCGCGCCGGCTGCTTCGGCTCCAGCGGGCTAGCATAAACAGTGCGCCGCCGATCGCGCCATACAGATGTGCGATCGGCAGGACCGGGCCATCCATGCCCCAGTCTTCGGCAGGCAGCGGGCCGTGCAGGTTGCTCCACGCGATCAGCGCCAGCATCCCGGCCAGCAGCAGGCCGGCATACCACGGTCGCGCGCGCAGGCTGGCCAGGCAGCCGACGGTGAACATGCCGTACAGGATCGCCGAGATGCCCACGTACCAGTGCACCGTCGGGCTGCAGGCGAGCAGGCCGAGGCCGATGGCCAGACCGTCCCACAGCAGCAGCGCGAGCCAGGCGCGCGTGGACAGCAACTGGCCGAACAAGACCCAGATCAGCCACAGGCCGACCAGGTCGTGCGCCAGATGACCCCAGCCCAGGTGCACGAAATTGCCGCTCAGCAGGCGCCAGTACTGACCGTGCAGGATGGCGCCGCGCTGGTACTGCAGCAGTGGTGCCGAGTGCAACGCCTGCAGCAGCGCGCACAGCAGGCTCAGCAGCAGCGGCAGCGCCCAGTAGCGCGGCGTGCGCAGGCCTGGCGCGCTCATGCCGCGCGCTCGAGCAGGCACAACAGCTCGTAATGCGCGGTGTGCGGAAACAGATCCAGCACCTGCGCGCGGCGCGCGCGGAAGCCGGGCAGGGCGGCCAGGTCGCGCGCCAGCGTATCGGCGTTGCAGCTCGAATAGATCAGCCAGCGCGCGGCCGAGGCCTGCAGCGTGGCGCACAGTTCCGCGCCCAGCCCGCGCCGCGGTGGATTGACGATGACCAGCGGCGGTAACGCGGTCAGCGCCGCGGCGCCTTGCGCGGCGTCCAGCGCCGCGAACTCGATGCGCGCCAAGGCGTTGTCATGCGCCGCGCGTCGCGCCAGCGCCACCGCCGCGGCGCTGCTTTCGATGCCGAGCACGTCGCGCCGGCCATCGGCGCAGTGCAGGGCGAAGCCGCCCGCGCCGCAGTACAGATCCAGCAGCGCCGGCGGATCGAGTTCCTGCACCCAGGCGCGTGCCTGCCGGTACAGCGCCGCGGCCAGCGGCGTGTTGGTTTGCGCGAAGGCCTGCGGGCCCACCCACAGGGTCAGCCCGTTGCTGCGCAGCGGCAGCGCATCCTGCGCGCCGAGCAGGATTTCCTCGGCGCCTTCCAGCAGCGCCTGGTGCACGGGTTGCAGGTTGGCGCTGAGCACGCGCGCCTGCGGCAGTTCGGCCTGCAATTGCGGCAGGTGCTGGCGCAGGCGCCCCAGCGCCTCGCGCGAGCGCAGCACGAAGCGGATCATCAGCGCGCCCGAATCCTCGGCCAGGGTGACCAGCACGAACTTCAGCTCGCCGCGGCGCGCGGGCACGTCGTAGGGTGCGATGCGCGCGGCGCTGATCAGCCGCCGCAGTGGCGCGAAGGCGGCGCGCAATGCCTGCGGGTACAACGCGCAATCCTCGAGATCGACGCCGGCGCCGTGCGCATCCAGCAGGCCCAGCAGCGGCGCCTCGATGCTGCCGCCGACCACCATCTTGGCGCGGTTGCGGAAGCCGCTTTCGGCACTGGCCAGCGGCTGCAGCCAGTGCACGCCGGGGTCATCGCCCAGCGCGTGCCGCGCGGCCTGCTGCTTGGCCGCCAGCTGTTGCGCGTAGGGCAGCGGCAGCCACGTGCACGAGCGGCAGCGCGCGGTGTCGAAGTAGGCGCAGTGCATGCCGGGCGTGGCGTGTGGCGAGGGCAGGCGCGGCGCGCGCGGGCTCAGGCGGCGGACGCCTCGGTCGCGCTGCGCTGCGCCAGGCGCGCGCCGAGGCGATCGAGATTGACCAGCGACAGCAGGTGCGCGTAGATCCAGCCCAGCGCACCGTTTTTCAGCAGCGCCTGCGCCTGCTCCGCCGGCAGGGCCTTGAGCTTGTCCTCGTTGACCATCCATAGCCCGGTCAGCACCGGCGCCGGTTCGCCATCGCCGTCGCCGGCGGCGCGCTGCAGTTGCTTGGATTCGAGCAGGCCGAGGCGATTGAGCTCGCCCACGAACGCCTGCGTGGTGCGGATGTGGCCCTGGTATTCCTCGAGGAAGCCCAGCGTGCGCTTGAGCGATTCGCTCTCGTTGCCCTCGCTGTCGAACAGCGGATCGCCTTCCTCGGTGTTGAAACCCGGCCAGGCCTCGTCGAGCACGACCTGGAAGCGCTCGCCGTCGGCGGCCAGCGCGTAGGGATAACGGCGCACGAAGGCGGGGATGTAGCACTCGCTCCAGCGGCCCTCGGCATCGACGTGCAGGTTCTCGTCGGCGCGCAATCCGACCAGCGCCACCGGCAGCGCCTGCGCGGCGCTCTCGCCGGCGAACACGACCGGATAATCGCGCGCGGCCAGGGCGAATTCGAAGCCGACCAGCGGCAGCGCATTCAGCGCGGCGACGTGATGGAAATGCTCGTTGGCGCGCAGGCGCCAGTGGCGGTGCAGCTCGCGGTTGAGCGGTACCGGGCGGTCGTAGATCAGCAGGGTTTTCATGCGCGGGCAGGGCGTGTCGGGACGAAGCGCGATTGTAGGCGGTTTCGCCGCGGCGGCGGCGGCGCGCTGCGTCGGCGCGCGTGGTGCGGGTACACTCGCGGGCCGCAATGTGTCCCTTGTCGACGGGGTCGGCTGACATGAAACTGGTTCCCGTATTGCTGTCCGGTGGTTCCGGCACGCGCCTGTGGCCGCTGTCGCGCGAGGCCTATCCCAAGCAGTTCCTGGCGCTGACCGGCGCGCACTCGCTGCTGCAGGAAACCTGGCTGCGTCTGACCGGGCTGGACGTGGCGCCGGCGCTGGCGGTGGCCAACGAGGAGCACCGCTTCATGGTCGCCGAGCAGTTGCGCGAGGTCGGCTGCACGCCGGCCGCACTGCTGCTCGAGCCGGTCGGACGCAATACCGCGCCGGCGATCGCCGTGGCCGCGCTGGAGGCGCTGCGCCAGCACGGCGGCGATGCCCTGCTGCTGGTGCTGCCCACCGATCACGTCGTAGCCGACGCAGCCGGCTTCCGCGCCGCGGTGCGCAGCGCCGTGCCCGCCGCGCAGGCCGGCAAGCTGGTGACCTTCGGCGTGCTGCCGCAAACGCCGGAAACCGGCTACGGCTACATCAAGGCGGCGCCAGGCGAAGGCGTGCGCGCGGTCGCGCGTTTCGTCGAGAAACCCGACGCCGCGCGTGCCGCCGAGTATCTGGCCGCGGGTGATCATTACTGGAACAGCGGCATGTTCCTGTTCGGCGCGCAGCGCTATCTGGACGAACTGCAGCGCCAGCAGCCGGCCATGCTCGCCGCCTGCCGCGCGGCGCTGGATGCGGGACGGCGCGACAGCGATTTCCTGCGCCTGGACGCAGCCGCGTTCCAGGCCTGTCCGGCCGATTCGATCGATTACGCGGTGATGGAAAAAACCGCCGATGCCGCGGTGCTGCCGGTGGACATCGGCTGGAGCGACGTCGGTTCGTGGTCGGCGCTGTGGCAGGTTGCCGAGCGCGACGCGCACGGCAACGCGCAGCGCGGCGACGTGCTGGCGCTGGACTGTCGCGACACCTACGCGTGGAGCGACAAGCGCCTGATCGCGCTGGTCGGGCTGGATGACGTGGTGGTGGTGGATACCGACGACGCCGTGCTGGTGGCGCGCAAGGAGCGCGTGCAGGAGGTCAAGCAGATCGCGCAGCAACTCAAGCAGGGCGCGCGCAGCGAGGCCACCTGGCACCGCAAGGTGTACCGCCCCTGGGGTGCGTATGACTCGATCGACGCCGAGGCGCGCTTCCAGGTCAAGCGCATCACCGTCAAGCCCGGCGCCACGCTGTCGCTGCAGATGCACCACCACCGCGCCGAGCACTGGATCGTGGTCAGCGGCACCGCGCGCGTGACCCGCGGCGAGGAGGTGTTCCTGCTCGGCGAGAACCAGAGCACGTTCATTCCGCTGGGTACCGTGCACCGCCTGGAGAACCCCGGCAAGCTGCCGCTGGAACTGATCGAGGTGCAGTCCGGCGGTTATCTGGGCGAGGACGACATCGTGCGCTTCGAAGACAAGTACGGGCGCTCCGGCTGATGGATCTGCTCGATCGGCTCGAAGCCGAGTCCCTGCATATCCTGCGCGAAACCATGGCGTGTTCGCGCCAGCCGGTGCTGATGTATTCGATCGGCAAGGATTCCTCGGTACTGCTGCACCTGGCGCGCAAGGCCTTCGCGCCGGCGCCGCTGCCCATGCCGCTGCTGCATGTGGATACCGGCTGGAAATTCCGCGAGATGATCGCGTTCCGTGACCGCGTCGCCGCCGCGCCGGATGTGCGCATGCTCGTGCACGTCAACGAGGACGGCGTGCGCCAGGGCATCGGCCCGATCAGCCACGGCGCCAGCGTGCACGTGGACGTGATGAAGGTGCAGGCGCTGAAGCAGGCGCTGGAGCAGCACGGCTTTGACGCGGCCATCGGCGGCGCGCGCCGCGACGAGGAGAAATCGCGCGCCAAGGAGCGCATCTTCTCGCTGCGCAACGCGCAGCAGCGCTGGGATCCGCGCCAGCAGCGCCCGGAATTGTGGAACGTGTACAACACGCGCATCGCGCCGGGCGAGAGCCTGCGCGTGTTTCCGCTGTCCAACTGGACCGAGCTGGACGTGTGGCGCTACATCCGCCGCGAGGGCATCGAGGTGGTGCCGCTGTACTTCGCCGCGCTGCGCCCGGTGGTCGAGCGCGACGGCGCGCTGATCATGGTCGACGACGCGCGCCTGCCGCTGCGGCCTGGCGAGCAGCCCATGCGCAAGCGCGTGCGTTTTCGTTCGCTGGGCTGCTATCCGCTGACGGTCGCCAGCGAATCCGCGGCCGACACGCTGGACGCGATCATCGCCGAGATGCAGACCAGCCGCCGCTCCGAGCGCGCCGGGCGCGTGCTGGATGCGACCGCCGGCACCTCGCTGGAGCAGAAGAAACGCGAGGGGCATTTCTGATGGCCGCGCCTGCATCCCCGGACCTGCTGCGCCTGATCACCTGCGGCAGCGTGGACGACGGCAAGAGCACGCTGATCGGGCGCCTGATGGCCGACACCGGCGCGGTGCCCGAGGACGTGCTCGAGCAACTGGCGCGCGACAGCCAGCGTTTCGGCACGCAGGGCGCGGCGCTGGATTACGCGCTGCTGCTCGATGGCCTCGAGGCCGAGCGCGAGCAGGGCATCACCATCGACGTGGCCTACCGCTACTTCGCCACGCCGGCGCGCGCCTTCATCATCGCCGACTGCCCCGGGCACGAGCAGTACACGCGCAACATGGCCACCGGCGCGTCCACCGCCGATTTGGCCGTGGTGCTGGTGGATGCCGGCAAGGGCCTGCTGCGGCAGACGCGCCGGCACAGCTACATCTGCGCGCTGATGGGCATCCGCGAGGTGATCCTGGCGGTCAACAAGATGGACCGCGTGGACTACGCCGCAGCGCGGTTCGAGGCGATCGCGCGCGAATACGCCACGCTGGCCGCGCGCCTCGGCATCACCCGGGTCACGGCGATTCCGCTGGCGGCGGTGCACGGCGACAACCTCGTGCAGCGCAGCGCGCGCATGCCCTGGTACCACGGCCCCAGCCTGCTCGAGGCGCTGCACGCGGCGCAGCCGCAGGTCGAGGCCACCGCTGCCGCCGCGCCGCTGTGCCTGCCGGTGCAGTGGGTCAACCGCCCGCACGCGGAGTTCCGCGGCTATTGCGGCACCCTGGCCGCGGGGCGCATCGGCGTGGGCGATGCCGTCGGCGTGTGGCCGGCGGGACTGCGCGCCACGGTGGCGCGCGTGCTCGACGCCGGGCGCGACGTGGCGCAGGCCGCAGCCGGCGCCGCGGTCACCGTGACCCTGGCCGAGGACTTCGACATCGCGCGCGGCGACGTGATCGCCGCCGCCAGCGCGCCGCCCGAGATCGCCGACCAGTTCGCCTGTCATTTGCTGTGGATGGGCGAGGCGCCGCTGCTGCCCGGGCGTCCCTACGCGTTGCGCCTGGGCAGCGCCAGCGCGCTGGCGCAGGTCACCGAGATCCGCCACAAGATCGATGTCGACACGCAGGAGGCCGTGCCGGCGCGCACCCTGCGGCTCAACGAGGTCGGTTACTGCCAGCTCAGTCTGGATCACGCGCTGGCGTTCGCGCCGTATGCGCACAATCGTACGCTGGGCGGCTTCGTGCTGATCGACCGCATCAGCAACGCCAGTGTCGGCGCCGGCATGATCGATTTCGCCCTGCGCCGCGCCGGCAACATCCACTGGCAGCACGTGGATGTGGACCGCGCCGCGCGCGCCGCGCAGAACGGCCAGCGGCCACGCTGCCTGTGGTTCACCGGCTTGTCCGGCTCGGGCAAGTCGACGCTGGCCAATGCCGTGGAAAAACGCCTGTTCGCGCTCGGCCATCGCACCTATCTGCTGGACGGCGACAATGTGCGCCACGGGCTCAACCGCGACCTCGGCTTCACCGCCGAGGATCGCGTCGAAAACATCCGCCGCGTGGCCGAGGTGGCGCGGCTGATGGTCGATGCCGGGCTGATCGTGCTGGTGGCCTTCATCTCGCCGTTCCGCGCCGAGCGGCGCATGGCGCGCGAACGTTTCGGCGCGGACGAGTTCGTCGAGGTCTTCGTCGACGCGCCGCTGGCGGTGTGCGAGGCGCGCGACGTGAAAGGCCTGTATGCCAAGGCGCGCGCCGGCGAGCTGCGCAATTTCACCGGTGTCGATTCGCCGTACGAGCCACCGGAAGCCCCCGAGCTGCACCTGCTCAGCGCCGAGGGCGCGCTGGATGTCATGGTCGAGCAGGTCGTGCGCCGCGCGCTGGCCGACTAGACGTGGCGCATTCGGTCAAACTGGCGGAATCGGATCACTCCTGGGCGCTGGCGAAGGCCCTGCTGCCCTATCTCTGGCCCAAGGGCGAACCCCGGCTGCGCGCCCAGTTCGTGTTCGCCGCCGTGTGCCTGGTCGCGGCCAAGGTGGCGACCGTCATCGTGCCGATCTACTACGCGCGCGCGGTCAACGCGCTGTCCGCGCGCAACGCGGTGCTGCTGGTGCCGGTGGCGCTGATCATCGCCTATGCCGGGTTGCGCATACTCTCGGCCTTGTTCGAGGCGCTGCGCGATGCGCTGTTCGCCGCCACCCAGCAGCGCGCCGCGCGCGTGGTCGGGCGCGAGACGTTCGAACACCTGCACGCGCTGTCGCTGCGCTTCCACCTGGACCGGCAGACCGGCAGCCTGTCGCGCCTGATCCTGCGCGGCACCACCGGCATCCAGACCGTGTTGCGGCTGGCCACCTTCAACGTGCTGCCGACGCTGCTGCAATTGCTGCTGACGGTCGGCATCCTCTGGCACCTGTTCAACTGGCGCTATGCGCTGGTCACGCTGCTGGCGGTGGCCGGCTACATGGCCTTCACCTTCGCCTTCACCGCCTGGCGGCTCAAGTTCCGCCGGCGCATGAACGAGACCGACAACACCGCGCAGACGCACGCCATCGACAGCCTGCTCAACTACGAGACGGTCAAGTATTTCGGCAACGAGGCGCACGAAAGCCGGCGCTTCGATGGCTCGCTGGCCGCCTACGAGCACGCCGCGGTGCGCTCGCAAGTGACGCTGAACATGCTCAACCTGGGCCAGGCCACGATCATCGCGGTGGGCCTGGGCGTGATCATGCTGATGGCCGCGCGCGGCGTGGCGGCCGGCAAGCTGGACGTGGGTCAGTTCGTGCTGGTCAACACCTATCTGATCCAGCTCTACCAGCCGCTGAATTTCCTCGGTTTCGTGTATCGCGAGTTCAAGCAGGCGCTGGTGGACATGGAGCAGATGTTCGCGCTGCTGCGCCGGCCGCAGGAAGTCGCGGACCGCCCCGACGCGCGCATGCTGGCGGCGCAGGGCGCGCCGCTGGCGCTGGAGTTCGCCGATGTGCATTTCGGCTACGACGCCGCGCGCGAGATCCTGCACGGGGTTTCGTTCCGCGTGGCGCCGGGGCGCAAGGTGGCCCTGGTCGGGCCGACCGGGTCGGGCAAATCGACGATCTCGCGGCTGCTGTTCCGTTTCTACGATGTGACCTCCGGCGCGGTGCGCGTGGACGGCAGCGACGTGCGCGAGCTCACCCAGGCATCCTTGCGCGCGGCGATCGGCGTGGTGCCGCAGGACACCGTGCTGTTCAACGACAGCATCCGCTACAACATCGGCTACGGCCGCCCCGGCGCCAGCGACGCCGAGATCGAACAGGCGGCGCGGCTGGCGCAGATCCACGATTTCGTCGTGCGCCTGCCCGAGGGCTACGACACGCGCGTGGGCGAGCGCGGGCTGAAACTCTCCGGCGGCGAAAAGCAGCGCGTGGCCATCGCGCGCACCATCCTCAAGAATCCGCGCCTGCTGATCCTCGACGAGGCGACCAGCGCACTGGACAGCGCCACCGAGCAGGAGATCGGCATCGCGTTGCGTCTGGCGGCGCGCGATCGCACCACGCTGGTGATCGCGCACCGGCTGTCCACGGTCACCGATGCCGACGAGATCCTGGTGTTGCGCGAGGGCGTCATCGTCGAGCGCGGCACGCATGCCACCCTGCTGGCGCACGGCGGCGTCTATGCCGAGATGTGGGCGGCGCAGTCCGAAGCCGCAGCGCACGCAGCGCAAGATC
>DZBX01000193.1 GCA_022730075.1 Rhodanobacter sp. | reverse complement strand
CTAGGAATCTTTCCGATTGCCATGGCCTTGGCGTCGCGTTTACTTTCGTTTCATGTTTGGGGTGCCGCCACCGGAGTGTGACGGCGGCAAGCGCCGTATGGGGCGGCAATTGCCAAGCGGGTGGTGAACCCGTTGCGCGGCCATGGATCGCCGTTGCGCGCCGCAGGTCAGGATGATCGCGGCGAACCGCCTGGCTTGGGGAGCCGGGCTCGCGGGTGGTGAAGGAATGCCACCCGCGTTTTTGCCGAAGCCGGCGCCCGACATGCACGGGCAGCGCTATCAGCGTTGCCGCTGCGTGCGTCGCGAGCGCACGTACAACACCAGGCTGTGATCCTCGAGGTCGTAGCCGTGACGCTGCGCAATGGCGCGCTGCAGGCGCTCGATCTCCTCATCGACGAACTCGATCACCTTGCCGCTGTCCAGATCGATCATGTGATCGTGGTGGCTGCCGCGGTTGAGCTCGAACACCGCCTGCCCGCTCTCGAAATGGTGCTTGCTGACGATGCCTGCGGCCTCGAACTGCGTGAGCACGCGATAGACCGTGGCGAGACCGATATCCTCACTGTGCTCGACCAGATGCCGGTAGATATCCTCGGCGGTGAGGTGGCGCGGGTGGCCAGCTTGCAGGATGGTGAGAATGCGCACGCGCGGGTGCGTGACCTTCAGGCCGACGCGGCGCAGTTCCTGCGATTGATCCACGGCGGGGTTCTCCGATCGGATTACGCGGCAGTGTATCATCCGGCACTTTGAACGCTGGCGCAGAGTGCATGCAAACCATCAATCGTACGCGGGTCATCATCTGGGGCATTGCGCTCGCAACCAGTTTCGGGCTGGGCGGCTGCGCGATCCTCTACAAGCCGGACGTGCAGCAGGGCAATCTGATGCAGCAGGCCAAGGTCAGCGAACTCAAGCCCGGCATGACCAAGCGCCAAGTGATCACGCTGCTGGGCGCGCCCTCGGTGGTCTCGCCGTTCGACGGCAGTCGCTGGGATTACGTGTCCACGTTCCAGCACCGCGGCGAGAAGATCCAGGAGCGCAAGCTCACGCTGATCTTCAAGAACGACACCCTGGTGCGTACTGAAGGCAATTTCTTCGCCGAGACGCCGCAGGACATGCTCAAGGCCAGCAAGGCATTCCAGGGCGACTACATTCCCAGCGCACCGAAGAACGCCAGTCCCGGCGCTGACAAGCAATCCGGCGGCGGCTGAGTCGCTTCCGCTTCAGCGCCGTGCCGCGCGCAGGCGGCGCGCCTGCATGGGCGTCAGTGTCAACGCGCGGTACACCTCCACTTGATCGCCATCGCGCAGACAGCACTCCGGCGCCACCGCGCGCCCGAAGATGCCGAGGTTGCCCGACTGTTGCCAGGCAGCCTCGGGATGCGCCGCCTCCAGGCCGCTGCGCGCGATCGCATCGCGCACGCAACTGCCGGGTGGCAACAGCAAATGCCGCACGAAAGCATCGCCCACGCACGGCACGAACACCACGTCCACCGCCAGATCGCGCTCAGGCATAGGCGCGGCGCGCCTCGGCACAAAAATCATCGACCAGACGATCGGCCAGACCCTGAAAACCCAGGCGCAGCGCCGGGCCCCACAGGCGTCCGGCGAAGGCAAAGCCCAGATCCAGCCCGACGCGGCAACCGGCCTCGCCCAGCGGCGTGAAACTGAAGATGCCATCCAGCGCCTGCAGCGGCCCTTCGATCAACTGCATCTGCAATCGCCCGGGCGGCGACTGCAGGTTGCGCGTGGTGAAGCTCTGCACCATGCCGGCAAATCGCAAGTCCAGCCGCGCGACCTGGTAGCCCTCGCCGCGCTCGAGCACGTGCGCGTCCGCGCACCACTTGAAACGCATGGGGTATCCTTCGACCTTGTTGACCAGGTCATACATCTGCGCCGGTTTGAACGGCACGATCGCGCTGCGCTGGATTCGGGTCACGGCCTGTCGGTTGCGGTTGCGGCAAACCATCATTGTACGGACATGAACAAGCCCAAAGCCAAGGCCACGGGCGGCACGATTGCGCTCAACAAACGCGCCCGCCACGAGTACCACATCGATGAGCGCCACGAGGCCGGGCTTGCGCTGCAAGGCTGGGAGGTCAAGGCACTGCGTGCCGGACGCCTCAACTTCGGCGACGCCTACGCGCTGATCAAGGGCGGCGAGCTGTACCTGTTCGGCGCCTCGATCACGCCGCTGATCAGCGCCTCGACGCACGTCGTCGCCGATGACCGGCGCACGCGCAAGCTGCTGCTGCACCGCGAGGAGATCGACAAGCTCATCGGCGAGGTCGAGCGCAAGGGCTACACGCTGATTCCGCTGGCGCTGTACTGGAAAGGCCGCCACGTCAAGATCGAGATCGGCCTGGCCCGCGGCAAGCAGGAGCACGACAAGCGCGCCAGCGAAAAAGAACGCGACTGGGACCGCGAAAAGCAGCGCGTGATGCGCGCCAGGAATCCTCCAGCCTGAACACGCTGCGCGGCGAGCATCGTGGCACTTGAGGCAATCGCCGCGCCCCCCCATACTTGCAAGGCTCGACCTTTCGCAACCGGGGGTGTTCCGGCTTCGACGGGGGTAGTGAGATGGTTTGGTGCATGCCGAGGGGGCAGCTTTCCTCGTTAATCCAGCGGCAAAACCACAGACGCCAACGACGACGTCTACGCACTGGCCGCTTAAGGCCTAGCCCCGAACCCACTTGTGCCTGTGCTCGTGGATGTAGGGTCATCATCACAGGATCGCTGCCGATCGCCGCCTGCCGGTCGATGGCTAGATCTAGCGGGCTGGTTTCCCGGTGCGCCTCGCACACCGTGCTGCCGGGAAACGAGACTCAACGGTGAGCTAAGCATGTAGTACCGGACGTCAAACGCCTTCGGACGCGGGTTCGACTCCCGCCACCTCCACCAATTCAGTTAACTACAACATCCCGGAAATACCTTCAAGCCCGCATTCCAGCGGGCTTTTTCTTGCCTTCACTTCCCGGAAGGCATCCGTGATTTCCCTTGTTTTGGGCCAAAGTTGGCGGTATTTTTGGCGGCACTGGCCAGTGCTGGCGGTATCGCCTGCTGCGGTCAGCGCCAACACAAGCGCGGCACCGGGCTGCGCAGCTGAGCGCCCGAGGGTCATTCGCAGTCGGCGCCG
>DZBX01000192.1 GCA_022730075.1 Rhodanobacter sp. | reverse complement strand
GAGGAGCAGCGTCCCCGTCTGGTGGTCTATGACGCCGATCTCTCCAACCCGGACGTGTGCGGCGAAGGAGGGCTGCGGCCTGGCGGCGGCATCGCCAGCACGGCGCTGCTCGATCTTTCCACCGAGAGCGGCTGGATCGATCTGGGCACGAAGCTGGCCATGCTCGGCGCTGCCGCCCAGACGGCGGAGTACCGCATCATCATCAATATGCCGGCGCAGATCGGCACGCGGGCATTCGACGGGTCGATCCACATCGTCGGCGAGGTGCTGCGCGAGGCCAATGCGGTGCCGGTGTGGCTGCTCAGCCGCACTCAGGAGAGCATCCGGGCGCTGGATTACCGCCTGCGCAATATGCCCGCGCGCTATGAGGCGGGCATCGTGGTGAAGAACCTGTTCTTCGGCTCGGCGGACAAGTTCGTGCTCTGGCAGACCGACCCGCTGCGGCAGCGTCTGGTGGAGGAAGGCGCCTGGGTCGAGACCGAACTGCCGGAGATGAACGACCAGCTCGCGGTGATGATCGGGCGTCGCCCGTTCCATGAGGTACTGGCTTCGGGCATCGACGGTCGGCCGCTGCCGTATGGCTACCGGCTGGCCCTGCAGTCCTGGCTCAAACGGGCCGGGGCGGCGCTGGAGCCGATCGAGTCTGTGGATGTGGAGGTGGTGTGATGGCCTACAGCAATTCGGAACAGGTGTTCATGGATGTGCTCGGGCGGCTGCCCGCCGAGGACGAATGGAAAGAGATTCGTTCTCTGCTGGGCATCATGCAGCGCGCCCAGTTTGAGGTCGATGACCCAAGCAACATCCCTCAGGTCACGCTGGTTGCCTGGGGCTGGGCGCGCAGCACGCCGAGGGCGGATGTGCTCGCCGCAGTGAAGGCGGCGGTGCTGGAGTCGGGCAAGGCGGATGCGGCGCGGATGGATTTGACGCCGGTGATCGTCGGCTTGCGCGGCCTGCAGGAGGCGGCGGCGCGGCCGGTGAACGCGAAGGTGGATGAGGGGGTGGTCAGGTCGGCGGTGCGAGAAGGGGTGACCAGCGGTTTGCGGGAGCTGTTTTCGCTGACCTCGATGGCGATCCTGGGCGTGGTCATCGCTTTCTCGTTGTTTGTTGGTTTCTTGGCAGGCAAGCTCCAGTTGGAGCAGACGGTGCAGTTGCAGCAGCAGATGATTCAGAAGCTGACGGCTCCTGACCATGCGCCGCGCTTTGGCAAGTGAATGGCCGATCCTCGCCGCGGCTGCCGCCGGCAGCGCCTGGCTGTGGGGCGGTTCCAGCCTGCTTGGGCCGACTGCGTCGCTGTGCCTTCCCTTGTTGGTGGCGGGGAGCGGCACGGCGCGGCGACGGTTCGGGGTGGCGCTGGCCTATTACGCGGTGGGCTGCTGGCCGATCGTTTCGGCGGTGTTGGGCTATTGGGGGAAGCATCACGCCTTGATGGCCTGCGCGGCATGGGCAGGGGCGTCGCTGGCGTTGTCCTTGCCGTGGGCGCTGCCGCCCCGGCGCGGCGGCTTGCTGGGCGCGCTGCTGCTGACCGCCCTGCCCCCGCTGGGCGTGATCGGCTGGCTCTCCCCGATGAATGCCGCAGGCGTGCTGTTCCCGGCGATGGGATGGATCGGTTTGCTGCTCATGCTGGCTCTCGCGGTCATCCTTCCGCTGGCTTTGCGCGACGGGGAGGGTTCGCGCCGAGTGCTGGTTTCACTGCTGGTGGGCGCGGTCTTGGCGAATGCCGCTGCAGTGGTCAAGCATGGAATCGGGCTTGCTCCGGCTTTGCCAGAAGGCTGGGTTGGCATACACACGCAGATCAAGCCGGACGACGGCAATGTCCTGGCCGGCATCGCCAACAATCAAGCGGTGATCGCCGCAGGTCTCTCCCAGGGGGCTGCGGCGCGGGTGCTGGTGTTTCCTGAAGCCATCCTGCCAGACTGGTACGACGGCACCCGAGCGCAGTTCGCTGCAGCGGTGCCGCCGGGGCAGGTCTGGCTGCTCGGCGTGCAGATGGATGCGCGCGATGCGGTCGTGCAGGTCCGGCATGGGTACGCCGATCCGGTGCCGGTCGCAGAGGCTGCGGGCCTGCTGCTGGGCGGTGACTGGCAGCCTTGGAATCCGCGCACCCTGCGTCCTGCCTGGTGGCAACGGGTGTTCGATCTGGACGGGCAGCGCGTGTGGGCCGCGATTTGCGTGGAGCAGGTGCAGCCGTGGACGTGGCTTGAGGCGCTGTGGCAGCGGCCTACGGTGATTGTGGCGCAGTCCAATGCGTGGTGGGCGGCGCCGGGGAGCGCAGCGCCGGGGATTCAGGCGGCGAGCACGCGGGCGTGGGCGCGGTTGATGGGGGTGGGGGTGGTGGGGGCGGTGAATCGGTGAGCCGCACTAAAGTGAACCGGGCGCCTTGCTCATCCCCTTTGTTATGGGCTTGGCTTCCTTGTACTTATCCTCCCAACAGTAATCTATGCGTCGCCAATTTCTGCTGGCCACGGAAACGACGACCAAACTTAGGGCACGATGGAACAGAAAACTATGTTCTTTCAACGTGCACTTGAACTCGGGCAACTTCCCGAGTTCGCTTTTCAAGCGCCTTCTTGTACGGTTTGCCCATAGGTAAGCGAAGAATGTGCCATTCACAACGTGTGATTCAAATCGAGCATCGGGCGGAGCAATATTCATCAGTTCTTTAACGATTTGGGGAACCGCTGCTGGACTCCACGGCGCATCGAAGTGGCAAAGAAACGCGATGCCGTTGTGCCGGTCGATTCCGAACCAAGCTGTACATGTAAAGATATTTCGTGTTACCAAGCGGACCGCGCCTGATTTGGCGCTCGCTAGCGCATACTCGCGCTGGCGGACGTTAATTTGTCGTGGCGTTTGTTCCATCATCGCTCGACACCCGTCCGCCCCGGTCGTTTCATGCGCCGCTGCGCCTGCTCTGGTTCTCGTCCAGGCTGCCTGCCTTCAATTACTTCGAGATAGCTGTCCAGTGAGCGCAGGGTTTCCTGCGCCACCAAGCGCGTGATGTCACCATAGTCTTTGGTCACGCAGGCGCGATCGAGCGCTTCGTAGTAGGCGGGCCGGTTCTCTGCGCGAATCACCGCTGGGGGATACCCTTCCTGCATGAGCACGGCATTCATCAGCAGTCTTCCGGTGCGGCCATTGCCGTCAA
>DZBX01000191.1 GCA_022730075.1 Rhodanobacter sp. | reverse complement strand
TCAAAGAACCCAACTCTTCCCGGCTTCAGGCTCATACCTGAATTGGAAAATACTGCCACCAGCCCAGCACGATCGCACCGATCAGCGCGGCGATGCCGAACACGCGCCGCAGCGCCGGACCGGGGTGTAGCTGCCGGTGACGTCGTAGACGTAGCCCCCGACCCAGGCGCCGAGGAAGGAGCCGAGCTGGTGGCCGACGAACACAAAGCCGAACAGCGTCGACAGGTAGCGCGCGCCGTGCAGTCGCAGGAGCACGCCATTGGTCAACGGCACTGTGCCCAGCCAGGTCAGTCCGATCAGCACCGAAAACACATACAGCGACGACCTTGAAAGCGGCAGCAGCAGGAAGCCGAGGAAAATAGCTGAGCGCACGAGATACAGCAGTGTCAGCACGTTGCGTGGACGGTACAAATCGCCGAGCTTGCCGCAGGCGTAGATACCGAAGGCGTTGGCGAGCATGATCAGTGCCAACGCGGTCATGCCGTCACGCGCGCCGAAGCCGCGGTCGATCAGGTACGCCGGTAAGTGGATCGACACGAACGCGAGCTGGAAGCCGCAAGTGAAGAAGCCCAGCGTCAGCAGCCAGTATGCGCGCTGACTGAACGCGTCGTGCAGCACCGCGGCCATGCCCGGCGCATCGTCGGCGTCGGAGGTATGCGCGGCCCGCGCCGCGCCGACGCGCAGCGCAGGCGCCAGCGCGAGCGCAACTAGGAAAGACACGGCACCGAAGATCAGTGCGTCGACCCAGCCGTGGCGCACGATCAGCGTCCCGACGACCGGAATCATCAGGAACTGACCTAGTCCACCGATGGCACCGGTCAAACCCAGCGCTGCGCCGCGCTGCTGAACCGGAACGACGCGCGCGACGGCACCGTAGACGGTGCTGAAAGCGCAGCCACTTAGAGCCAACCCGAGGCACACGCCGCCTGACAGCGTGAAACCCGCAGTTGTCGTGGTGACAGCCATCCACAGCAGTCCCAGCGCGTACAGCGCGACTCCGCCAGCGACGACGCGCGCGGCGCCGAAACGGTCGGACAAGGCGCCGGACAACGGCTGCGCCAGACCCCATAGCAGGTTCTGCAGCGCGAGCGCGAAGGCGAAGCCCTCGCGGCTCCAGCCGTGCGCAGCTGCCATCGGAGTCACGAACAGGCCAAGGCTGCCGCGCATGCCCATGGCGAGCCCGACGATGATGCCGCCGCAAACGATCGGCAGCGTGAACAAGGTGGATTTGACTTCGGCACGTGCATTCATGTCGTTAAAGCGGTGGCTGCGGCAGCCGGTGCAGCGCCGTCGCGTCGGAGTGGTCGATAGCTCCGATTGTGGGTAACGCGCCGAATCGCAACAAGTGAATACGACGCCGAAGTGAGCGCGCGATATTCAACCCATGCCAACGAGCGACTTCCTAGAGTTCACAGAATCCACCGTCCACCGTTCACACCATGTCTCCTTCGATCGAATCCTGTGATGTGGCAGGGCTCGCCGCCCGCGTCGAGCACATTGCTCGCCTGCACGCCTCCCACGCCGCGCTGTTGCGTGATTTCGTGCGCGACGTCACGCCAGCCGACCGACACGCGCGCTTCTTGTTCATGCGCGCGCTGGACACCGACGCCGAGCTGACGGGCGCGTTCGGCTCAACCGCGCAGCGCTCGGAAACCATCTGGACGCAAGCGACCGATGGACGCGTCACCGCGGTGGCCAACCTGGTGCCCCAGCACGGTGGCTACGCTGAGTTCGCGCTGCTAGTGCGCTCGGATCTCCCACGTCGCGGCCTCGGCAGTGTGCTGGTGCAGCTTTGCCTGTCCCGCGCGCACCGCCTCGATTGCCGCCTGCTCTGGGGCATGGTCGCGACCGACAACCACCGCATGCGTGCGCTGGCAGGCAAGTTTGCCTTCCGCTGCACGGCCAGCCGTGGCGAGACCCTCGAGATCTGGCGCGACACCATGACGCGCGCCGACCCAAGGCGGCGCGTCGTGCCTGCGCCGCAGCCCTTGTCATGACCTACTGCAGGAGAGCGAACATGACCCCGAAATTCGACGATGCCTCCCCGACCTATCAGCACATCCGCGTCTCGCGGCGCGACGGCGTCGCCGTCGTCGAGCTGCATCGTCCCGATGCGATGCACGCGATCGATCCTCAGATGCTCGACGAGTTGCATCGCGTGCTGCGCGACGTGCAACGCGCCCCGGAGGTGACAGCGCTGCTGCTGACAGGAAGCGGGCCGCGCGCGTTCAGCGCTGGTGCCGACATCGAATGGCTGAGCCGCAGCTCGGCTCTCGAGGTGCGCGCGTTCGCGCAGGCAGGGGTTCGGGTGACGCGGCAGATCGAAGAGCTCGGCAAGCTGTCCGTCGCCGCGATTAACGGCGTTGCGTTGGGTGGCGGCCTCGAACTGGCCGAATCGTGCATGCTGCGCGTTGCCGCCGGCAGCGCATGCCTGGGTCACCCCGAAGTCGCGATCGGCGCTATCGCAGGCTTCGGCGGGACGACGCGCTTGCCGCGGCTGATCGGCAAGGGGCGCGCCGCCGAGCTGTTGCTGTCGGGTCGGATCATCGATGCCGCTGAAGCCCTGCAGATCGGCCTCGTCGGCCAGGTGTGCGCGGACGACGACGTGGTCGGCGCTGCCGAGCAGCTGCTGCGCCAGCTCGCTGCGAGGCCCACCGAGGCCGTCGCGCTGACCTGGGAAGCGCTGCACCGTGGCTTGAACCTTACGCTCGACGAGTCGATTCATCTCGGCGCCGATTTCTTCGGCTTGGTCGCGAGTACCGAGGCGTTCCGCCACGGCACGCGCGCCTTCATTGCTCGGCGCAGGAGGGCGGAATGAAAACCGGCTGAATCCCAGACGCAGATACGCGCCATAGGCACCACACGGCGGAGCGTTTCTGGGGTGTACATGCTTCGCGGAGAGGCTGTGGTCGACTTTGAATCGACTTTGGAGCGCGATTTGCCACGTCTCTATGCTCCACCCTCGAAAAGATAGACATTGCCCACAGACTCGCACCATGATGCGAGCGGTCAAAGCGCCGATCATTTTCTTGGTGCCTCTGTCTTTGCCCGCGCGTCTGTACGCATTGCCGCATTCAGCGTGCCCCAGCACCCGCAATCCCGAGCACGTCGGTTTGACGCTCTGTGCGCGATACGGCGACCGGGCGCA
>DZBX01000057.1 GCA_022730075.1 Rhodanobacter sp. | reverse complement strand
AAAGCCCTGCCTGCGCCATCCATGGCTCTGGCGCGCAGCGGGCAATGCCCACTGCACCCTTGTGCCGGAGCGGTTTTGCAAACCGCTCTGCACAAGGATCCCGCGCGCATTGTGCGCGAGCGGCGCGGGGCTGACGAGAACCGCGCCGCGCGCCGGTCAGGCGCCGACGCGGTTGCGGCCTTCCGCCTTGGCCCGATACAGGGCGCGGTCCGCGCGTTCGAGTGGATCGCTGGCGCGGCGGTCGCCGGCACGCAGCCCGGCAAGGCCGAGGCTCACCGTCAGCTCCACCGCGTGCAGGCGATCGACGATGAAGGGCGTCGACTGCACCGCCGCGCGGATGCGCTCGGCCAGACTCCGTGCCGCGTTCGCATCGGCCTGCTCCAGCAGCAGCACGAATTCCTCGCCACCCAGGCGCCCGAACCGATCGACATCGCGCAACTGCGCCTGTACCAGCGCCACGAACTGGCGCAGCACGCCATCACCCGCGCCATGGCCCCAGCCGTCGTTGATGCGCTTGAAATGATCCAGGTCGAACAGCAACAGCGCGAACGGACCGCCGCCACGGCGCAGCCGCGCCAGGGCGTCCTCGATCTGCTCGAGAATGGCGCGGCGATTGAGGATGCCGGTGAGGTCGTCGCGCGTGGCCAGCCGCTCCAGCTCGCGCTCCATGCGCTTGCGCTCGCTGATGTCGCGCCAGATGCCCTCCACGCCGGCGTAATGGCCCTGCTCGTCGCGCAGCACCTGCGTGCTGATGGCGATGTCGATGATGCGTCCGTCCTGGCGCCGCATGCGCCCCGGGAAATCGTGCACGAAACCGTCGCGGCGGATGGCCGCCAGCAGCGGCTCGCGCTCGGCCGGGTCGGGATAGAACATCGCTGCCGGCAGGCCGATGATGTCCGCGGCGGCGTAGCCGAGCACGTTCTTCACCGCCGGGCACACATAGCGCGTGATGCCGTCGGCATCGGTGCGGTAGAACACGTCCTGCATGGTGTTCATCATGCGCTGGAAGTTGTCTTCGGTCTCGCGCAGGCGCGCGTCCATCTCGGCGCGCGCGCTGAGGTCCATGAACGTGGCCAGCGCCGCCCAGGTGTCGCCGAGGCGCAGCGGCGTGCTGGTCATCGCCAGCACGCGCAAGCTGCCGTCGCAGGCGTACACGCGAAACTCGGTGGGCGGATTGCCGGCCTCGCCGCGCTCGGCGCGGCGGATGCGCGCCAGCACGCGCGCCAGATCCAGCGGGTGCACGAAATCCTGCACGCTGCGCCCCAGCACATCCTGCGGCGTCGCCGCGCGCATCAGGCGCAGCGCCTCGGCATTGGCGTAGCGCAGATGCTCAGCGACGATCAGGATCACGCCCGCCGGCAGTTGCTCCAGCCAGTGCGCCGCGGCAACGATTGGTTCGTCGTCCATGTCGACCATGACACTCCATCCCGCACGACTCGGCAATAGCTCGGTGCGCCATGAATGCCGTGACGGCAGAAGACCTTGCGCTGCGGCCGCGCGCGCGGTCAGGCATTCACTCGGGCCATCGCCGGGTCGCTGCGGCTGGCGCGCCCGGTTTCGATGTGCCCGGCAAGACGCCGCAGATAACGCGCATCCTGCGCACAGGTGACGGCGAGATCATACCAGTGGTCTTGCGCGGCAAGATCCCAGGCGCGCGTTTGCATGGAGCCCGGCGAAATCTCCAACTCCAGACCGCGCGCAGGATCGTAGCGATCGACGATACGGCAACGGCAACTCGCGGCGCCTGGATTGCGCAGTTGCAGCAGCAGGCGCCGCGCTTCGGCGTCATGGCGCATGGCGACTTCCAGGCGCAGCGTCGCGCCGCCACCCGCGCTGCCGGCGAACTCGCGCAGGAAACCGTTGGGACCGTATACCGCGACGCCATAGTGGCCATCCGCGGCCTCGGCCAAGGGCCACTCCTGTGCGAGTCGCGACTGCGCGGCCAGCGTGTAATTGCGTGGCGCGATGCCAGCATCCCGCGCATACGCGTTGAGCGATACCGCGACGCTGCCGCGATTGTGCATGGCCAGCGACAGACCGCGCTCGCGCCGCATCTCGGCCTGCACGTCGAAGTCATACGGCAGGGCACAGGCCGGACGCTGTCCGGGCTCCTGTCGCGGCTGGGCTTGCACGGCGGGCGGCCGCGGCTCGGGCAGTGCCTTGTTGGCGTCGGCCAGCGCGACCTCGGGCGCGGTGCCGGGAAGATCGGGCCATGCGTGCGTGCTGCCGCTGAAGTCGAGGCATGAGGTGAGGTCGCCTGCCACGGCGCGCCGCCAGGGACTGATATTGGGCTCCTGCACACCGAAGCGCGCTTCGAGCAGACGCAACACCGACGTGTGATCGAACACTTGCGAGTTGACCCACCCGCCACGACTCCACGGCGAGATCACCAGCATCGGTACGCGCGGACCCAGGCCCACGGGCACACCGTGGTAATTCTCGCCGCGCGTGTCGATCATGCTGTATCCCTGCGCGGCGTCGAGCGCGGGCACCGGCGGCGGAACGTGATCGAAGAAGCCATCGTTCTCGTCGTAATTGAGCAGGAACACCGTCTTCGACCAGACCTCGGGCCGCGCCGCGAGCACGCCCAGCAGGCGTGCGATCAGCGACGCGCCGTAGGCCGGCGTGGCGCGCGGGTGCTCGCTCATGATGTAGGGCGCGACCAGCCACGACACCTGCGGCAGACGCCCCCCGTTGACGTCGCGCGCGAATTCGGCGACGAGGTGTTCGCCGCGCGAGGCTTCGGCGTTGGCCGCCGTGGACCCGGGCACCCAGGCGCGCCCGCGCCGGTACAGCGGCGAGTCCGGCGCCAGATTGCGGAATGCGGCGAAGTACGCCAACGCGTTGTCGCCGTAATTGTCGTACTCCTGGTACACGCGCCAGTCGATGCCCGCTTGCTGCAGGCGTTGCGCGTAGGTGGTCCATGCGTAGCCTGGGAAATCGGCCTTGTCGCGCGCCATGTCCGCGGTCCAGTTGCCGTCATCCTCGTTGCCGACCGCCTGCTTGCCGTCATCGCCGACGCCAAGCCCGCTGCTGCCGGTGAACAGAAACATGCGGTTGGGATCGGTCGGTCCGAACAGCGATGCGTGGTAGCCATCGCATACCGTGAAAGCATCGGCCAGCGCGTAATGAAACGGCAGGTCCTCGCGCTGGAAATAACCCATCGTCGCCGCGGTTTTCCGCGCCACCCAGGCGTCCCAGTTTTGCCAGGTCGTCTGCGACCCCTTCCAGTCGTGATTGAGGTCGTGCATGGTCTGCGCGCTGCTGTGACGGCTGTCCATGTGAAACGGCAACAGGTAGTCCTGCGTGCCCGCGCGCAAGGGCTGATGCCACACCGGATCGCCGCCGGGCAACCGCAGCGGGCGCGGATCGCCAAAACCGCGCACGCCGCGCAGCATGCCGAAGTAATGGTCGAACGAGCGGTTTTCCTGCATGAAGATGACGATGTGCTCGACATCCTTGAGCGTGCCGGTGACGCGCGCCGGCTCCACCGCAAGCGCGCGCTGAATCAACGGCGGCAGGAACTGGCCCGAGGCCAGCGCAGCCGCAGCCCATGCCGTATTGCGCAGGAATCCGCGCCGTTCGTGATCAACCATGTGCGACTCCGCAATCGATACTCATGCGTGCGCGCCAGGACCCGACCGTGAAGTGACGCCGGGCGCCGATCTGTCGCGCACGGCCCTGGCTAGAAATTGGCGCTGACGGTGAAAATCGTGGTGCGCGGCGGGGCGATGAAGTAGTAACCCGGCGTACCTGCCGAGTCCACCGTGCCCAGGTAGCGCCTGTTGAGCAGATTGGTCACGGTCAGGCCGATGTCGGCTGACTTGATCGCCTGCTGCGCGCCGAAGTCCAGGTGGTAGCCGACATAGGCATCGGCGGTCACATAGGACGGCAACCGCTCGCTGTTGGCCAGGTTGCCGTAGCGGTCGCCCACGTATTTGGCGGAGAGGCCGGCGCGCATTCCGCCGCTGTGGTAGTTGGCCGCCAGCGCCAGCATGCGTCCGGGCTGCCCGGCGACCTTGTTGCCGGCGACGATGCCATTGACGTTGCCGATATAGGTCGAGTCGTTGTAGGTGCCCGATGCGTACAGGTCCAGCGTGGGCGTGGCGCGCCAGTTGAGGATGCCCTCCACGCCCTTGGCGGTGATGCCGCCGACGTTGAGATAGCTTCCAGAAACGCCAATGGTGTAGTTGATCTGCGTCAGCCCGCTGCTGCCCGGGGTGAGGAACACGATCTGGTTGGCGAAACGCACGTGATACAGCGCCAGGCTGGCTTGCATGTCGCGCGCGTTGAAACGCCAACCGGCATCGATATTCACCGAGGACTCGGGCAGTACATGGCTGATGTCGCTGCCAGCCGCGGCAGCCTGGATCACGCCGTCGGGCACCGCGGCGAAGTTCTTGGTCACGCTGGCGTACAGCTGGTTGGCGCGATCCAGGTCGTATACCGCGCCCAGCGATGGCAGCAGGTTGGAGTCACTGCCCAGACTGGCGAACTGCGCGCCGCCGCCGATCAGATTGTTGCCGGTGAGGCTGACCAGATACTTGCTGACGCCAGCGCTCAATTCGAGTGGCCCAAAGCGCAGCACATCCTGCGCGTAGAGCTTGCGCGTGTCGGTCCGCAACTGCTGATAGAACTGCATGTAGTACGGCGGCCGCGTGTAATTCCAGTAGTAGCGCGGGTCGATGACCGCATACCAGACGCGACCATTGAACCGATCGAGATTCTCGAACCACATGCCCGCGCTGAGGTTGTTGATGCCGATCTGCCAGTTGCCCTTGGCGATGAAGCCGTAGCGCTGATTCTTGTACAGGCTCTGACGGAAGCTGCTGGCTGGTATCGAGCCAGCCGGATAGCAACTGGCATCGAACGGATTGGCGCAACCGGTCGGCACCGGAATCGGCTGGCCAGCGGGCGTCTGGAAGAAGTCATAGCCAAACGCCGCGCCCGGCGCCGGGCGGTTGCCGGTGATCTGGCCATTGCCGTCCGTGGCGTAGAGTTGGTACGGCGGCAACCAGCCGCCCGAGCCTTCCATGAAGGCGAAGTAGGGATAGAACGTGTAGCTCGTGGCGTTGCTCGGCTGGTAGTCGAAGCGCACGCCGGCCAGCGCGTTCTTGCGCACCGTGTTCCACGGCTCGACGAAGTTCTGGTCGATATAGGGCTGGCCGGTCCAGTTCCAGTTCAGGCGATCCCAGTTGGGATCCTGCGCGAATTGCGCCAGGGTGATCGAGTTGTAGTTGTTCTCGTAGGCGTCATCCCACGACAGGCGTGCGGTCATGGTCAGCGCATCGCTCAGATTGGTGATCGACTTGGCGTCGATGTGCACGCGGCTGCTGTGGCCATTGGTGCCGTCGCCGATCCAGCGTTTGTTGTAGGTGTTGGAAAAACTCAGGTAGGCCACGGTGCTGTCGTCGAAGATGCCGCCGGTGTCGTAGCGCACGAATTCCTTTTGTGCCTGCCATGAGCCCGTGCTGTAGGCGATGCGCACGTTGCGGGTATTGGATGGATCGATCGACTCATAGTTGAGCGTGCCACCCAGGGCCTGCGCCGACGGCGAGGAGATGTCCGAGGTGCCCTGCGAGATGGTCACCGTGCGCAGGTTCTCCGGGTCGAGAAAGCGGTTGGGCTTGGCGCCGCCGCCATAGCTGGTGGCGCCATTGGGCAGCCCGTCGATGGTGAAGCCCAACTGGTCCTGGGTGAAGCCGCGCATGGTGACCCCCATCGACCAGTCGTCGCTGTCGAATACGCCGCCGGGGGTGACATTGACGCCGGGCAAAAGGTTGACCACGTCCAGCACGCTGGTCAGCGGCGCCGAAAAATTGAGCAGTACCGGGGGCAGCTCGTTGTTGGTGAATGCCACGGAGTGGCCGGTCACGGTGACCGCTTCGAGCGTTTTGGTCTTGCCGGACGCGGCCGCGGCCGACGCATCGGCGAGCGGTGCATCGGCATTGGCCGTGGCGCTGGCCGCGGTGTCAGCGCTGGCAAGGCGCGCATCCTTGGCATGGGGCGCGGCGCGGCTGGATGCGGCGGCATGCAGTACGGGCGATGTGGCTGTCAGAGCCAGCAACACCATGGAAGCGAGCGGTTTGATGCGCAACATCGGAGCCCCTTTGCGACGAGTGTCAGGAGCCCGGGATGTTGTATTACAAAAATGTCAAACTCTTGTCGGTTCAATGTGATTTACGTGAAGGGCCGCGGGAGACGCAGCACGCCCTCAGAACCCGTAACGCAGGAAGCCGCCATCCACGGCGATGCATTCGCCGCTGATGTAAGCGGCCGCCGGCAGGCACAGGAAGCTCACCGCCGCGGCGACCTCGTGCGGCTCGCCGATGCGCTGCATCGGCGTGCGCGCCAGCACCTCGTCGAGATAGTCCGCATCGGCCAGCGCGGTTTCGGTGCGGCGCGTGCGGATGTACCAGGGCGCCACGGCATTGACGCGGATGCCGTCCTCGGCCCACTCACAGGCGAGATTGCGCGTGAGCTGGTGCAGCGCGGCCTTGCTCATGCCGTAGGGCGCGCCGCTGCGCACATGCGTGAGGCCGGATACCGAGCCGACGTTGACGATGGCGCCGGCGCCGTGCGCGGCCAGGTGCGGATGCGCGAGCTGGCACAGATGGAACGCGCTGAGCAGGTTGGTGCGCAGCAGCGCCTCGACCTCGGCGAGCGGGTAATCGAGCGCGGCGCGCGTCTGGTTGGCGCCGACGTTGTTGACTAGCAGCGACAGCTCCAGCCCCTCATCCGCGTGCAGATCGGTGATCCAGTCGAAAACTTCCAGACGCGACTCGGCCAGGCTCAGGTCGGCGGCGAACGCGTGCGCCGCGCAGGCCGGAAACTCCTCGCTCAACTCGCGCCGCGCGGCTTCCAGCGCATCGGCATCGCGCGCCACCAGCAGCACGCGCGCGCCCAGCGCCGCCAGCTCGCGCGCGCAGGCGTAGCCGATGCCGCGACTGGCGCCAGTGACCAGGGCCGTGCGGCCATCGAGGCGCCAGCGCGCCAGGGTCTCGTTCATGCCCACCTCCACTGCGCGCGAGTGTAGCGCCGGCCACAGCTACGGCTTGCCCGCGTCCCGCGCGCGCGCGAGACTGCGCCGCATCCCGCGAGGATCGATCCATGCGCCCGCTGCACATCGTCTCACTGCTTGCCTGCGTACTGCTGCCGCTGCTGGCGGCGTGCAGCAAACCCGCTGCCGATACAGGGAATGCCACGATGGCGGCCCATGCCGGCTCCGTGGCACACGGCGATGGCGGGCTGGCCAACACGCCGCTGGCGCCCTTGCTCAAGGACGAACAGCGCGCGCGCGACGTGCAGACCATCGTCAACCGGCAGGCCGCGAAACAGCGCGCGCAGATCGCCGCGCAGACGCATTGAGGCGGGAGTGGGGGTGGGAAATCGGTAACAGGTAGCCGGTAATCGGAAGCCGGAGGTTCCTCGGCTGCAGTCCGTCGCGCCATGCAGGGCGCGTCTGGATCCCGGATCGGCGCTGCGCGCCGTCCGGGATGACGAGAACTGAACCGCAACGCTTTGTCCCGAGTCCCTGTCTATCGTCCGCAGAAGCAGTATGCGTAGGCGTTGACCTTGCCGGGCTGCGCGTTTTGCAACATCTGCAGCGGGCCGGCGACGCGCGGCGCGAAGCTGGCCATCCATGGCGGCAGGGTGAAGCCGTGGTGGATGGCGATGGATGCCAGCGCGCTGTCGCCGAAGCCCATCAGCACGCGCTGCAAGGGGCTCATCGGCTCGCTGATGTAGTGCACGCGATAATCCTTGCCCAGCCTGGCGTCCTGCGCCGCCAGCGCGATGGCGGTGTCGATGCCGCCGAGCTTGTCCACCAGCCCGCGTGCGTAGGCCTGACGACCCGTCCACACGCGACCCTGGGCGATGGCGTTGATCTGCTCGAAGGTCTTGCCGCGCGCCTTGGCCACGCCGCCGACGAACTGCATGTAGCCGTTGTCGATGATCTGCTGGATCGTCGCGCCCAGCTTGGGATCGAGCGGACGGGTGATGTCGAACGCGCCGGCCCATGGCGTGGTGCCGAGACCGCCGGTGTGGATGCCGATCTTGGCCAGCGTGTCGGGGATGTTGTAGTACAGGCCGAAGATGCCGATCGAGCCGGTGATGGTGTCCGGCTCGGCGACGATCTGGTTGGCGTCCATCGAGATCCAGTAGCCGCCGCTGGCGGCGACGTTGCCCATCGAGGCCACCACCGGCTTGCCGGCGGCGCGCGCCAGTTGCACCTCGCGGCGGATCAACTCGGCCGGGTAGACCGCGCCGCCGGGCGAGTTGACGCGCAGCACGATGGCCTTGACGTGCTTGTTCTCGCGCGCCGCGCGGATCAGCCGCGCGGTTTCGGCACCGCCGATGCTGCCGGGTTTCTGCGGGCCGCTGATGATGTCGCCTTCGGCCACCACCACGGCGACCTCGGGGCGATTGTCGAGTTTCGGTGCATCGCGCCGGATGCGCGCCAGATATTCGCCGAAGCCGACGCCACGGAACCCGTAGCCGTCTTTTTCCGGCGCGCTCAGCTTGCGCAGCTCGGCGACGACCTGCGCGCGCGTGGCCAGACCATCGACGAAGTGCTCGTCCAGCGCCATTTTCGCCAGATCGCCATCGGCCGCGGCCACGCCTTGCGGCATGTCGTCGATGTCCTGCTTGACCTGCGCCGGGGTGAGCTTGCGCGCCTTGGCCACGGAATCCAGCCACTGGTTCCACAGGCCGCCCAGCCAGTAGGCGTTGGCCTCCTGCGCGGCCGGCGAGGGTCCATTGAGGATCAACGGTTCGGCCGCGGATTTGAATTCGCCGACGCGGAACAAATGCACGTTCACGCCGAGCTTGTCGAGCAGATCCTTGAAGTACGGCTGGTAGCTGTCGAAGCCGGTGAACAGCAAACTGCCGGCCGGATCCAGCAACACGCGGTTGGCGTGCATGGCCAGGTAGTACTGGCCCTGGTCGTAACCGCTGGCCCAGGCGATCACCGGCTTGCCGCTGGTCTCGAACTCATCCAGCGCGTGACCGACCTGACGCAGGCTGGCGTAGGTCCAGGTGCCGGTCTGCAGGTCGGAGGTGTCCAGCAACACCGCGCTGATGCGCGGATCCGTGGCGGCGTGCTTGAGCACCATCAGCAGGTCGCGCAACTGCACCTGCTGGATGGGCTCGCCGGACAACCTTGCGATCACGCGCTGGGCAGGGTCGATGCTGTACTGCTCGACGATCTGGCCCTTGGGCTGCAGCACCAGCACGGTCTTGTCCTGCAAGGGCAGCGGCCGACGCGCGGCGGCGAGGATGATGATCAGCAGCAGGCCGAAGAAGATCAGGTTGAGGATGGCCTGGCGAGTGATGTTGATGCCGCGCCACAGCACCCTGATGAAGCCAAGAAAGCCATTGCGCTGTTTGACGTCGGCCATGACCTTGTCCCGCACCGGAAAGCGCGCAGCCTAGCCCAGCCCGGCGCGGACGTCATCCGCCAACAGTCACGGACAAACGCTGCGAAGCCGCGGCTAGACTCTGCCCGAACGCCGGGGAGATGCGAGAGGACGCCCATGAACGCGATGCCCGCTCTACCCGCGCCGCAGAGGCGGCGGCGCCTGTCCCTGCACACGCGCATGCTGATCGGTTTCCTGGCCGGCGCGTTGGCCGGCATGGCCACCTATGCGCTGGCCGGACAGGCGCCCTGGGTGGACATGGTCATCGGCTATGTCTCGCAACCGCTGGGCGAACTCTTCCTGCGCCTGCTTTTCATGCTGGTGGTACCGCTGGTGTTTTCCGCGCTGGTGCTGGGTGTGGTCGAGATCGGCGACCCGCGCGCGCTGGGGCGCGTCGGCCTGAAAACGCTGCTGTGGATCCTGGCGGTGACCGGCATCGCCGTCGCCATCGGCCTGCTGCTGGCCAACGTGTTCCAGCCCGGACGCGGCGTGCCCGCCGAGGTCGGCCAGCAGCTGCTGGCGCAATCGTCCGGGCAGGCCGGACAGATCGCCGCGCAGCGCGAGGCGCTGTCGATCCGCGATATGTTGCTGGGCATCGTGCCGCGCAATCCCGTGCGCGCGGCTGCCGATGGCAATCTGCTCGCGGTGATGTTCGTCGCGCTGGCGTTCGGCATCGCCGCCACGGTCACGCGCAGCGAAGGCACGCGCACCTTCGTCGGCACCATGCAGGGGATCTACGACATCAGCCTGCGCCTGATCGGCTGGGTGATCGAGCTGGCGCCTGTCGCCGTCGCGGCGCTGCTGTACACGCTGACCGCGCGGCTTGGCTGGGATGTGCTGTTGCAACTCACGCGCTACATCGGCGTGGTGCTGGGCGCGCTGGCGCTGCAGACCTTCGTGGTGCTGCCGCTGCTGGTCTGGGGGCTGGGACGCATGCGCCCGGGGCGGTTTTTCCGCGGCGCCGAGACGGCCTTGCTGACGGCGTTCTCCACTTCATCCAGCAGCGCCACGCTGCCGACCACGCTGCGCGCGGCCGAGCAGCGCCTGGGCGTCTCGCGCAAGGTCAGCCGCTTCGTCTGCACCCTGGGTGCAACCGCCAACATGAACGGAACGGCGCTTTACGAGGGCGTGACCGTGCTGTTCCTGGCGCAGTTCTTCGGTGTCGAGCTGGGCTTGTTGCAGCAGATCAGCGTGCTGCTGATCTGCGTGCTGGGCGGCATCGGTGCGGCGGGCGTGCCCGGTGGCTCTTTGCCGGTGTTGGCGATGATCCTGGGCATGTTCGGCATTCCGCCGCAGGGCATCGGCCTGGTACTGGGCATCGACCGCATCCTCGACATGAGCCGCACCACGCTCAATGTCGCCGGCGACCTGGCCGCCGCCGTGGTCATCGACCGGCTGGAAGGCAACCACACCGACACCCGGAAACGCGCCGTCGCCGACTAGATCCGTCGCAGTGCGATCCCGGCGGTCGCCGCCAGCCCGGCAACGGCGCCGGGCATCACGCGCCCGCTGCGGCCACCCTTGGTCCGGGCGCGGCGCCTTCTCCATCCGCCGACGGGGGCAGGCCGCGGCTGTAGCGCACGAACCGCGCGAACAGCAGCAGCGCGGCCATGCTCAGCCCGGCGATCAGGCCCATCCACACGCCGCGCGCACCGAGGTGGTGCCAGAAGCCGAGGTAGATGCCCAGCGGAAAACCCATCACCCAATACGCGAACGCGGTGATGAGCATCGGCACGCGCGTGTCCTTGAGCCCGCGCAGTGCGCCGGCCGAAGCCACCTGGATGCCATCGGAAAACTGGAAGATGCCGGCCAGCACCAGCAGTTGCGCCGCCAGCGCGATCACGCGCGGGTTGTCGGTGTAGATCGCGGCGATGGCGTGCGGAAAACCCAGCATCAACGCGGTGGAGAAACTCTGCGTCAGCAGGGTCAGCGCGATGCCGCTGTAGCCGGCGTAGCGCACCGCGCGCGTATCGCCGCGCCCCACCGCGAAGCCCACGCGCACGGTGATCGCCATGGCCAGGCCCAGCGGCAGCATGAAGGTCACCGAGGCCACGTTGAGCGCGATCTGGTGGCTGGCCACCACGTCCGCGCCCAGGCGCCCGATGGCCAGCGCCGCGGCCACGAACAGCCCCGCCTCCATCAGCAGGCTGAAGGCCATCGGCATGCCCAGGCGCAGCAATGCGCCCAGCGCGCGCAGGTCCGGCGGCTCCGGGCGCTTGAACAAATGCAGCCCGTCGTAGATGCGCGCACGGCGCATGTACAGCGCGAAACCGCACAGCTCCGCCCACAGGATCAGCGCCGTGGCCATGCCGCTGCCCTGCGCGCCCAGTGCCGGCACGCCCAGCCTGCCGTACATCAGCACGTAGTCCAGCGGCACCAGCAACACCAGGCCCAGCACGCTGAAATACATGGTCGGGCGGGTGTGGCCCATGCCCTCGGACACACCACGCAGCGCGAAATAGCAGGCGATTGCCGGCGCACCGAAGGACACCGCGTGCAGAAACTCGGTCACCTGCGGCCACAGCCGCGGATCGACGTGCAGCGCACGCACCGCCAGCGGCGCCAGCCAGTGCACCGCCGCGAACAGCAGCAGGCCCGTGCTCACCGCCAGCCACAGCGCCTGGCGGAACAGCGGACCGATTTCATCGCGGCGTCCGCCACCGACCAACTGCGCCACCGAGGGCGGCAGCGCCATCATCAGACCGATCGCGGTGACCACGGCCAGCGACCACAGACTCACGCCCACCGCCACCGCGCCCAGCACGTCGGCCGAGTAGTGTCCGGCCATCACCGCATCGACCGCGCTCATGCCGACCGCCGCCAGTTGCCCGGTGATCAGTGGCAGCGCCAGACGCAGCGTGCTCCAGGCCTCGTCCAGCAACCGGCGCGTATCCACGCGTGCCATGATGTCCGCTTGTGCTGCGAAAGCCGCGCAGTGTAGCTGGTGCCGGCGGCTTTCCCGGCAGCCACCGGTGCGCCGCGCCGCGCGGCGAAAACGTGGCCGTGGCCTGATGCAGGCGGCGGGCTTGGCTGGCCGTCGCGCAATAGGAATTTTTCATCCATGGCCGACGTTGTGCACAGCGGCGTGGGCCTGCGCAGGGAGCGCCCATGCGCGCAGACGGCGTTGTTGGCCACGCGTGAAGCCGTTCCGATATGGCCACGCAAGTATCTGTTTCTACAGCAGTGTGACGCTTTGTTGAAAATGTGACCAAGGCAAGCCGCCGCGTGCTGTGGCAAGGTGCGCACGCTGCCATGCAGCGCCCCATGCACAGACTTATCCACAAGCGATGTGGATAAGCCACAAATCCTTTCGGAATCCGGTCTTTGCCACGCGAAGTTGCGCAGCCGCACACGAACATGACGCAACCCGACGCCGCGCCGCGCGTGCTGCGCGTGGCACTGCCGGTACCGCTGCGGCGGCTATTCGATTACACCCTGCCGGAGTCATTTCGCACGCCCATGCCCGGCCTGCGCGTGCGCGTGCCGTTCGGCCACGGCACACGCATCGGCGTGGTGGTCGCGTGCATGGCGTGCAGCGATCTGCCCGCGGCCCAGCTCAAACCGGTCGACGCGCTGCTGGATGACGTGCCGCTGCTCGATGCCGAACTGCTGGCCAGCGTGCTGTGGGCCGCGGAGTACTGGCTTGGCAGCCCTGGCGAGGCCCTGCTCAACGCGCTGCCGGTGGCGCTGCGCGATGGCCGCGCGTTGCCGCCGCTGCGCGCGCAGACCTGGATGCTGAGCGACGCCGGCCGCATCGCGCTGCAGACCAACCGCACGCGTGGCACCAGCCTGGCGCTGCTGCAACGTCTGGCTGCAGCCGAGCTGCCTGCGCAGTGCGTACGCACGCTGCCTGCCGCCGAGCGCGCGGCGCTGGCGCGTCTGCGCCGCGCCGGACACATCATCGCCGCCGCGGACGGCGCCGCCACGCCCGGCACCGCGCCCGCGCTCAACCCCGCGCAAGCAGAAGCGCTGGCGCAACTGCGCGGGCAGCCACCGGGATTTTCCGTGACCCTGCTCGATGGCGTCACCGGCAGCGGCAAGACCGAGGTGTACCTGGCGCGCATCGCCGAAGTGCTGGCGCAGGACCGGCAGACGCTGGTACTGGTGCCCGAGATCGGCCTGATCGCGCAAACCGCGCAGCGCCTGCAGCAGCGTCTGGGCGTGAGCATCGACCTGCTGCACTCGGGGCTCAGCGACGGCCTGCGCGCCGAGGCCTGGCTGCGCGCGCGCAGCGGCGCGGCGCGCGTGCTGCTGGGTACGCGTTCGGCGGTGTTCGCACCGCTGCCGCGCGCCGGCCTGATCGTGATCGACGAGGAGCACGACGCCAGCTACAAGCAGCAGGACGGGTTGCGCTACCACGCGCGCGATCTGGCGCTCAAGCGCGCGCAGGCGCTCGGCATCCCGGTGCTGCTGGGCTCGGCCACGCCGGCGCTGGAAAGCCTGCACAACGCCGCACGCGGGCGCTATGCGCACCTGCGCCTGGCGGCGCGCGCCAACGCGCGCCCGGCGCCCCATGTGGAACTGATCGACCTGCGCCGCCAGCGCAGCGAGCACGGCCTCAGCACGCCGCTGCTGGACGCCCTCGGCGCAACCTTCGCGCGCGGCGAGCAGGCCATGGTGTTCCGCAACCGCCGCGGCTACGCGCCGGTGCTGAACTGCGCGCAGTGCGGCTGGCACGCCGACTGTCCGCACTGCGCGCGCCCACTCACCTGGCACCGCGCCGCGCAGCGGCTGGAGTGCCATCTGTGCGGACGCCTGCAGCCGGTACCACCGCGCTGCCCTGCCTGTGGCAGCAGCGCGCTGCAGGCGCAGGGCCACGGCACCGAGCGCCTGGAAGCGGCGCTGGCCGAGCGCTTTCCCGATATTCCGCTGCTGCGCGTGGATCGCGAAACCACGCGCACGCGCGCCGCGCAGGCCGCGCTGGACACGCGCCTGCCCGAGCATGGCCCGGCGCTGCTGGTCGGCACGCAGATGCTGGCCAAGGGCCACGACCTGCCGCGCCTCACCCTGGTGGCCGTGACCAGCGTGGACGAGGGGCTGTACAGCGTCGACTTCCGCGCGCCCGAGCGCCTTGCCCAGCTCATCGTGCAGGTCGCCGGCCGCGCCGGCCGCGGCGGTGCACCCGGCCGCGTGCTGCTGCAAACGCGCCACCCCGACCATCCGCTGCTGCTGCAATTGCTCAGCGGCGGTTACCACGCGCTGGCCGCCAGCCTGCTCGAGGAGCGCCGCGCCGCGCGCTTGCCGCCGTTCGCCTATCACGCGTTGCTGCGCGCCGAGGCCACGCACGAGGCCGCGCTGTTCGCGTTTCTCGACGCCGCGCGCGCCGCGCTGGCAGCGGACGCCGGCATCGAGATCGTCGGCCCGATGCCGGCGCCCTTGCCGCGCCGCGGCCCACGCTGGTGCGGCCAGTTGCTGCTGGCCGGCGCACAGCGCGGCGCCCTGCATCGCGCGCTCAGACCCTGGGC
>DZBX01000190.1 GCA_022730075.1 Rhodanobacter sp. | reverse complement strand
TGAACATCGCCAGGATCATCGGCGCGGGGCCGTTGATGGTCATCGACACCGAGGTTTTCGGATCGCACAGGTCGAAGCCCGAGTAGAGCTTTTTCATGTCGTCGAGCGTGGCGATGGACACGCCCGAGTTGCCGATCTTGCCGTAGATGTCGGGGCGCGGCGCGGGGTCCTCGCCGTACAGCGTCACCGAGTCGAACGCGGTGGACAGGCGCGCGGCCGGCTGGCCGAGGCTGAGGTAATGGAAGCGGCGGTTGGTGCGCTCGGGCGTGCCCTCGCCGGCGAACATGCGCGTGGGATCCTCGCCGCTGCGCCGGTACGGATACACGCCGCCGGTGTAGGGATAGGCGCCGGGCAGGTTCTCGCGCAGCAAAAAGCGCAACAGGTCGCCCCAGTCGCGGTACTGCGGCGGCGCGATCTTGGGGATCTGCTGGTGGCTGAGCGACTCGCGATAGTTGTCCACGCGGATGGTCTTGCCGCGCACCTGGTATTCGTTGAACGGCGCGGTGACCGCCTGCTTGCGCGCCGGCCATTCGCGCAGCAGGTGCAGCGCTGCGCTGGACAACGCCTTCAGCGCCTCGTTGTAGCGCTGGCGCAGGGTCAGCAGGGTGCGGTCGGTGGGCGCCTGGTGCCGCGGCAAGGCTGCGTTGTCATTCTGGGGCGCAGCCGAAGATTCGGCGACTGCCACGGCGCTGTCTGCAGGCAGATCCTTCGCTGCGCTCAGGATGACAGCCGGAGGCGGCGACGTGGCGTGGGCGGGCGGCACGGCGTGGGCGGACTGCGCTGCGCGGGCGGGATGCGCCGTCCCTACATTGTCATTCTGAGGCGCAGCCGAAGAATCCGGCGCAACCGCAGCACCGGCGCGCTGGCCCGCAACCAGGTCCGCCGCGTCGTACGGCTCCAGCGCCATGGGCAGCCGCGGATCGCCGATTTCGCGCAGCGCCGCGTGGCAGCTTTGCGCCTTGCGCGCCGCCTCGGCCTCGCGCTCGATGCGCGCGTTGATGCCGCGGCCCTGCTCGGCGATCTCGGCCAGGTAGCGCACGCGGGCGCCAGGAATCAGCAGCGTCGCGCGCGGCTCCTTGATGGCGATATCGAGCCTGGGCATGAAATCGCAGCGCAGCGTGCCGATGCCGCGCAGTGATGCGCCCGCGCCAGGTTCTTGCGGCTCCGCGTTGGCCGTTGCGGATTCCCGGCCCGTTGCTTCGCCCTTGCCGAGTCCCGGCAGTTTTTCCCGCAGCAACCGGCACAGCTCGACGAACATCCAGGTCATGCCCGGGTCGTTGAACTGGCTGGCGATGGTCGGATAGACCGGCACTTCGTCGTCGCGCAGCTGGAACTTCACGCGGTTGCGTTTCCACTGCTTGCGCACGTCGCGCAGCGCATCCTCGGCGCCGCGGCGGTCGTACTTGTTGAGCACGATGAGCTCGGCGAAATCCAGCATGTCGATCTTCTCGAGCTGGCTGGCGGCGCCGTAATCGCTGGTCATCACGTAGGCCGGCAAATCGACCAGATCGACCACCTCGGAATCGCTCTGGCCGATGCCCGCGGTTTCCAGGATGACCAGGTCGAAATCCTGCGCACGCAGGTACATCAGGCATTCGCGCAGCAGCGCGCTGGTGGCCGCGTGCTGGCGCCGCGTGGCCATCGAGCGCATGAACACGCGCGGGCTGCGCAGCGCGTTCATGCGGATGCGGTCGCCCAGCAGCGCGCCGCCGCTGCGCCGCCGCGTGGGGTCCACCGCGAGCACCGCGATGCGCATCTCGGGGAAGGCGTGCAGGAAGCGCAGCAGCAGCTCGTCCACCACCGAGGACTTGCCGGCGCCGCCGGTGCCGGTGAGGCCGAGCACGGGAACCGCATGGCGCGCACCGTGCAGCACGGGCATCGCGGTGGCGCTCGACTGCTTGAGCAGCGCGGCCAGTTCGGCCACGGTGTAGGCCCCGCTTTCGATGGCCGAAAGCATGCGGCCGATGCGCGTGTCGTCGATCGACGCCGCGCCCGCGCCGCCCGGTTCGCCGGCGGCCGCTGGCGCGGGCGCCGTCCCGCGCTGCTGGCGCGCATGGGCGGCGCGGCGCACGACATCCTCGATCATCGCCACCAGTCCCATATGCATGCCGTCGTTGGGGTGGTAGATGCGCTCGACGCCGTAGGCCTGCAGCTCGGCGATCTCCTCGGGGGTGATGGTGCCGCCGCCGCCGCCGAACACGCGGATATGCCCGGCACCACGTTCGCGCAGCATGTCGATCATGTATTTGAAGTACTCGACGTGGCCGCCCTGGTAGCTGCTGATGGCGATGGCGTCGGCGTCTTCCTGCAGCGCGGCGCGCACCACGTCCTCGACGCTGCGGTTGTGGCCTAGATGGATCACCTCGGCACCCTGCGCCTGGATCAGCCGGCGCATGATGTTGATGGCCGCATCGTGGCCATCGAACAGGCTGGCGGCGGTGATGAAGCGCAGCGGCGCGACACTGGCCGTGGCCGGCTCGGGCCACTGCGGGGCGGGAGTGCTCATGGATTGGGCTCCGCGACAGAATGCGCGCATTTTACGCCCAGGCACCGCCGCGCCGTCCGCTGGCCGCGCCGGGCGCCAGTCATGCCCCCCGGTCAACGCCGCCCGGCCTGCTGCGTTCTCCGATGCGAGCCGCACCGGGCGGCGTCATCCGCGAGTGATTGCCATGCAACTGCACCGCCACATCCTGGTTCCACTGCTGGTCCTCGCCGCGCTGGGCGCGGTGATTGCTCCGACCGCCGAGGCGCGCGGCTACGTGAGCGTGAGCGTGGGCGTTGCGCCGCCGCCGCCGCGTTACGAGCGCGTGATCGTGCGGCGCGGCCACGTGTGGGCGCCGGGCTACTGGCGCTGGGCGCCGCGCGCGCGGCGCTATGTCTGGGTGCGCGGCTACTGGATGCCGGCGCGCCCCGGCTGGCGCTGGGTCGGTCCACGCTGGGTGCCGCGCGGCCCGCACTGGGTGTTCCGCGCCGGCTACTGGACGCGCTGAGAGGCTGTGAATTTTTCAGTCTCTCAGCCCGGCCATGGATGGCCGGACGCGAAGCAGTCACGCACGTGGCTGCTTCGCGGAGGCGCGTACGCACCTGTGCCGGACGCGCCGATGAGAAATTCCGCACGACGCGGAATTTTTCACAGGCTCTGAGCCCGCCACCATGCGCGCCAGTCCGTTGGTTC
>DZBX01000056.1 GCA_022730075.1 Rhodanobacter sp. | reverse complement strand
CCCAAAGAAAGGAACCCGCGCGGCGGCAGCCGCACGGAACAGGGCAAGCTTGCGAGGCCCCACGCCAAAGACAATCGTTCACGCGCCACGCCAGCACCACAGCGAGATCCTTCGCGATGCTCAGGATGACAAGAGTCGGCGGCAGCGGCACGGAACAAGGCAAGCTTGCGAGGCCACGCGCCGCGCCAGCGCCAGCGCCAGCGCCAGAGCGAGATCCTTCGCGATGCTCAGGATGACAAGAGCCGGCGGCAGCCGCACGGAACAGGGCAAGCTTGCGATGCCGCGCGCAAGAGCCATCGCTCACGCGCCACACCAGCGCCAGAGCGAGATCCTTCGCGATGCTCAGCAACGGAAAACCTTTGTCGCCTCGATCGCAGCGAAACATCTTCACCGCGCAAACCTTCCCGCTTGTTTGTCTGAGCGCAGCGAAGGATCTCGCGCTACAGCACATCGACACGCCGGGATCCTTCGCGCTGCGCCTGCTTGTCATCCTGAGCGCAGCGAAGGATCTCGGCGCTACAAGTGCATCGTCTCGGCCAGATCCTGCCAGCCTGGATTCTGCGATTCGATCAGCGCGATCTTGCGTGCGCGGGTCCAGCCCTTGATCTGCTTTTCGCGCGCCAGCGCGTCGGCCACGTTCGGTGTGGACTCGAGGTAAACCAGATGCTTCACGCGATAGCGCCGCGTGAATCCCGGCAACAGGCCGAGACGGTGTTCACGCAGGCGCCGGGCAAGGTTGCCCGTGACCCCGACATACAGCACGCGCGAGCGGCTGGCCATGATGTAAACGTGATAGGCGCGCGACATGCTCGAAGCGTGTGCGCATGCCTGGGGGCGCGCAATCGGATCGCCGTGCCTCGTGGCGTAAGGCGATACCGACGCGGGCCAAGGCGGGGAAAAGCGAGATCCTTCGCTGCGCTCAGGATGACAAGGAATGCCGAGGGTCAGGGCGAGCCCCTTTTCTATTGGCATCCGGCCTTTTCTGTTGTCATCCTGAGCGCAGCGAAGGATCTCGCGCTTCGGCAAACCACTACGCCGGGATCCGTGCCGATCCAGTCGATGCGAGGTATGCGCAGCGATACACTCCCGCGCACGCACGGCATGAATGCTGGCGCGTTGCGCCCTTGACCTCACGCCGCGCCTGGGCGCCGACAGAAACCGATCTGCAGGGAGCCACGCATGAGCCCGACCATCCTCGTCACCGGCGGCGCCGGCTATATCGGCGCGCATGCCTGCGTGACGCTGATCGCGGCTGGCTACACCCCGCTGGTGCTGGACAACCTGTGCAACAGCAGCGCCGAGTCGTTGCGCCGCGTGCGCCGCATCAGCGGCGTCGAACCGCGACTGGTCGTCGGCGACATCCGCGATGCGCAGGCACTCGATGCGCTATTCGCCGCGCAGCCGGTCGCGGCGGTGATGCACTTCGCCGGACTCAAGGCGGTGGGCGAATCCACGGCCGCGCCGCTGCGCTACCACGACAACAACGTCGGCGGCAGCGTCGTGCTGCTGCAGGCGATGCAGCGCGCCGGCGTGCGCACGCTGATCTTCTCCTCCTCGGCCACGGTGTACGGCGAGCAGGACGTGGCGCAGTTTGACGAGGACATGCGCTGCGACCCGGTGAACCCCTACGGTCGCAGCAAATGGATGATCGAGCAGGTGCTGGCCGATCTCGCCGCCAGCGAGCCGGGCTGGCGCATCGCCGCGCTGCGCTATTTCAACCCGGTCGGCGCGCACCCCAGCGGGCTGATCGGCGAGGACCCGCGCGGCGTGCCCGACAACCTGATGCCCTACATCACCCAGGTGGCCGTGGGGCGCCTGCCGGCGCTGCGCGTGTTCGGCAACGACTGGCCCACGCCGGATGGCAGCGGCGTGCGCGACTACATCCATGTGATGGATCTGGCCGAGGGCCACGTGGCCGCGCTGCGCCACCTGCTCGATCACGCGCCGCAACGGCTGACGCTGAACCTGGGCAGCGGTCGCGGCACCTCGGTGCTGCAACTGCTGCACGCGTTCGAGCAGGTGATCGGCCGCGCGCTGCCGCACGAGATCGTCGCGCGCCGCCCCGGCGACATCGCCGCGTGCTGGGCCGACCCGACGCGCGCGGCGCAGATCCTGGGCTGGCGCACGCAGCGCGACGTGTCCGCGTTGTGCACCGATGCCTGGCGCTGGCAGCAGGCCAATCCGCGCGGTTACGCCGATGCCTGAGCGGGCTTGCGTGCGCGGCGCGCGCCGGCTGCTCAGGCCATGCCCAGGCTGGCCGGACCGAAACCCGCGGGCAGCAGGGCGGCGATCGAGGTCACCTCGATGCGGCTCAGGTCGTGGTTGCAGCACAGCACGCGGATGTCGTGCCGCGCGCGCTGGCTGGCCTCGAACAGCAACTGCCGGCAGCGTCCGCAGGGCGTGACCACCGCGTCACTGCGCGGCGCATCCGCCGCCAGCAGGCGCCCGGTCACCGCGATCGCCTGCACGGCCGCGCCCGCGCCATCGACATTGGCCGCGGCCAGCGCGCCCACCTCGGCGCACAGCACCACGCCGTAGGCGGCGTTTTCCACGTTGCAGCCGCGGTACACCACGCCGCTGCGCGTGCGCAAGGCCGCGCCCACGGCATAGCCCGAGTACGGCGCATAGGCGTGCGCGGCGGCGGCCAGCGCGGCATGCGCCAGGTCACGATCCTGCGCCGACAGATCATCAAGGCTTGCGTACGTGTGCATGGGCTCGACCGGGTGCGGATGGGCGCAAAAGACTAGACCCGTTCGCGGCTGCGGGCATCCGGTGCATGCATGCGCGGCGGCGCGGGCGCGTCAACCCGCGCCGGCGGAATCCGCGCCGGTGGAATCCTGGCGCTGCAGGATCACCCTGCCCTGCACCTGTCCGGCGCCAGCGGCCTGCAGATGCAGGGCGCTGACGTGGATGCCCTGCGCCTGCAGCGCGGCCAGCCACGACAGCAGGCTGGCGAAAGGCAGCGGCTTGAGCTGCAGTTGCAGCGTGCTGGCCGCATCGCCCCCCGCCGCCACTTCGAACACGTCGTACAGACCCAGCGCGCGCGCGCTGGCGCCGACGCGCACGGCCAGTGTCGCGGAAGCCGAGGCGCTGGCGGCCGGTGCTGCGCCGCCGGGCGGGTGCAACGCGGCCTGCGCGCGCAGCGCGAGCAGGCGCACGGAGGCGCCGCGCATCCACAGCAGATCGCCGCGCAACACGCTGACGCGCTCGCCGCGCACGGCGATGCCGCGCTGCAGCGGCGCCCAGACCGCGGCGTAGAACACGCCGACGAGCACCACCGCGAGCGCGGCCAGCAGCATGCGCCGCTCGCGCTCGGCCAGTGCCTGCCACCACGCGTTCATGGCGCGGTCGTGCCGCTGACGCGCAGCAGCGCGGAGGCGCCGGCCGGCCGCGCGGGCGGCAGGCGCAACTGCACGCGCAGACCCTGGCCGGCCAGTTGCGTGCGCAGTACGTCGTAATCGGCGCGCCGCGGCAGGGTGAGCGCAAGCTGCAACTGGCCGTTGGCGTAGTCGAGGCGCTGCACGCGCGCGCCGGGGATCGCGGTCAGGGGCAGCGCGGCCTGTGCCAGCAGGCCGAGCCCACCGCCGCCACCGGCCTTGCGCTGTGCGCCGAGCAGGGCTTCGGCCAGTTGCGCGCGCGCATCGACGATGCGCGTCTGCTGCGGCAACACGCGGTGGAACAGGGTATCCACGCCCTGCTGCAGCAAGGCCTGCTCGCGGCCGAGGATGACGTAGCGCGTGCCCGAGTAGGCCAGCGCGGTGACCAGCGCCAGCGCCGCCGCCGCGCCCAGCCAGCGCCACGGCCCGCTGCCGCGCGTGCGCCGCGCGGCGTGGCGTCCGCCGCGCAGGTTCAGCGCCGGATCGGGAGACTGCAGCAGCGCCAGCGCGTCCGCGCCGGAGGCGGATTCGTGCAGCGGCAGTTCGGCCGGCAGCGGCGGCAGTTCGCCATCGCCGCGCAGCACCTGCACGCCCTGCGGTCGCGCGCCTTCCGCGCAGCGCTGCCAGGCCGCGGCGAGCAGGTCCGGCAGCAGCGCGCGCGCGCAGGCGAAACCATCCAGTGGACCGGTGCGCAGCAGCGCGCGTTCGCCACTCAGCAGCAGCGTCCACTGCCCGGCCTGCCAGGGCAAGGCGAGCACGTCCGGCACGATCGCCTCGGGATCGATGCCGGCCGCGGCGCAGGCGTCGATCCAGCCTTGCAGCAGGGTGGCGGAGACCACCGCGGCGGCGATGTCGCCATCGCCGCGCGTCCACGCGAAGTGCTGGGTTTCCGGCGGTTGCAGCAGCCAGTCCTCCAGCGCGTACGGCAAGGCGCGTTCGATTTCGCCACGGCTGCGGCTGGGAATGCGCACGCGCGCCAGCAGCACGCTCTCGCCCGGCACCAGCAGGGTCACGCGGCGCGCGCGCGCCGCGACGGCGGCCTCGGCCAGCGTGCCGCGCCGGGTCTGGCCACCCGCGCGCCAGGCGGCCAGGCCATCCGCGCCGAGTTGGATGATCAGGGAATCCATGGGTCGGTGATCCTAGCAGCCCGGCCGCGCAAAGCCCGACAGGCCGCTAGCAGCCTGTCGGGCTTTGATGGTCGAGGCGAGAATTCGGCTGTGCGAGGACAGATTTTCGACGATTCGCCGCCCCATAGTGGTTCTATGGGGCAAGAATTGGCGGAAATATGGGCCGCACAGCCGAATTCGCAGACCGGCCAATCAAAGTCCGACAGGCCGCTAGGGCGTGGCGTTGCGCGCGCGCAGCAATACGGTCACCTTGCCGTTGTTGCTCAGCGCCAGCACGCTGTACAGATCGCTGCGCACGCGGCCAATGCGCACCGCGATCGCGGACTGGAAATAGCTGCTGCCGACGACGAGCCCGGCGCCATCGAGCTTGAGTCCGGCCAGCGGCGCGCTGTCGAGAAACTGCGCCAGGGTGACGAACGGTGTCTTCGCGCGCAGCGCGACGATCGACTGCGCCTGCGCGGGACTGAGACCGATCGCCTCGAGCACCGGCGCCGGCGCGGTATTGACGTTGATCGCGGTGACCTGCGGCAGCGCGCTCACCAGCGGCGCGATGTGCGCGTACGCCTGCTGCGTGAAGCCGCGCACCAGACGCAGGCTGCTGGCGCTGACGAAGGGCGCGGCGCCGGTGCGGTACGGCGGCTGCAGGCCCAGATAATAGGCATCGCCGGCGCCCTCACTGCCGCTGGCGACGGGGATCGGATTGGTCCAGTCGGCGACCGCATCGACCAGGCCGGGGTCGATGCCGGCCGCGCCGAGCAGGCGCTGGAAGCGCAACCGCATGATCGCGCTGTCGCTGCTGCCGGGAGCCAGATCGTTGAGGTTGAACAGGCCCTGCAGGTCGCTGATCGAGCCGGCGATGAAGGCATCGCTGCCGACCTGGCCCTGCTGCGGCTGCGCCCACGGCTGGGTGAGGTTGACCTCGCCGACCCCCTGCAGGCTGTTGGCCAGGCCTTGCGCGGCCACCGCCTCGCCGCCCAGCGCCAGCGCCCAGGCCTGATTGGAGAGCAGCAAGTCCTCGGTGCGCCGGATCGCCAGGGTCTGCTGCCAGGCCAGCGCGGTGCTGGCGCTGGCCAGGATGGCGACGATCAGCAGCGCGATCAGCAGCGCCACGCCGCGCGCGCGGCGCGTGCCCGCTGCGTGCGCGCGGCGCCGTCGCGTCATGGCAGCACGAACAGCCATTGCAGCGGCCCCGCCAGGTGATCGACGCGCAGGGTCACCTCCACCGCGCGCGGCAGCGTGGTGGCGCTGGTGCTGGCGCCGGCCGGCGGCCAGCTCGGTTGCCAGTTGCCGGACGCGTCCAGATAGCGCAGGCGCAGGCTGCGCACGCCGCGCAGCAGCACCACCGGCTGCGGCGCAGCGACCGGCGCGCGGTCCAGCACCGGAAACTGCAGGCGCAGCAATTGCCGATCATGCAGCTCGTAGCGCACGCGCAGCAGATGGCTGCGGCGCACCTTGGCGGGGTTGGGATAGCCGGCTCGGGTCAGCGCCACGACGTGCCCGGAGGGATCGCCGCGCAGCGCCGGCAGCGGTCCGCCCAGCTCGTCGCGCGCGCCGCGCGGCGCGGCCTGGCTGAAATCGCGCTGCATCACTTCGTAGGCGCGCTGCAACACGTGCAGGCGCTGGTAGTGCTGGTCCAGTTCGCCGCGCTGGCGCAGCACCGCGTCCAGCCCGGCATAGGCCAGCACCGCCAGCACCGCGAAGATCGCCACCGCGACCAGCATCTCGATCAGGGTGAAGCCGCGCGCGCGACACGATGGATGGCCGCGCGGGTTCATGGCGTGGCCGTGGCGGCAGGGGCGGCCACGGGCACCAGCGCCGCGGCCAGACTGCTGCGCAGCGTGACCAGGGCCGGGCCACCCGCCGTGGCGCTGACGCTGATGCGCACGGTGCGTACTTGCGGCAGCGCGCCGCCGCTGACTTCCTCGCGCCAGTAGAACGTGCCGCCGCCCATCGCCGCGTGGCCCGTGGCCGAACCGGCCGCGGGCAAGCTGCCGGCCGTGCGCAGCGTGGCCAGGCGATTCATCGCCACCCAGTCGGCCAGGGTCTTCTGCTGCAGGCTCAGCGCGTTGCCGGCGGCCAGCGTGGTCAGCTCCACCGCCGCGGCCAGGCCCAGCGCCACCACCAGCAGCGCCACCACCACTTCCAGCAGGGTGAAGCCGCGCGCGCTCACGGCGTCTCCCCCGCTGCATCCACGCGCCGCACCCTGACCTCGCCGATGGCATTGCCGCGCACGCGCATGCTGACGTGGCCGGGGCTGCTGATCTCGACCACGAACGGCTGCATCTCGCCGCTGGACAGCAGGAACACCTGCGGCTTGGTCTTGTCGTGGTCCTCCAGCACCACCGACTCGCCCTGCAATTCGAGCGCCAGCGACAGACCGCGCGGCAAGGTGCGCGCGCGCAACAGCGTGTCGTCGGTCAACGGCTGCCAGGCACCGCCCTCGCGCAGCACGTAGAAGCGCCAGCCGTGGCGCCAGAAACCCAGCGCCAGGTTCTGCCCCTGCATGCTGGCGTTCTCGCCGGCTTCGCGCACCAGCGCGGCGAGGCGCTCGGCGTTGTCGCGCAGCGGGTGCGATTCGACCAGCGACAGGCTGAGCACGGCCACGCCGGTCATCAGGCCGATGATCAGCACCACCACCAGCATCTCGACCAGCGAAAAACCGCGCGCCGCGATACCGGTGCCAGGGCGGGCATGGCGCCGCATCGATCGGCTACAGCTTCTTCGACTGCTGCCAGCTGGTGATGTTGTCCTTGGCGCCGGTCACCCCGCTGGGGCCCTTGGACCAGATGTCGAATGGCCCATGCTGGCCCGGACACATGTACTGGTAGGCATGACCCCAGGGATCATCGGGCAGCGCGGCGATATAGCCGCCTTCCTTCCAGTTGGGCGCGGGCGGATCGCCCGAGGGTTTCTTGACCAGGGCCTCGAGGCCCTGGTCGGTGGACGGGTAGTGACCGTTGTCCAGGCGATACATGGCCAGCGCCGATTCCAGCGTGCGGATGTCGGCCTGTGCCTTGGCCACGCGCGCGTCCTCGGCGCGGCCGATCACGTTGGGCACGATCAGCGCCGCCAGCACGGCGATGATCACCACCACCACCATGATCTCGATCAGGGTGAAGCCGCGCGCCCAGCGCGGCGCGGCGCGGCGGATCGGCAAACGGGCAACGGCATTCATCGGGGTTCTCGCGACTGGCGACCGCCATTGCGGCCAGCGCGCACGCTAACCCACGCCGCGCGCGCGCGTCCAGCGACCGCGTGCACGGTCCTCAGATACGCCACTGCAGCACGATGGCCGAGGCGATCAGCAACACCATGGTCTGGTGGAACACCACCAGCGCGCCCGGATGCCGCGGCTTGAGGTTGACCGCGTGGAACACGAAGAAGCCCACCCCGGCCTGCAACAGCGCCAGCACGAAGGCCACCGGATACAGCGCCTCCATCCAGCCCAGCGTGCCGATCACCAGCAACGCGGCGAGGCCGTGCAGGATGAAAATCCACTGCGCCGCGCCCTTGGGTCGCACGAACGCCTCGATGGCTTTGCCGAAGCCGCGCTGGCCGGTGACCATGCCGCCGAGGAACAGCGCCAGCAGCACCGCGTGCAGCGCGCCGGTGGCCTCGAGATAGATCGGGAACGACACCCCCGGCAGATGCAGCGCGACCAGGTAATCGAGAAACACCAGATACGCCAGCAGCCCGTGGGTGCCGTGCACGACGGCCGGCGCGCGCCCGGCCAGCACGTACAGCGTGCCCATGCCGAACAGCGCGGTGACGATCACCAGGCCCAGCCCGACGAAGCTGGATTCGACCGGGTGCAGGATCGCCAGCGCCAGCGCGATCAGCCCCACCAGCGTCGCCACCAGGCGGTGCGCGGCTTCGGGATCGCCGCGCAGCAGCAGCGAGACGATGTTGCGCGTGTACGGCCAGCGCGTGCCCAGCGACAGACCCCAGCCGAAGCCCTCGACGATGCTGCCCAGCAGGATCAGCGCCACCGCGAACAGCACCTCGACCACGGTCAGGCCCTGCACCAGCGCCGCCATGCCCGATGCGGGCGCGGTCAATCCGGCCCATACGCCGGCAACCACCGCCAGCAGCAGCCACGCGCTGATGGCGATGCCGATCACGCGCAGGATCGGGCTGCGATGTCCGAGCATCGCGTGTGGCTCACGGACAACACTGTTGCCAGTTTCACTCATGTCATGCCTCGCGGATGCGGCGCCACATGGCACCAGCCATCCATCGCAGACCGCGGGATGCCGCCGGGGTTCCCGCGGCGGCACGGCGCAGCCGCCCGCGCGTGCGCTACAAGCCGAGGAAGTGCGGGTGCGCGAGCTGCTCGAGGAACAGCGGGAACGCGCGCGGCAGCAGAATCATCGTCATCAGCACGCCATAGGCGCCGCCGGTGAGGTGCGCGTTGTGGTTGATGTTGCTGCCGCCCTGGCGCTGCGCCATCACCGTATAGACCGTGTAGGCGATGGCGTAGAGGATCGCCGGCACCGGGATGAAGAACACCAGGATCAGGCTCCACGGCGCCAGCAGGATGTAGGCGAACATCACCGCCGAGACCGCGCCTGATGCGCCCAGGCTGCGGTAGCGCGGGTTGTCGCGGTTGTGCAGGTAACTGGGCAGGATCGAGACCAGCAGCGCGCTGGCGTAGAACAGCGGGAAACCCAGCACGCCCAGACGCGCGGTGAAGATCTGCGCGATGGCGCTGCCGAAGAAAAACAGCGTGATCATGTTGAGCAGCAGGTGCTGGCCATCGGCGTGCACCAGTCCGTAGCTCAGCAGGCGCCACCACTCGCCTTTTTTCTGGATCGGCGGCGGCCACAGGATGAGTTTTTCCAGCAGGCGCACGTTCTTGAACGCGGCGATCGACACGCCCGCGGTGACCAGGATGATGGCGAGGGTGATCAGCACGAGAGACTCCATGGCGCCGGCGAGCGGGCAAGCATAGCCGCAGGCCAGGCGCGGCAGGCGCCCGGCGGCTTACCGAAGCCTTGCAACCGCACCGATAGCGGCGGCGCGTCCCGCAGGTCGCGCCGCCTGGCATCCCGTTGTGCTCAGCGCTTGCCGTTGACCAGTTCCGCGGCCAGTTTCTGGTCGCCATAGACCGTGCGGATGGCCTCGATCAGCGCCGCGCTGTCCACCGCCACGGCGCGATTGAGGCGCGCGTCGTACCAGAACGCACCGCCCAGCGAATGGATGTTGCCGTCGAAGATCAGGCCCACGACCTCGCCATGGCGGTTGATCACCGCGCTGCCCGAGTTGCCGCCGATGATGTCGTTGGTGGTGACGAAATCGAACGGCGTGCGCAGGTCGAGCTTGCCCCTGGCCGCGATCCAGTCCGCGGGCAGCTTGAACGGATCACTGCCGGTGGCGCGCTGGTACAGGCCCGAGAAATGCGTGAACGGCGGCACCGGCTTGCCGTGCTCATCCCAGCCCTTGACCTGGCCATAACTCAGACGCAGCGTGAACGTGGCATCGGGATAAATGCTGGTGCCCAGCCGCGCGAACTGCGCCTTGGCGATCAGCTCGCTGGCCTTGCGCACCGGCGCGTCCACTTCATCCTCGACCTGCTTGCGCACCGCCCGCGCCGCCGGATCGACCTTCAGCGCCAGCCGGATCATCGGATCCTGCGAGGCCTCGATGGCCTTCAGCCCGCCGGCCCAGAGCTTGCGGCGCTCGGCGATCGAGGCCAGCTTGCTGCCATCGACCAGTTGCGCGGCCAGCGCGGACGGCGCCTGCTTGCCCAGCACCTGCTGCACGATCGGCGTATCCACGCCCAGCGCCTGGCGCAACTTTTCCAGCGACCAGGCCAGCGTGGTGCGCTCGAACTGCGGGTGCACCGGCGCGGTCGAGAACAGGAACTGCTCCAGCGCCGGCAGGTTGGAATCGCGGTACGGCGGCAGGCGCTCGGCGTTGGGCTTGGCGCGCTCGATGGCGCCGCGCACCAGCGTGCGCGCGATCTCGAACAGGCGCGCGTCGAAGCCCTGGCCGCGCTCGAGCATGCGGTAGGGCGTGGCCAGCCCGGCGTACACCTGCTCGGCCCGGGCGATGCTCGCCCACGGGTCACCGTACTCGGCGCGACGCGTGGCGTCGGCATGCACCCAGGCCTTGAGCGCGTCCTCCTGCTTCTGCTTGTAGGCCCAGAACGCCGGGTCATTCAGCGTCTGCAACTGCCCGGTGAAGGCCTTGATGCTGTTGTCGACGCCGAACAATTCATCCTCGGCCTGCTGCGCCTGCTCGGGTCCGCGCCGGCTGTATTCCCACAGCACGCCGCGCATTTCCGACAGATACCCGTACAACGGCAGCAGGCGGTCATCGCGCAGGGACTTGAGCTGCGCGACGGTGTCGTTGCGCATGGTCGAGCCCGGATTGCCGACCACGAAGGTCAGCTCGCCGGCCTTGGGGCCAGTGGGACTGAACTTGAAGAAATCAGGCGTATGCGCCGGCTTGCCGTGTTCGTAGGCGCGCAGGAAGGTGACGTCCAGGTCGTAGCGCGGGAAGTTGAAGTTGTCCGGGTCGCCGCCGAAGAAGGCGATGGCCTGCTGCGGGGCAAACACCAGGCGCACGTCCTGGTAGCGCTTGTACTTGTACAGGTCGTAGCGTCCGCCGTGGTACAGCGAGACCACTTCACAGCGCAGGTTCCTGGCGTCCTTGCCGGCGCAGGCGTTCTCGATGTTGCCGATCACGGCGCGCTGCGCCTTGATGTAGTCAGCGCCGCTCTTGCCCGCCGTCGCGGCGTTGACCTGCGCGGTGACGTCGGTGATGGCGAGCAACTGGTTCAGCTCGATCTCGGGGCAACGCACCTCGTCCTTCTCGCTGCGCGCGATGAACGCGTCGCTCATGTAGTTCTTTTTCGGCGTCGAGATCTGCGCCAGGCATTCGTTGGCGCAATGGTGGTTGGTCATCACCAGGCCATCGGCCGACACGAACGAACCCGAGCAGCCGCCGGCCAGACGCAACGCCGCGCCCTGCACGTGCTGCACCCAGGCCGAGTCAGGGGTGAAGCCGTACTTTTCCTGCAGGGTTTTCACCGGCAGCTTGTCCAGCGTCCACATCCCCTCGCCCGCCCACGCCGCCGGCACCGCGGCCAGCAGCCCCAACGCAACCATCACACGCCAACGCAACATGGGGTGTCCTCCCGTGGATAAGGCCGCGATTGTGGCGCGAAGCCGGCGCCGCGTCATGCGCCAAGCGTCACGGGTCATGCAGGGCATGCGCGCGAAAACGCCCCGCGGCCTGACCCCGGGGTTTTGCGATCGGCATCGCGTGCGCTGCGGATTACTGGGCGGCGGCGCTCTGCAGGGTTTTCATCACCTGCTGCGCGTCGGCGTGGGCGGCCGTCAACGTGGTGGTCTTCAGGCCCATCTCGGCCTGTTGCAGCGCGCCGTGCAAATCGGTCTCGGCCTGCGCGTTGCCCATGGCGTCGACGATGGCGCCCTGCCCCATGCCCTTGCACGGGTCCAGATAGTGCATGTTGAAGCCCTTGCCCTTGGGCCCCACCAGGCAATTGATGACATGGTGCAGGTGCATGTGCGCGATCTTCAGTTCCTTCGCGCCCAGCGCCATGCCGGCGTGGGCGATGGCGGTGTCGGTCTGCTTCAGTGCCGCGCCACTCAGGCCCGCGGCCTGCGCCGCGATGGGCAAGGCCAGTACCAGCAATACGGTGGAAATGCGCTGCGCAAGTTTGCAAGTCATGACACACCTCGGCATGGGGATCGCGGCGCGCGGCCGCAGGGCGGCCAGCATAGGCCGCCGTCGTTAAGCGCGCGTGATGCGCGGCTTGCGATTGGCGGGCACGGACCACGCGACCCTGGCGGGCGGCGATCACCGTATCCCGGCACGCACGAGATGGCTCGTCATCCCCGCGCAGAGCCTGCCCTCGCGAAGGCGGGGGCGGGGATCCAGCGCTTGTCATTGATTGAAATGCCGAGTCACTGGATTCCCGCTTTCGCGGGAATGACGAGCAAATGCAGATTATTCGAGCTTCCCTATCGCATCAGGCGAGCTCGCTGCGCACCTCGGCGCGCAGCGGCGGCGCGGCGCGCGCCCAGTCCGCGGCATCCAGCTCGAACCAGGCCAGCGGCTTGCCACCGTAGGATGGATGCGCCAGCACGCGCTCGCCGCGTCGATGCAGGCCGCACTTCAGCAGCACGTGCTGCGATGCGCTGTTGGCCGGGTCGGTGATGGCCGTGATCTGTGCCAGGCCGCGCTCGCGGAAGCCGTACTGCAGCAGGGCACGCGTCATTTCGGTGGCGTAGCCGCGACCCCAATGCGGTGTCGCCAGCACGTAACCGATCTGGATATGCATCTCGCCGCGGATATGGTTGAGCAGATGCAGGCCCACCGCCGCGCCGCTGTCGCGCCGTTGCGTGACCCACAGGCCCAGCCCGGGATGCGCGGCGTAATAATCGAGGATGCGTTCCCGCAGCATGGCCTCGCATTCGCTGCGTGTTTTCACGCCACCGAGGAATCGCGCCACCGCGGGATCCGCGTACAGGGCGCAGAGCAAGTCGATGTCGGTCGGCGCGAAGCGGCGCAACGACAGCCGCGCCGTGCTCAGCCATGACGGCGGCAGGCTCATGCGCAGGTCCGCGCCGATGGCACCGGCGCGGCGGCCATCGTGTCCTGCGAATCGGCGAACACGCGCGCCAGGTCCGTCGCATCGAGCGGGCGCCACGCACCCGGCGCGAGATCGCCCAGCGGCAAGCCGCCAACGCGCTCGCGGTGCAACGCCACGACATGGTTGCCGGCGGCGGCGAACATGCGTCGCGCCTGGTGGTAGCGGCCCTCGCGCAGCGTGAGCAGCGCCTGCCGCGGCGCCACGACCTCAAGCCACGCCGGCCGCAGCGGCGCGGTCTCGCCCTTGAGGAGCAGCGTGCCGCTGGCAAACAGCATGGCCTCGTCGCCGCGCAGGTCCGTGGCCAGCGTGACCCGGTAAGTCTTGGGCACATGCCGGCGCGGGCTGTTGATCCGCTGCAGCAAGGCGCCATCGTCGGTCAGCAACAGCAGACCGCTGCTGTCGCGATCCAGCCGCCCGATGCTCGACAGCGCTGGCTTGCGCAGCAGGTAGCGCGGCGGCAGCAGCGCGTAGACCAGCGGCCCGGCGTCGTCATGCGAGCAGGTGACGCCGCAGGGCTTGTGCAGCATCAGCACCAGGCCCTGCGCCGGGTCCAGCGCCTGGCCATCGACGCGCACCTCGGCGTGGGCGACCTCCGCATCCGCGCGCAGCGCACGGCCGCCGGCATCGCGGACGCGACCGGCAGTGATCAGCGCCTGCACCTCGCGGCGGCTGCCGTAACCGAGGTTGGCCAACGTGCGCAGCAAGCTCATGCGCGCGATCCGCTGGCGCGCAGCACCTTGTAGCCCTGCGCCTGCGCGATGACCTCGACCTGCGCGAAGTGCGCCGTCAGCGTCGCTTCGTAGGGCAAATGCCGATTGGCCACCAGCCAGAGCTGACCATGCGCATGCAGCGCGGCGGCCGCCACGGCGATGAACGCCTGCCCCAGTTGCGGACGATCGGCGCGGTCGATGTGGAACGGCGGGTTGCTGATGATCGCGTCGTAGCGGCGCGGCAGGCCGTGGCTGACGTCGTGCCAGTGCAGCGCGACGCGCGCCGGGTGCGCGATGCGGGCAAGGTTGACGCGCGCCGGCTCGAGCGCACGCGCGTCGGCCTCGTACAGGTCCAGCTCGGTGATGCCCGCGCAGCGCTGCAGTAACTGGCTGGACAGATAGCCCCAGCCGGCGCCCAGATCGGCCACGGCACCGCGCAGCGTGGCCGGCAGTTGCGCCGCCAGCAGTTGCGATCCGGGGTCGATGCGGTCCCAGGCGAACAGGCCGGGGCGGCTGCAGTAGCCCGCCGGGTTGTCGCGCGGCGCATCCAGCGCGCGCCACTCGGCGCACAGCGCAGGGTCGATGCGCGCGGCGCGCAGCGGCGCCGTCCACACCGCGCGGCAATGCTGCTTGCTCAGCGTGGACACCGGCCCGGCCAGCGCGGCGAGGTCGTTTTGCAGGCTGCGTGCGCCCTCGTCGTTGGCGGCGGCCAGCAGCACCTGCGCATCCTCGGCGCAGTGCGCGACGGCCCGTGCCAGCAGCGCGCGCGCGGCCTGGCGCTGGCGCGGCGGCAGCAGCAGCACGCGCGCATGGCGCGCGCCATCGGGCACCGGCGTGACGCTGCAACCCTGTGCCTGCAGCGCATCCGCGTGCGGCTTGAAGTCCTGCGCGCACTGCCATGCCGGCTGCGCGACCGCCGGCAGCCACGCGCTGCTGCGCGCACCCAGGAACAGCAGCGGCGCCCGCGCGGGCAATGGCGGCAACTGCGCCCAGGCAAAACCCAGCACGACGGCGGCGGAATCGTCGATCAGCATGCGTGGCACGAG
>DZBX01000189.1 GCA_022730075.1 Rhodanobacter sp. | reverse complement strand
AGCCAGCGGTGGGCGGGGTCGGCGTCCAGGCGCGGATGCCACAGTTGCGAAATGGCGATGCCCGGCGTGCTCACCGGCAGGTCGAAGGCGTGAAAGGCGCTCGCACCTTGTGCCGCCGTCGCCGTGCCACCGCGCAGGAACGACTGCGGCGCCAGCGCGATCAGGTCGGAAGCCCGGGCGATGGCCAGCGCCGCGGGAAAGCCGGGCACCACCACCCGGATGTCGCGCTGCAGCCCGAGCGCCGCGAGCGCTTCGTCCACCGGCCCCTGCGGTCGGCCGCGGCGTGACGTCACGACATGACCGAAGGCCACATAGCGCTCGGGGGTCACTGTACCGTTCAGCAACGGGTGGCCAGCGCGCACCACGCCGACGAAGTGGTCGTGGTAGATCGCCTGCACGCGGAACTCAGGCCCGGCCTGCCCCATCACGCCGATCTCCAGGTCGGCCAGGCCCTCGCGCAGATGGCGCGCATCCTTGTCGGCTTTGAGCACAAACCGCACGCGTGCCCGTGGTGCCTGACTCGCCAGGGCCGAGGCCAACGGCCCGCCGAAGACGTCGATGAATCCTTCGTTGGCGCGAAGGGTGAAGGTGCGGTCGAGCTGCGTCAGGTCGAGGGTCTGGCGAGCTGGCTTGAGAAGGTCTTCGATCTGCCGGGCGAGACCGGGCACCTGGCTGCGCAACTGCGCAGCATGCGGCGTGAGCACCAGTCCGCGTCCGGCCCGCACCAGCAGGGGGTCGCCGGTGAGCGTGCGCAGGCGTGTGAGCGCCCGGCTCATGGCGGAGGGGCTGAGGTTGAGTCGCCGCGCGGCCGCCGTCACGCTGCATTCGCTCAGCAGCGCGTCGAGCACGGGAAGCAGATTGAGGTCCATCGGGGCAGGGTGGCGGGTCGCTCAGCTAGGGCGTTTCATGCAACTATAACTTGCGGGCATTGCGTCTTCCGCCACTGATCCCCGGCTGATAGAGTGCCCTGCATCTCAGCGGCATCCAAACACCTTTCATGCAACTTCCTTCTCCCACCGAACCGGCGTTGCCTCGTACCGAAGCAGTTCCCAAGCCGCAGATCAACGCAGGCGACTCCCTCGAACCCGGGCAGCTCTGGGCCCTGGTCGGCGTGCTGCTCGCCACGGTGCTGGTCGTGCTCGACGGCACCATCGTCAACGTCGCCCTGCCCACGATTTCCACCGAATTGCACGTCAGCGCGTCGCAGGCGATCTGGGTGGTCACGGCCTACCAGATGGCCCTGGTCATGGCGCTGTTTCCCTGTGCGGCCATCGGCGACAAGATCGGGCATCGCACGCTTTACGTGGGTGGCGTGGCGCTGTTCACCCTGGCCTCGGCCCTGTGCGTCATGGCGCCGAGCTTCGGCTGGCTGGTGGCCGCGCGGTTCATTCAGGGTCTGGGCGGTGCGGGCATCATGGCGCTCAACGCCGCTTTGCTGCGCGCCATCGTGCCGCAGCGCATGCTGGGCCGCGCCATCGGCTGGAGCGCACTGACCGTGGCCCTGTCCTCAGCGGCCGGGCCGACCATCGGCGCGGTGATTCTTTCGCTGGCTGATTGGCGCTGGCTGTTTGCCGTCAACCTGCCGGTTGGCTTGATCACCCTGCTGGCGCTGCGGAGGCTGCCGCAGAGCGCACCGGGTCAGCGCCCGCTCGATCTGCCCAGCATGGCCCTGAACGCCCTGGGCTTTGCCACGCTCGTCCTCGGCGTCGACCGGCTCGCGGCCTCGCCCGCGCAAGGCGCCGTGCTGATGGCGGTGGCTGTCGCGGCTTTTGCGGCGCTGATCATGCGCGAATGGCGGGTTGAAGCGCCGCTCATTCCACTCGATCTTCTGCGCGTGTCGGCGTTCCGCCTGTCGGTGCTCGCTTCGATCTGCTGCTTCGCGGCGCAGATCGCGGGCATCGTCGCCCTGGTCTTCGACTTTCAAAACCGCCTGGGCGAAAGCGCGCTGGTCACCGGTCTGGCGTTGACCCCCTGGCCCCTGACGGTGGCCGTGGCCGCTCCGCTCGCCGGACGCCTGGCCGACCGCGTATCCACCGCCGCCCTCTGCACCTTTGGCGCTGCTTGTCTGGCCGCGGGCCTGCTGCTGGCCGCCTGGATGACGCAGGAACAGCGTCTGCTGCCCCTCGTCGCCAGTACTGTGTTGTGCGGCCTGGGCTTCGGTTTCTTCCAGGTGCCGAACAACCGCAACATGCTGCTCGCCGCCCCCCGCGCACGCAGCGCGGCGGCCGGCGGCATGCAAGCCACCGCGCGGCTCTCAGGCCAGACCGCGGGCGCCGTGGCCAGCTCGCTGGTGTTTCACCTAGTGGCCGGAGCCCACGCACCCCAGATCGGCCTGCTGGTTGCCACCGGCATGGCAGCGCTGGGCGCTTTGTTCAGCGTGATGCGTGTAGCGCAGGGCGGGATGGTGGGCGCAGGTGGGGCGGCGTGATCGTCAGGCGATGCCAACATGCGAATGGCGCTCATGAAGACGTTAATCGCCGCTTTTGGAGATCACCAGTCTGCCGTCTTTTTGCGAGAGATTCATAGCGCGCAGCACATTCATGCCGAGCAAGGCATGAGAACCAAGGTTCGGTAACACACCGACCTGCACGTTGAGCGCTTCGAAATTCCCGAAAGTGACAGTGCGCGCTGCGGAGGTGCAGTGTGAAACCGCGCCATTAGCGGTGGATGAGTTGGTGGGCATGCAGCCAACAAGTCCCATCTGTTTCGCCATTTCGCTGGAGACCGAGACAGTGGATGCGCCGGTGTCCACAAGGAACGTGACCGGAACGCCGTTGATCGAACCCGGGACGAGATAATTCCCAGAACGGTCAGCCCGCAGGTCCAGATTGCCCTGAGCATCCAGACGGATTTTTGGAGTGCCCATTCCGGGAACAAAGGTTACTACGACCCAGTACATGGCGCCGAAAATCATCAGCCACGTCAGCACCATTTTCCATAGCGCCATTCGACGGCGAGCCCCATTGTGGCCACGCGGAATCGACCTTTGCGTACGTCCGATTTCCGGTCGGTCTTTGTACCAGTCACGGTCCTGATAGCCCATCTGTGTTTTCGCGTGTCCGTTTTATGGGGAGTGGGAGTTATTGGTCGATTTTGAACAAATCCTCACTCCACCGTCACACTCTTGGCCAGATTGCGGGGCTTGTCCACATCGGTGCCGCGCGCGGTGGCGGTGTGATAGGCCAGCAGTTGCAGGGGGACGACGTGGAGGATGGGG
>DZBX01000188.1 GCA_022730075.1 Rhodanobacter sp. | reverse complement strand
CAACGCATCATCCACATCGCCACCAACCCCGGCGACCTCGTCCTCGATTCCTTCCTCGGCTCTGGCACCACGGCCGCCGTGGCGCACAAGATGGGCCGCCGCTGGATCGGCATCGAAATGGGCGAGCACGCCCGCACCCATTGCATCCCCCGCCTGCAAAAGGTCATCGACGGCGAGCAAGGCGGCATCAGCGACGCCGTGGGTTGGAAAGGCGGCGGCGGTTTTCGCTTCTACACCTTGGGCGAGACGGCCTTCGACGCCCACGGCCACATCAACGCTGCCGTGCGTTTTGCGACGCTCGCCGCCTATGTCTGGCACCTCGAAGTGGGCGAGCCCGGTGCGCGGGCCTTCGATTCACCCTTGCTGGGCATCCACAACAGTACGGCCTACTACCTGCTCTACAACGGCATTCTGGGCGACCGCAGGCCCGATGGCGGCAATGTGCTCACCCATCCCGTCCTGCAGCACTTGCGGGCGCTGGCCACGCATACCGGCCCGAAGGTGATCTACGGCGAGAGCAGCCGCCTTGGCCCGGCGCGTCTTTCGGCTGAGAGCATCGCCTTCAAGCAGATTCCCTACGACATCAAGATGCGCTGACCCAGATGCTCCCCCTCAAGACCTACCAGCAGCAAACCCTTGATGCCCTCACCGCGTTTTTGCAGCGCTGCCGCAGCCAGCCCGTGGCGCAAGCCTTCGCCGCCACCCTGGCCGGGCAGGAACGGGCCGTTGCCTACCAGCCGATTTTCGGTGACACGCCCGCCGTGTGCCTGCGCATCCCGACCGGCGGCGGCAAGACGCTTTTGGCCGCGCACTGCATCGCAGCGACATCGCGTACCCTGCTCGACACCGATGCGCCCGTGACGCTGTGGCTCACGCCCTCCGACACCATCCGCACCCAGACCCTCGAAGCCCTGGCCAACGTGCGCCACCCGTACCGCCAGGCGCTCGCGCACTCTTTCGGCGACCGCGTGCAGGTGTGCGACCTCGACAGCCTGCAGACCCTCAGCCCGCAGGACGTGGGCAAGGCGGCCATCGTGGTGGTGGCCACTATTCAGAGTTTCAACGTCAGCAACACCTCCCAGCGCAACGTCTACGCCTTCTTCGAGGAACTGGCACCGCACTTCGACAACCTGCCGCCGCAGCTCACGCAGGGGCTGGAGAGGGTGACCGCCGCCGATCTGCTGAGCCAGCCCTACCTGACCGAGAAGGACGTGGGGAGGGTGAAGTATTCCGTGGCCAACTGGCTGCACCTGCAGCGCCCGGTGGTCATCGTGGACGAGGCGCACAACAACCGCACCGAGCGCTTTTTCCAGACGCTGGGGCGGGTGAATCCCAGTTGCATCATCGAACTCACCGCCACGCCGGTTGCGGGCAACAACGTGCTGCACCACGTCAGCGCCCAAGAGCTGAAGGCCGAGCACATGATCAAGCTGCCCATCGTGCTGGCCGAGCATCCGCAAGGCTGGCGCGACTGTGTGGCCGACGCCATGCGCACCCGCGACCAGTTGGAGACCACGGCGCAGGCCGAGCCCGACTACATCCGCCCCATCGTCCTGATTCAGGCGGCACCCAAGGGCAACGAGGCCACGGTGGAAGTGGTGCGCCAATACCTGATCGACGAGCAACACATCCCCGAAGACCAAATCGCGGTGGCCACCGGCGCGCAAAAAGAACTCGACGGCATCGACCTGTTCGACCGCGCCTGCCCAGTTCGCTACGTCATCACGGTGGAGGCGCTCAAGGAGGGCTGGGATTGCTCCTTTGCCTATGTGCTGGCTTCGCTGCAATCGGTGAACTCGGCCAAGGACGTGGAGCAGTTGCTCGGCCGCGTGCTGCGCATGCCCTATGCCCGCTCGCGCCAGCAGGAGGCGCTGAACAAGGCCTATGCCCACATCATTGCCGAGAACTTTGCACAGGCGGCGTCCACGCTCAAAGACCGCATGGTGCAGAACATGGGCTTCGAGCGCTTCGAGGCGGCAGCGGCCTTGCTGCCGCAAACGTCGCTGGATTTGCAAGGGGGACAAGGCAGGGCGCCGGCCGCGATTCCTGACTTCACGCTGCAGGTTTCACAAGCACCTGACACCCAGCACTGGCCTGAACAGGTGCGGCAGGCCGTGGACATCCGCCCGACTTCGCTGGGCGCGACGGTGATTCTGCGCGGCGATGTCAGCGCCGACACCCTGGCGCAGGCGCAAGCCTTCGTCGAGAACACCGTCCCCGCCAAGGAACGCGACAAGGTGCGCGACCAGTTCGACGATTTCCGCGCCCTGCGTCAGGCGATGCGCGCCCCGGCGCAATTGGGCGCGACCTTCATCCCCATTCCGCAGCTTTGTCTGAACCTGGATGGCCACCTGGAAACGGTGGAGCGAGAAACGCTGACCGCGCTGGGCGACTGGAATCTGGCGAAGCAACCCGCACAACTGGCCGGGTTCAACATCGTCGAGACGGTGAACACGTTTCAGATCGACGTGAACGCCGCGCGCGTTGAATACCGCAAGATCGACACCGCGCAGCTTCACCTCGACGATGCACCCAGCCATGTGTCCGAGCAAGACCTGGTGGCGTGGCTGGATCGGGAGTTACGCCAGCCCGATGTGTCGCAGCCGCAATTGCAGGCCTATCTGCTTCGCATGGTGCAACACCTGCTGCACGACCGGCGCATGACCCTCACCGCGCTGGTGCGGGCGCGGTTCCAGTTGGCACAGGCCATCGAGCGCGAGATCGAACGCCTGCGACAACACGCCGTGGCGCAGGGGTTTCAGCTTCGACTGCCAGAGATGACCGTGCCGCCAACAGAACAAGCCGCGCCGCATAGCTTTCGCTTCCAGCTCGGGCAATATCCGGCCAGGAATGTGTACCGGGGCAGCTATCAGATCGACAAGCACTTCTACCCGGTGATTCACGATTTGCGGGAGAAGACCCCAGGCGGACGGGACTCAGAGGAATTCCGCTGCGCCCAGTTGATCGACGCGCACCGCCTGGTGAAGTTCTGGGTGCGCAACATCGAGCGCCAGCCGCAATGTTCGTTCTGGCTTCCGACCGCCACGGACTACTTCTACCCGGACTTCGTGGCCGAACTCATCGACGGGCGCATTCTCGTCGTGGAATACAAGGGCGAGCCCTACAAGACCAACGACGACTCGCGCGAGAAAAAACTGGCCGGTGAGCAATGGGAGCGCAGCAGCGACGGGCGCTGCCTGTTCCTGTTCGCCGTCGAACGCGATGAACAGGGGCGGGACGTGGCG
>DZBX01000187.1 GCA_022730075.1 Rhodanobacter sp. | reverse complement strand
ACCGAACGCACGGAACACCTCGATGCGATCAAAGCAGCACTCGATGGCTTGGAACCGGCGCCATTCGTCTTGCACGGTCGCATGTCCATGAAGCAGCGAGCGGCGCTGGTTGCCAACTTGGATGCGCTGCCGCCCGACGCACCGCGCGTTCTTCTTTCCACCGGCAAGCTGGTTGGTGAGGGGTTCGATCACTCGCCGCTCGACACGCTGGTGCTGGCCATGCCGGTTTCATGGAAGGGTACGCTGCAGCAGTATGCGGGGCGCCTGCACCGGGAGCACGCCAGCAAGACTGACGTGCGGATCATCGACTTCGTGGATAGCGGCCACCCGGCGCTGCTGCGGATGTGGGACAAGCGGCAGCGCGGCTACCGCGCGATGGGGTACAGGCTGGGTTCTGATTTGCCTGCGGAATGATGACGAATTTTCCAGCGGCCATCGCCATGCTTTGCCAAGGACCATAAAAAGACTATATTAAGTCTTGTCCAAGTCTGGAGACGGCCATGCGCTACTCATCACAAGTCAAGCCCATCAGCTATCTCAAAGCCAACGCTGCCGAGGTTTTGACGCAGATCGCGGAGCAGCGTGTACCGATGGTCATCACCCAAAACGGCGAAGCCAAGGCGGTTCTGCAGGACGTCGCCTCGTTCGAAGAGACGCAAGAAACGCTGGCCTTGCTGAAAATCCTTGCGCTGGGCCATCAGGATGTGGCCGCAGGCAAGATCAAACCCGTGGCCGACGTCGTTGCCAGACTCCGCGCCAAGCGAACCTCGGTCTGATGGCAGGCACATCGGCCAAGTTTGAGGTCCTGCTCACCGAGGGTGCGGAGCAGGACCTGGAAGCCATCCACGATTACATCTCCGAATTCGACTGCGTCGCCAATGCCAACCATGTGCTGGATGGGTTGATGGACGTTGTGAAGAGCCTGTCGAGATTCCCGGAACGCGGCAGCCACCCGAAGGAACTGGTAGGCCTTGGTATCAAGGAGTACCGCCAGACCTTCATCAAGCCATACCGCGTGATCTACCGTGTCACACGCAGCCAAGTCATCATTTATCTGATTGCCGATGGGCGCCGCGACATGCAATCCGTGCTTGCTCGACGCCTGTTGGGCGCTTGAGGCAACGCTGAAAAACTCATCGTCATGAGCAAGGATGCCGGCTCTCCCCCTTGTGCCAGAGCCGGCGGCCAGCGTTGCCGCGACACAGCCAACGCGCCTGATCTGCCTACGCCGCGAGCCAACAGCCTTGTCATCAGCCGCAGGTGCCCGTGGTCACCGGGCACGGCGGATAGTCCGGCTGCGGCGGGAAGGCCGGCATCCACGGTGGCGGCGGCGGCGATACGACCGGGTGCTGCTTGATCTCCTGCAGCAGCACGTCCACCGCTTTCTGGATCTGCGTATCCACGCCCTCGCGCGCCAGCAGGCCCGGGTTCACGTGCACCGGGATCGATGGCACCACGCCAATGTTTTCCACCACCCACTTCGAATCGGTGCCGTACATGGCGATCTCCGACACCACTTGCTGGCCGCCGTCGAGCAGCGTGAAGGTGTTGTCGTAACCGCGCACGCCGCCCCAGGTGCGCGAGCCGATGGTCGGGCCCAGGTGCAGCTTCTGGAAGTCGTAGGCGAAGATGTCGCCATCCGAGGCCGAGCCGGCATTGATCAGCGCCGCGAGGTGACCGGGATACGTGCTGCTCCAGCCCAGCGGGTCGTTCCAGGTGGCGCCGTGGCGATCCACGCCCATGCCGACGACTTTTTGGTCGAGTTGATCGAGCAGGATCGGATCGATGAATCCGCCGAGGTTCCAGCGTTCGTCGATGATCAGCGCCGGCTTGTTCAACTGGCTGTAGTACTGGCGCACGAACTCGTGCAGGCCGATCGCTTCCATGTCATCCAGGTAGACGTAGCCGATCTGGCCGTGCGAGAGCCGGTTGACCTCGCGCCGGTTGTCGTTGATCCAGTGCAGCAGGTGCAGCTTGCCGCTGTTGACCACCGGCTTGACCAGGATCGTCCACGGCTTGCCCGTCGGCGTCGCCGCCAGCTTCAGCGCGATCGTCTGCCCCAGCGTGCCCTGTAGCAGCTCGTAAGGGTTGGTCGGCGCCGCCAGCGGCTTGCCGTTGATGGCCAGCACGTAATCACCCTGCTTGACCTTCAGCCCCGGCTGCGCCAACGGCGCGTAATAGCCCGGCACGGTGTTGTCACCGCGGAAGATGCGCTTGAGGTAATAACGACCGGCACTGGCGTTGAGCGCGAACTCGACACCCAGGCCCGCGGTCGGCTGCGGCGGCGTCTTCCAGCCCATGTCGCCACCGAAGATGTACATGTGGCTCTCGCCCAGTGAGCCGATCATGTTGCCCATGATGTAGTTCAGATCCTCGCGGTCCTGCACCAGCGGCAGCAGCGCGCGGTAGTTCGCGCCGATCCGCGCCCACCTGGCCTTGATCATCGCGGGATTGACGAAGTAGTCGCGCACGTTGCGCCATGCCTGCCCGAAGATCTCGTTCCACTCGGCGCGCGGCACCACGCGCAGCTGCATGTGCGTGGTGTTCAGCGCCTTGGCCTTGGCGTGCGCATTGAAGCCCGCCGGCCGCAGCAGCCAGTGGCCGTGCTGCTTGTACAGCAGCGTCGAACCGTTGGCCGACAGCACGAACCCGCCCACGCCCGGCGCCAGCGTCAGCCCCTTGCGCTGGGTCATGTCGTAGGCGCGCAGCTGCGGCACCTCGCCCGGAATCGCCCCGCCCAGCACCGGCACCGGCGTCGTCGTGTAGTACACGATGCCTTTGTCGGCAACGACCTCGCCGATGTTCGCCGCCGGCACGGGCACCTGCACGCTGCGCGCGATCAGGCCGCGGAAATCGATGGCTACCGTGGGCACCTTGCCACCCGCCTTCTTCTGGCCCGCCTTGCCCGCCAGCGCCGAACCCGGCTGCTGCGTGCGCGGCGCGAACGGTGACGGCGTGCCGGCCTGCAACGTGGTCACGTACAAGCCATCGGGTACCACGCCGCTGGCGGTGACGTTGTAGCTCGATGGCACCGGGTTCACCAGCCGCGCCGAGCTGTAGAACAGGTACTTGCCATTGCTGGAGAACGCCGGATCGCGATCGCTGAAATCACCGCGGCTGACCTGGTGCAGTTGACCATCGGCGAGGTCGTAGATGAACAGTCCACGCAGATGGTTGGGCAGATGCTTGGAAAACGCCAGCCAGCGGCTGTCCGGCGCAAAGGCCACGTCCTCGAACGCGCCGATGA
>DZBX01000055.1 GCA_022730075.1 Rhodanobacter sp. | reverse complement strand
GAATTGGCCGCTGGTTCAAGCCCGTGACCCATCCGCGGCGGATCAGGTGCCAGAATATCCAGACCCGCAAACAGGCTTGGCATCACCCACTCTGGTGTCGCGCATGAGACCGCTCCCGCAAGGCATCGCCCAGGCACTCGCTGCTGCCGCGTTGTTCGGCATCAGCACGCCGCTGGCCAAGATGTTGCTCGGCAGCATGCCGCCACTGCTGCTGGCCGGCGTGCTGTATGCCGGATCGGGCATGGGCTTGTTGACGTGGATGGCGCTGGGTCGCGTGCGCAACCGGGTTCCCGTCGAAGCTGCGCTGACGCGCCACGATGCGCCGTGGCTGGCGGGTGCCGTGCTTTTCGGCGGGGTGCTCGGGCCGTTGCTGATGATGCTGGGCCTGGCGCGGACCGCGGCCGCGACCGCGGCCTTGTTGCTCAATCTGGAAGGTGTGCTCACCGCCGTGCTGGCGTGGGTGATATTCCGCGAAAATGTGGATCGACGCGTGGCGCTGGGCATGCTGGCGATTGTCGCGGGGGCGATGGTGCTGTCGTGGCAACACCCGGGCGGTATGGGCGCGACATGGGGCTGCTTGGCGATCACCGGCGCATGCCTGTGCTGGGCGCTGGACAATAATCTCACGCGTGCAGTGGCTGGCAGCGACCCCGTGCAAATCGCGGCGATCAAAGGCGCTGTCGCGGGCACGGTCAACATGGGTATCGCATTGGCCATCGGCGATCGCTTGCCGCATCTGTTGCCGCTACTGGCTGCAGCGGTGCTGGGGTTCATCGGCTACGGTCTGAGCCTGGTTCTGTTCGTGCTCGCCCTGCGGCACCTGGGTACGGCGCGAACCAGTGCGTATTTTTCCACCGCGCCTTTCCTCGGCGCCGCGTTGGCGCTGGTGATGTTCGCGGAACACGGCAGCCTTGCACTGTTGCTGGCGGGCGGATTGATGGCGATCGGCGTGTGGTTGCACGCCAGCGAGCGTCACGACCATGCGCACACGCACGTGGCGTTGTCGCACACCCATCGTCATCGTCACGATGTCCACCATCAGCACACGCATGACTTCAAGTGGGACGGGCACGAGCCGCATACCCATCCACACGCGCATGAATCGCTGAGCCACAGCCATCCGCACTATCCGGACACGCATCACCGGCATCGGCACTGATCCGGCATGACTATGGGCGTTCCGCGCAAGATCATCCATGTCGACATGGATGCGTTTTATGCATCCGTCGAGCAGCGTGACGATCCGGCGCTGCGCGGGCGACCCGTGGTGGTGGCCTGGCGCGGGCCGCGCTCGGTGGTGTGTGCGGCCAGCTACGAGGCACGCGTGTTCGGGGTGCGCTCGGCCATGCCGGCGGCGCGCGCGGAGCGGTTGTGCCCCGGAGCAGTGTTCGTGGCACCCGATTTCGCGCGTTATCGCGCCGTCTCGCAACAGGTGCGCGCGATCTTCGCGCGCTACACGGCGCTGGTCGAGCCGCTGTCGCTGGACGAGGCCTATCTCGATGTCAGTGCGCCGCGCAACGCGTTTCCCAGCGCCACGGCGATGGCTGCGGACATTCGCGCCGCGATTCGCGCGGAGACCGCGCTGACCGCGTCGGCGGGGGTGGCATGCAACAAGTTTCTGGCCAAGATCGCCTCCGACTGGCGCAAACCGGACGGCTTGTTCGTGATCAGGCCGGCTGCAGCGGAGAACTTTCTGGCGCCGTTGCCGGTGGCGCGATTGCCCGGCGTGGGCAAGGTGATGGAACAAAAACTGGCGCGGATCGGCGTGTGTCGCGTGGCTGATTTGCGTGCGCTGGACATGCAGCAGTTGGAACAGCAGTTCGGCCGCTGGGGCCGGCGCCTGCATGAACTGGCGCTGGGGATCGATGACAGCCCGGTACGCAGCGAGCGGCCCACGCTGCAGATCTCCGCCGAGGATACCTTCGCGCAAGACCTGTGCCTGGATCAGCTCGATGCGCCCATTGCGCAGCTGGCGGCGAAAGTCTGGGCCGCGCATGCGCGCGAGCAGGACCGCATCGCGCGCACCGTGGTGCTCAAGCTGAGGACCACACAGTTCCGCACGCTCACGCGCAGCCACACCGGCGTGCTGCCACCGCAATCCGAAGTGGCGCTGGTGCGGACGGCGCTGCAACTGCGCGCGCGCGTCGAACTGCCGACATCCACGCGCTACCGTCTGGTCGGAGTGGGACTCTCGGGTTTCGTCGACGCCGATACCACGCAGCCTGATTTGTTCGGCCCCGTGCGCGACGAATCCGACGCTTAGCGCACCGGCATGCCCGGCTGCGCGCCGCTATCGGCATCGAGCAGAAACAGATCATGGCCACTGCTGCCTGCAGACAGGATCATGCCCTCGGACACGCCGAAGCGCATCTTGCGCGGTGCCAGGTTGGCGATGAACACGACCTTGCGACCGATCAGCTTCTCTGGCTCGGCGTAGGCGGCGCGGATGCCGGAGAAGACCTGACGCTTGCCCAGTTCGCCAGCGTCCAGTTCGAAGCGCAGCAGCTTGTCCGAGCCATCCACGAATTCACAAGCCAGCACGGTCGCGATGCGCAGATCGAGCTTGGCGAAGTCGTCGATGGATATGAAAGGGCCGGGACGCGCAACCCGAGACTCGGGAATCGGGGTCGAAGAGCCGGGGTCCGCGAGCGGCGATCCGGGACCGGTGCGGCCGGCGTTCGCAGATGCGGAAGCGGGAGGCGAGTTCATCGGTCGTGCCCTCGGTTCGGAGCCGGGTGCTGGCGGCTGCAGGGATTCGGTGGACGCCGCGACCATCGCCGCGACCTGCTTGCGGTCGATGCGACCGAGCAGCGGCGTGAAGGCGTTGATGCGGTGGCCGAGCAGGGGCCGCGCGGCGTCGTCGAAACCCTTGATCGGCGCATCCAGGAATGCTTCGGCGCGGGCGACCGTGGCCGGCAGGATCGGTTTGAGCCAGCCGGCCAGCAGGCGGAAGGCCGACAACGCGAAGGTGCAGACCTGGTGCAGTTCAGCGCGTTTGGACTCGTCCTTGGCCATCTGCCAAGGCGCCTTCTCGGCGATATAAGCATTGACCTCATCGGACATCAGCACGAAGTTGCGCACGACCTCGGCAAACTCGGCCTCGGCGTAAAGCCTCGGTATGTTGTCCAGATGACTGGCCAACCAGAGCAGTCGCCTGTTTTCCTCAGGCGCTAGCGTCGCAGCGGTTCGCCCGTCAAAAAAATGGTGCATGAAGCCCGCGGTACGGCTGGCGATGTTCACCCACTTGCCGACCAGGTGCGAATTGACGCGCTCCTCGAAGGCGACGAGATCGAGATCGACATCGGTCGGCGCCGGCCCGAGCATGCTGGCGAAGTAGTAGCGCAGGTACTCCGGTTCCAGGCCCGCGTCGAGGTAGGTGCGCGCCTGGATGAAAGTACCGCGCGATTTGGACATCTTGGCGCCGTTGACGGTCAGGTAGCCGTTGACGTGCAGCGCCGTCGGCACGCGATAGCCGGCGCCGTGCAGCATCGCCGGCCAGAACAGACCGTGGAAGTTGATGATGTCCTTGCCCAGAAAATGGTGCAGCTCGGTCGTGCTGCCGGCGCCGAGGAACTCGTCGAAGCTCGCGGGCTTCAGTCCGAGCGATTTTCCGTGCGCGCTGTCGCACAGCGCGCGGAAGCTGGCGAGGTAGCCGATCGGCGCGTCCAGCCAGACGTAGAAATACTTGCCCGGCGCATCGGGGATGGGAAAGCCGAAGTAGGGCGCGTCACGCGAGATATCCCAGTCGCGCAGGCCGCCATCCAGCCACTCGCGCAGCTTGGCCTTGACCGCGGGATGCGCAACGTTGCCCGTGAGCCACTCGCGCAGCAATGCTGCGAAATCGCCCAGCTTGAAGAAGTAGTGCTCCGAGTCGCGCAGCTCCGGCGTCGCGCCCGACATCACCGAGTGCGGGTCGATCAGGTCGGTCGGTGCGTAGGCCTTGCCGCAGACTTCGCAGTTGTCGCCGTATTGGTCGGGCGATTTGCAATGCGGGCAGGTTCCCTTGACGTAGCGGTCGGGCAGGAACATGCCCTTGACCGGATCGTAGAGCTGCTGGATCGAACGCCGGGCGATGTGGCCGCCGTCGCGCAAGTGGATGTAGATGCGCTCGGCGAGTTCGCGATTTTCCTCGCTGTGCGTCGAGTGGTAATGATCGAAGGCGACACCGAACGCGGCGAAATCGCGCTCGTGGCTGCGCTGGATGTCGCGGATGAAAACCTCGGGCGCAACGCCGGCCTTTTCCGCCGCCAGCATGATCGGCGTGCCATGGGCGTCGTCGGCGCAAACGAAGTGCGCGGTGTTGCCCGCCATGCGCTGCGCGCGCACCCAGATGTCGCCCTGGATATAGCCCAGCAGATGGCCCAGATGCAGTTGGCCATTGGCGTAGGGCAGGGCGCAGGTGACCAGCGAACGACGACTCATGGCGATGACGATGGCCGAAACGGTCGCCGATTATGCCATGCAGCCGCATCCGTCCTCGCGCCACAAGCACAACGCGCGGACGCTGCAGTGGAGGTTATTCGGTCGTGGCGCTGGCTGCTGGCGCGACATGCGTGGATTCGCGCAGCCACACCTGGGTGCGCCCGAACAGCGAGAAGCCGATGTAGCCGCGCACCTTGAGCTTGGCGCCACCGTCGATGACCTGCATGTTGCAACGGTAGGTCTTGCCCGATTTCGGATCAAGGATGGTGCCGCCACTCCAGCTGGAGCCATCGGGCTTCATGCCGCGCAGGATTTCCATGCCGTTGACCGGCTGGTTCTTCAGCGCACCCGAGCACTTGTCGCAGAGCGGGTTGGGACCCTTGCTTGACTTCAGCACCTTGAGCACCTTGCCGGTCAACTCGCCGTTGGTCTCGTTGATCTGGATCAGCGATTTGGCTTCTCCGGTCTTGTCGTCGATCTGCTTCCAGATGCCAACCGGGGACATATCGGCCGGCGTCGCGGTTTGCGCCAGTACGCGCTGCCCGGCAAGGCCCGACAGCACCAGCAGCATCGCGGCCATGGCCGGCCATCCGAATGTACGCAGCGTATGCATGGGGCGAATCTCCGCAGAAGGTCGTGCGAGCCTGCGAGCCATGTGCGCGCGCGTCAAGCCGCATCGCCGCACGGTGCATGGCGGTGCGCGGCTCTCTGGCATACTCGTCGTCTTCACCCGAGGTGAACTGGCGATGTCTGCTGCTGAAAACCGTTTGCGCGAGCGCCTGGCCGCGTTGCCCGATCCACACCACGGTGGCGCGTTGGGCGCCGAGTTCGTGCGTGCCGTGGGTGTCGATGGCACGCGCGTCGCGCTGGAACTGGAACTGCCCTATCCGGCGCAGGGCTGGTGGCCGGAACTGGAACAGGCCGTGCGTGCCGCCGCGCAGGCCGAGGGTTTGCAGGCGGTGAGTGTGGCCATCACCACGCGCGTGCGCAGTCATGGCGTGCAGCAGGGCTTGCAGCCGCTGGTTGGGGTCAGGAACATCATCGCCGTGGCTTCGGGCAAGGGCGGCGTGGGCAAGTCCACGGTGTCGGCCAACCTGGCGCTGGCCCTGGCGGCCGAAGGCGCGCACGTGGGCGTGCTGGATGCCGATATTTACGGCCCCAGCCAGCAGCGCATGCTGGGTCTGTCCGGGCAGCCGGAGTCGCCCGACGGCAAGCGCCTGAAACCCATGCAGGCACATGGTTTGCAAGTGATGAGCATCGGTGTGCTGGTGAGCGAGGACACGCCGATGATCTGGCGTGGCCCGATGGTCACGCAGACGCTGATGCAACTGCTGCAGGGCACGGCCTGGGACAACCTCGATTACCTGATCATCGACTTGCCGCCTGGCACCGGCGATATCCAGCTCACCCTGGCGCAGCGCGTGCCGGTATCCGGCGCGGTGATTGTCACCACGCCGCAGGACATCGCCCTGCTCGATGCCATGCGTGCGTTGAAGATGTTCCAGAAAGTCTCGGTGCCGGTGCTGGGCATCGTCGAGAACATGGCCACCCATGTGTGTTCCAACTGCGGCCACGAGGAGCATATCTTCGGCGCCGGCGGCGGCGAGCGCATGGCGCGCGACTATCAATTGCCTCTGCTGGGCGCACTGCCGCTGGACATCCGCATCCGCGAGCAGATGGACGCCGGCGTGCCGACCGTGGTCGCCGAGCCGGATTCGGACCTGGCCCGACGCTATCGCGAGATCGCGCGCCGCACCGCCGCGCATCTGGCGCAGCAGGCGCTGAACAAGGCCATCGCGTTTCCCAAGATCGTCGTCGAATAAGCCGCCCCGTTGCCTTCGGAAGACGCACATGTCCATCAAGTCCGATCACTGGATCCGCCGCATGGCCGCGCAGGGCATGATCGATCCGTTCGAACCCGGCCAGGTGCGCGAGGCCAATGGCCAGCGCATCGTGTCCTATGGCACCTCCAGCTACGGTTACGACGTGCGCTGCGCGGACGAGTTCAAGGTGTTCACCAACATCAACTCGACCATCGTCGATCCGAAGTCCTTCGATGCGCGCAGCTTCGTCGATGTGCGCGCGGGCGAGTGCATCATCCCGCCCAATTCCTTCGCCCTGGCGCGAACCGTGGAGTACTTCCGCATTCCGCGCAGCGTGCTGACCATCTGCCTGGGCAAGAGCACCTACGCGCGCTGCGGCATCATCGTCAATGTCACGCCACTGGAACCGGAGTGGGAAGGGCACGTGACGCTGGAGTTTTCCAACACCACGCCACTGCCGGCGCGAATCTACGCCAACGAAGGCGTGGCGCAAATGCTGTTTCTGGAATCCGACGAGGTTTGCGCCACCAGTTATCGCGACCGCGGCGGCAAATACCAGGGGCAGAAGGGCGTTACACTGCCGCGCGCTTGAACCCTGTCACCGGAGAGTTCGTTCGATGAGTCACCGTAAAACTGCAATTCGTGCCGCGCTGGCTGCTGGCGCTCTTTCCGTCACTTTGTTGCTGGCCGGTTGCAACGGCAATGTGCGCTCCGGCGGGCCGGTGGTCGCCAATGTGCCACTGCACTACGACATGGTGCTGGAGTCCTACAAGAACGGCCAGTTCCTGCTCGATGGCGCCTTGCTCTCGCCGGAGGACCTGGCCAGCCACTTTCGCTATCTCGACGAACGCAAGAAGTTGCCGAAGACCGTGTTGCTCAAGCCGAGTTCCGAATCGGGTGTGAAGGACACCCAGTTGCGCTGGTTCGCCGGTCTGCAGGTGACTTTCGGTTTCACCGGTTATGCCGATCTCGATGGCAAGCTGACACTGGTCAACGCACAAGCGCATCCGGACGACAAGAAGAAATAGCAATTGCGGCGCCGGCACGCCGGATGCGGGCGCCGGTGCTTGCCGTCGGCGCGGTCGTGTTCATGCCTCGCTGCTACGGCGCCGGAACCACACCGCACCAGCAATCAGCGCGATGCCGACCACGGCGCCGATCCACAGACCCGGTGTGGCGTAGAGATCGGCCACGCCGCGCCAGGTGGTGCTCCAGTCCACCACGACTCCGCGGTCTCTGCCGAAGGCGGCCTCCGCGACGATCGTGTTCGCCGGGCCCACGATGGTGCCGAGCAGTAAGCGGTTGATGCCTTCTCCCCACAGCAGGTAGGACGGCACAGTGGGCACGCCCATCAAGCCGATCCAGCCATTGGCTATGCCGGCCAAAATCGGAATCAACACTGCCCACAGAAAAGGTTTGCTGCGCACCGCTGCGGAGCACAGCAACAGCCAGCCCGCCGTGAGCAGCGCCAACAGCATGTGTGCGGGCAATGCCGCGATCTGCAGCGTCAGCAAGGGCAGCAGGTTGCTCTGGCCCCAGATCAACTGCCATGGGCTGCCGCCATGCAGTAGCACGACGGCACTCATCATCAGCATCAGCAGCAGCCAGGTACACAGAAAGATGGCGAACACCAGCAGCGGAATCAGCACGACGGCCGTCAGCGCTTTGCTGATCACGGTGGCCGCATCGGAGACCGGCAGCGACTTCCAGAACAGCACACTGCGATCGCGCCGGTCGTCGTACAGCGCGCCAAGCAGATAGAAAAACAGCACGATCCCGATAACCAGGGTCAACACAGCGTCCAATGAATACAGCGAACCGGCCAGCGCCTTGGCCACCTGTTCGACTTGCTGTGGACCGATGTGCGCGAGCATGTCTTGCAGGTTGCTTGCAACGCCGTTGACCTCGAACGTGCCATGCGCGCCATGCACCATCAGCCCCACTTCGCCAGCGAGCAGGCCGACCAGGGTCAGCGCCAATACCGCCACGCCGGTCCAGAAAGGTGCCCAGAAAAACCCGCCGCGGTGTTCCCAGAATTCGCGTTTCACCAGCCAGATCATGTTGTTCATGTGTAGGAGCCCTGCATGGTGGCCACGAAGATGTCGGCCAGCGAAGGCCGGCGCACGTCACCCAGCGCCTGCAGTTGCTGGCGCTCGACGCCGTCGAACAGATAAACGCTCTTGCCGAACACGCTACGCTCGCTGAGCGGTTTCAGCGCGCGCGCGGCCTCGGCGTGCTCGGCCGCGACCATGACTTCGGCATAGCGCTCACCGAGGCTATCCATGTCGGTCTGCAGCGTGATGCGACCATCGCGGATGAACATCACGTCGCTGAGGATGTGCTCGATCTCCTCGACCTGATGCGTGGTGATCAGGATGGTGCGCTGCTCGTCGAAGTAATCCTCGAGCAGGCTCTGGTAAAACTGCTTGCGGTACAGCAGATCAAGGCCCAGCGTGGGCTCGTCCAGCACCAGCAGGCGTGCATCGATGGCCATCACCAGGGCCAGATGCAGTTGCACGATCATGCCCTTGGACAGTTCACGCACGCGCGCGGTGCGCAGGATTTTCGTGCGTGCCAGAAAGACCTCGCAGCGCGCGCGGTCGAACCTCGGGTGCACGCCGGCGACGAAATCGACGACTTGATGGACGCGGATCCAGCGCGGCAGTACCGCCACATCGGCGATGAAGCTGACCTCCTGCATCATGTGTTCGCGGCCGATGCGCGGATCGTGTCCGAGGACGTTGAGCTCACCCTGGAAATCGGTCAGGCCGAGAATGGCCTTCAACGCCGTGGTCTTGCCCGCGCCGTTGGGCCCGATCAGACCCACGATGCGCCCTGGCTCGATGCTGAAATCGATGCCGCGTAGCGCCTCCGTGTTGCGATACTGTTTGCGCAGGCCATGCGCCTCGATCATTGCGCTCATCGGTCATTCTCCTTGTGGTCGCCAGTCTGCAGCAGGGCGGTGGCATCCAGGCCCATGCGTTGAATGCGTTCGAGCAGGGCCGGCCACTCGTCACGCAGGAAGCGTTCGCGCTCGCTGCCGAGCAACTTGCCGCGCGCGCCATCGACGACGTACATGCCCAAACCGCGGCGCTTTTCCACCAATTGCTCATCGACCAGTTCCTGATAAGCCTTGGAGACCGTGAGCGGGTTGATCTGGAAATCCGCCGCGACCTGGCGCACCGACGGCAGCGCATCGCCTTCCTTGAGGGCGCCGTCGAGGATCATCGCCACCACGCGCTCGCGCAGTTGGCGGTAGATCGGGACGCTGTCGTTCCAGGTGACGGTCATGGGCGCGTGCTCATCAAAGACGGATGCTGCGTTGGGCAAACGAATAGTAGGGCATGCCCGTGTCCAGTCCGGCGCCTGCGCGATCCACCTCGCCGCGCAGTGGCGCGCTGATCGCCACCTCGGGTGATTGCGTGACGGTGCTGATGGCGCTGGCCGTACGCTGATGCGCCAGGCCCAGTTCGCAGCCGGCGCGCGCACCCAGCAGCGTCAACATCGACAGCGCGACGGCAGCGACAGCCGCGTAGGCTTCGGTTCTGATACGCATGGCAAGCTCCCTTCAGGCTGATTGCGAGGTCGCCGTTGGCGTGTGCGCCACGGTGTATCCGGTGAATCCACTGCGCACGCCGGCAAGCATCAACAGCGTGATCAAGGCGGCGGCGGCGATGATGGCGAGTTTGGACAGGTTCATGGTCAACTCCTGGGTGGGTATTCGATGCGCGACCGGGCGTTCGGTCAGCGCACCTGGACGTGCGGCGCTGCGATGGGTGCAGCCTGAAATCCGGCGCGGACGCCGGCGAGCATGGCCACGGTCATCAGAATCGAGGTCAGCGCGGCAAGAGTGCGGATGTGCTTGATGTTCATTTGGCGCCTGTCTTGGTAAGTTGATGAAGTGGTGTTGTATGTAACTATAACACCATGCCGGTTGAAATCAAGCTTGTACTTGCTTGCATTCATTGTTTATTCAGTTTATTCTCTTGACAGCGATCAAATTGTCCGGTCGAACCCTCGCGGGGTGCGTGGCCCAGTCGGCATGTGTGAGCCAGCCTGTTGCGTGCCATGCGGCTGCGCGCTTCGTCTATGCTCTGACGCCCACTGCTGGATTTGCGCGTGAATCCGTCGAACCATCGTTGGGCGCCTGCTGCGGCAGGTCGCGCGTACACATCGATGCGCACTGCATGGATCTTGAGTCTGCTCGGGGTTCTGCCACTGCTGGCTGCGGTGATCTACGCCGCCAGTCCTGCCGCGCGCTGGATGGCAGGTGCGATCGTGTTCGAGATCTATGCCGCCATCATTCTGAGTTTTCTTGGTGGCATGCGCTGGGGCAGGGCCTTGGCGCTGGACGAAGGGGCCGCGCGCCTGATCGAGGCGGTGATGCCTGGCGTGCTCGGTTTCGCCGCATTGTTGCTGGTACCGCTATGGCTGCCATTGGCGGTTGCCACGACCGGCATCGGCTTCGCGATATGGCTGCGGCGCGATGCCGGTGATGCGGCGTGGCCGCAGGCCTTCAGGCGCTTGCGCGTGGTGATGTCACTGGCCGTGCTGGGCTTGCATCTGGCGTTGGCGGCAGTTCTTTACTTGCGCTTGTCCAACTGAGCGCTGTACGCGAACGGCTCAGAACACCGCGCGCAGAATCCTGATGCCGGCAATGTATTCGCCGGCAAGCGCACCCAGATTGACCAGCATGAACAGGAGCAGGGTGCGTGCCACGCGGTTGCGCCACCAGCCGCGCCAGTGCACCAGGTCGGCCTTCAGCGCTTCGAAATCGGCGACGCGCGGACGCCGCAGCAGCAGTTCGGTCATGGCCGCGAATGCGCCCGGGGGCAGGATGCGGATCGGCTTGAACGGCGCCACCGCCGCGCCGACCAGAATGCTCAGGGGGTGCCCGCCTGCAAGCACGCCACCCAGCGCGGCCAGACCTGCTGTGAACAAGGCCCAGTCGAGCAGGGTGCTGACTCCAAGGGCAGGACTCTTGAAGAAGGCATAGACGATCACTGCGAACAATGCCAGCACCAGCCCGATCGCGATCCACTTCGGCCAGCGCGATGCGGGCGGGATGCGGTTGAGCTCCAGCAGTTCGTGATCCGCCTGCAATTGCCCCTCGCGCAGCATTCGCGACAGGCCTGCCATGTGCCCGGCGCCGACCACCACGAGCACGCGGCGTACCTGCGGAGCGCGTTCGACCTGTTGCTGCAGGGCCGCGGCCATGTAGCGGTCGCGCTCCTCGATCAGGCTGCGGAACAGCACAGCCGAATCACGCGCGAACTCGCCGAACGCGTCCTCGAGCATGTCGCCTTGCTTCAGTGCCTCGATTTCGCTTTCGCTGGCATCCTCGCCACCGAGCACACCGGCGCCAAGGCTGCCAAGTATGCGCAAGCGCTCGCCGAAACCGACATTGCGCCAGGCGCGTTTGAGCGTGGTGCCGACCTCGCGATCGATCAGCCAGCACGGCAGCGCACGTGCATCGGCGCCATTCATCGCGGCCAGCATCTCGGCACCCGGCTCGACGCCGAAACGCTCGGCCATGCGGCGCTGGAACGCACCCAGCGCCAGGCTGGCCGCGACCATGCCGACCTTGCCATCGCGGATCACGCGGAACAGGTCCATCTGCCGGATCTGTTCCGGGTCGCGCAAGCCCGCGGCACGACTGCTGCACAGCTCGACCGCCACGGCATCGAAGTGCTCGGCTTCGAGCAAGGCGCGCACCGCGTCCACGCTGTGCCGCGATACGTGCGCCGTGCCCAGCAGCACGAACTGCACGCCCCAGCGTTCGATGTGCGCAACGGGTTGCGCGGACGCGGCCGGTGAGGGCGCATCAGCGGGTGGAAGCAGGGTGTTGTCCATCAATCACGATACCGTTGCAGGATCTCGCCGTATGCATCGATGCGGCGGTCGCGCAGAAATGGCCAGATGCGGCGCACATCCTCACTGCGTCCCAAATCGACTTGCACCACGAGGCGCTCGGGTCGTTTGCTGTCGGCCTGGGCCAACAGCTCGCCCTGCGCGCCGCACACAAAACTGCTGCCCCAGAACTCGATGCCGCCCGCGCCCCCGGGCTGCGACTCGAAACCGACGCGGTTGCATGCCGCCACCGGTACGCCATTGGCGATGGCGTGCGCGCGTTGCACGGTGATCCATGCCTCACGCTGGCGTTCTTGTTCGGTGCGGTCGTCGTTGCGGTCCCAGCCAATCGCGGTGGGGTAGAGCAACAGCTCGGCGCCAGCCAGCGCCATCAGACGCGCGGCTTCGGGATACCACTGGTCCCAGCACACCAGCACGCCGAGTCTGCCGACCGAGGTCTGGATCGGCTGGAAACCCAGGTCGCCTGGCGTGAAATAGAATTTTTCGTAGAATCCAGGGTCGTCTGGTATGTGCATTTTCCGGTACTTGCCGACGATTCCTGAAGTTTTATCGAGTACGACAGCCGTGTTGTGATAAAGCCCCGGCGCGCGCCGCTCAAATAGCGAGGCCACGATCACGAGCTGCAATTCGGCAGCCAGACCGGCGAGGAATTCAGTCGTTGGACCAGGAATAGGCTCGGCGCGATCGAACTCGGCCACGGCTTCGTGCTGGCAGAAGTACGCACCGTTGTGCAATTCCTGCAACAGGACCAGCTCAGCGCCGGCGGCGGCTGCGCTGCGCAGTTCCGCGGCGATGACATCGAGATTGGCTTCGACTGAACCGTGATCGCGCTGCTGCAGCAGCGCGAGGGTCAATGGCGTGCGACGGCGCATGACAAGCTCGCGGACAAAGCGCAAGTTTAGCCTGCGAGCCCGCGCAGCGCGCCGGCGGGGATTTGCATGGTCACGCAGTGCAAGCTGCCGTTCTGCCAGATCAGCTCACGGCAGGGGATCTGCTCCACGATGCGGCCAGGATGCGCCGCGCCAATGATGCGCGCCGCCAAGTCATCCGCAGGATCGTCGTAGCTTGGCACGAGCACCGCATCATTGATGACGAGATAGTTCGCGTAAGAAGCCGCCAGGCGCCTTTGGCCATTGTGTATCGGTCGCGCCCAGGGCAGGGCGTGCAAGCGGTACGGATGACCTTGTGCATCGCGCAGCGCGGCGAGTTCGGCGCGCATCGCGTCGAGTTCCACGTAATGTGCGTCATGCGGATCATCGCAGGCCTGAAACAGGATGCCGCCGTCGGGGCTGAAACGCGCCAGCGTGTCGATGTGCGCGTCGGTGTCGTCGCCTTCAAGATAACCGCGTTGCAGCCAGAGTACGCGCTGCGCACCGAGATCCCCGCACAGGATGTCATCCAGCCTGGCGCGCTCCATTTGCGGATGCCGCCGGTGCAGGCAGCGCCACGTGGTCAACAGGGTGCCGGCGCCATCGCCTTCGATCGCGCCGCCTTCGAGCGCGAAATCGTGCCGAGCATGGCGGCCTGGCACGAAGACGTCTTGCTCAAGCAACCGCTGGATCAAGGCATCATCGCGCTCGGCGCTGAACTTGCCACCCCAGCCAGTGAAGCGAAAATCGGCGTACTCGTATGTTGGTCCATCGCGCAGCACGATGGGCCCGGAATCACGAAGCCAGGTGTCATCGTATGGAGCCGACACAAACTGCGTGCGCCGCAAGTCGGCACCCGCCGCCGCGAGCATGTGCCGGGCGTGGGCCTGCAATCCTGCATCGGCGACGCAGATCACGCAGTGTTCGTGGCGCGTGATGGCGGTAACGAGCGCGACATAGCTCGACTCAACCGCAGCCAGTCGCGCTGCCCAGTCGGTGAGCGCGTGCGGCCAGGCAACAAGAACGGCATCCTGCGGCTCCCATTCCGCAGGCCAGCGTACTGCCCGCTGCACCATCAACGCACCGGACGCTCGCCCGCGGGGGCATCGGCCACGCTGTGGATCACGATCTTGTGCTCGAAATACACGATGTAGCCCGGGTACACCCAGCGATGGATGGGCGGTTGCCAGCGACTGCCGCCGCCACGCACTGGCAGCTTGCGCTCGGGTGCGCCGAAACGCTTCTCGACTTGCGCCATGCTCATTCCGCCCCGCGGCAGATCCATATGTTTCTCGAGTCGCACTTGCGTGTGCAACGTGTCGGCGTGTGTCGTAGCCGATGCCACCAGCAGGGCCGCCGTCGTACACAGCCCGAAGAATGCAATCGAACGCACCATGGACAATCCTCCCCAAGCGCCAGGACGGGCGCCACGCGTGCTATTTAGCAGATGTGCCACGGCAATGCAGCGATGGAGTTCGCGCATCAAGGCCTTGCGCGCACATCGACCACCACAAGTCGCGAAACGATCGAGGCCGCTTGCGCGGCCCCGATCGTGTGTATCCGTGAGATTGCCGCTCAGCGTTGACGTGCCTTGAAACGCGGGTTGCTCTTGCAAATCACGAAGACCTTGCCGCGGCGACGCACGATCTTGCAATCGCGATGACGCGCCTTGGCGGATTTCAGCGAGGACAGTACTTTCATGACACAGCTCCAGCCCGGAACGAGCAATTAGCCCGCAATGATAGGAAATTGACCAGCGATAGACAAGGGCTGGGCTGTGAGAATCTACTGCATTGACCTGGACGGCCTGCGGCCTCACGGGGGCTGCCGCCCCCACACCCCCAAGCCGCGCCCGGCCATCCCGGAACGCGCGCGCCTGCGCCAGCAGCAGCGCCCACCATGCCGACTCGGCGGGCGTGAACGACGCGGCCTTCCGGGCTGTGCAGCGCGCCGGCATGCCAGGCAGGACCGGCGCAGCTCGCCGAAGCCTTCGGGGCAGACGTGCCAGAGGCGACGGACAGGCCGCGCAGCGCCCGCCTTGCGGGGTCCATGCCGCCCTTTGTTGACTTGTGCATATGCATAGGACGTCATGTTGTCACCCCCGCGCCCGCCGCAGCGTCCGGGCTAGCCTCGCAGGGTTCCGGGGCAGGGTGCAAACCGTTCACCTGCGGACCTG
>DZBX01000186.1 GCA_022730075.1 Rhodanobacter sp. | reverse complement strand
TTCCACGGCTGCCAGTCGCCCCCCAGAAGCAGCCCTGCGGACTGGGTAACGGGAACCGGATCGGCGTAACCGTGCCTGATGCGCACCACGGCGTCGCGCGCATCCATCTGCACGCCGAGCAGCCAAACCTGCCCCGGCGGCACCGCAGCAGCGAACTGCGCTCGGGTGCCGTCGTACCAGTCCGGCAGGATGGCTTCAGGAAACACCAGCACGCGAGCCCCAGCACCCTGGTCGAGACCCGCGGCAATCACGGCTTGATTATTGGCAATGCCAGCCAGGACATTGCCGTCATCCGGATCGATCTGCGTTTGTATGCCGATCCAGCCTTTTGCCGAAGCCGGAGCAAGCCCCAACCCATGCTCGACCCCTGCGGCGGCATTCGTCAAGACCGCGCACACCAGCAGCGAAACGAGCACTTGGCGCGAACCACCCCAGTCGCGCCAAGCCAGTGGAAGGATGAGCACGAGCGCCAGCATGCACAGCACGCCGATCCATCCCATCGCCGGGAACAACACCCCCGCGGCATTCATCGGGGAGAGCCAGCCGATCGCGCCCAGCGGGGGCAGGGCAGTGAGCAACAGCGCTGCAAGTAACCCACCGCGTCCAGGCGGCAGAGCCCAAGGCAAAGACAACGCGACGGACGACCCCGCCCATGCCGCCCAGGCCATCAAGGCGTGATGTTCCCCCCAGTAGCCCAACACCGCCGAAACGATGGGCCAGCAACCCACCGCGTAATAGGCCAGCGCAACCCAGAACCGCCGCCGCGCCGTGCCGCTTCCCGAGACCAGCACCGGAAGTCCCAGCGATGCAAGCGGCCCAAGCAGGCTTGAACCACCCCACAGCCATGCACTCCCGGCAACAGCCGCAATGGGGATGGGCCATTCACCTGCCAGAGCGCGGCGCATGGTCAGGAGCCGTCAGCTTCTGAATCATCTGTTGCTGCATCTGCACCGTCGGTTCCAACTGGCGCTTGCCCCACCACGAACCGACAAACAACGCGCCGACGATGAACAGACCCAGGATCGCCATCGAGGCCAGCGAAATCGGCTCACGCAAAGCACGGGTCACCGCCTCGCTGACCACCGCCTCATCGACCTTCACGGCGAGGGGACGCGCCGCTGCGTCGCGAAGCAGGCGCAACTCCAGCAGCACCGGCGCCAGGTCCACCGGCGCCGCATCCGCCTTGCCCGACTCCAGTACCGCCGCCTTCACTGCGGCCAGCACATCCGCTCTGGGTGTGCTGCGCGCCCAGCCCCAGGCAAACAGCGTGACGTGCGGCGCATTGGTCGGGTCATCCACTTCAAAGCCCGCGCGCTGCAGGATGCCGAGCAGGGAATGAATCTCCTTCCACTCGTCCTCGGCGGGGAGTCGCCCAAGCGCATCCATGAACACCTGTTCCGAATTGCTGTAGGCCATCACACCACCCCCGCCTCGATGGTCTCAATCTGTTCCAGCGCGGCGCCCGCACGCTTGAGCCAGGACTGCAGCGCCAGGCGATAGCCATAAGGAAGCAGCCGCCCGTCAATGCCGGTCGCCAGCACGTCATGGAACGGACGACGCCCGATCATCACCGCGAGCTGATCGTTCATCTCCGGCAGTTCAGCTTCGAGCCAGGCACCCTCGTCCACCAGACGCTGCCTGAGTTCATCCGTCTGCCAGAGCACAAACTTGTCCGCCGAGCCGAAGAACAGGTTCTTCACCACAATCCCCGCCTCGTAGCGCGCAGGCATATGGCGCAGGCGGTAGTCCAGCGCCCGGATGCTCTCCTGCGTGCGGCTGAGCAGCCAGACCGGCACCGCATTGGCCTCCCGCAGCACCTCGCCGACGATATGGATCGACCCGTCGAACGCCCGCGTGCCGATCTGCGCCGGCATATTGATGATGATGCGGTACTCCGCCGTCTGGGCCGCCGCGCTGATCGTGGCCAGCCGCGTGCCCAGATCGATCCAGCCGCTCTCGGTCGAAAGATCGAGCAGCGCCGTGTTTGAAATCCCGCCACCCGCCTTCAGTCCGCCTTCGCCGCACACGTCCGGGTTGGACAGGTCGGCGTCATAGACCACCAGGCGGGGGCGCTCCGCGTCCTCGCGGGTCAGGAAGTGATGCACCAGCGCACGGGCGGCCAGGCTTTTGCCCACCCCGCCCTTGTCGCCGTCGATGATGAAAGTCTTGAGCATGATGTTGCCTTTCAGTAAGAGTCCGGGGAACGCCCCGGCAGCGTCCGGCGGGAGCCGACGGGTTCAGCGCTTGTGTTCCCCGATGAATTTGCGTTGTGTTTCAGGCGGCATCTCCAGCGCCTTGCGAAAGATGTAGTCCGCATCCGATTCATCCGCAGCCTGATCCGACCAGTCCGCCCAGTCCGGCAGCTCCACATTCGGCAGCGTTGGATGGCTGCGCGAGCGCGTGCCGGGAGGGGTTTGTGTGGTGGGAGATCGAGGCGACGGCCGCGATGCCGCCTGCTTGGCTGCAGCTTGGGTCAAGGCAGCTTCTACCGCTGGCCCCTTTTTGCTTGGTGGGGATGGCGCGGGCAGCGCGCTTCGGGTGTCGCTCTGCGTCGGCGTTCCACCGGCGCCTGTCCGCAGTCGCCGTGCTCGCGTGACTTTCAGCGCATGCCGCAGATCGGCCGTCGGCACGTCCGGCATGTTCTTTTTCAGATAAGCGAGCATCTCGGCCACGGTTTCGCCACTGTCGAACAAGGTGAACAACTCATCCTCGATCGCCAGCAGGCTGTTGATCGCGAACTCGCGCGGGTTGCTGGCCTGCTCGGCGCGGGAGAGCGCCTGTGCGGCTTGACGTTTGCGCCGCACGACTTCGCGCAGCGCCGCTTCGGTCTGATGCAGTTGTGAACGCGCCGCCTCACAGTCGAATGCGCCAGCATCTTCTGGCGCGTCCGGCTTGTCTTCGTCTTGCGTCATCTTGATTCCTTTTGTGTGCGCCAGATATTGGCGCCCTGCCCGGACTCTGCGGGGTGGGGACATCAGGCGAGCGCCTTGAAGTCAGCTTGAATCCAGATTCATCTGCGGCGATGCTGCCGACATCAGGGCCGGTCAACGTGTGCGACAAGGGAACCGCGGAGAACCGGCATCGGCGTCCGCGTGTCGGCGGATCGTGTTCAGGAGGGTGTCGGGGCGCAGCCCTGACCAAGTTGTTTCGTGACATGGCGCCGCGAGGCGTGATCACTCGCGTTCACGCGCTGATCAAATGTCCCACGAAACATTACCTTGTAAGGTTTATGCGTATCGGACGTTTCACAC
>DZBX01000054.1 GCA_022730075.1 Rhodanobacter sp. | reverse complement strand
TGAGCCATCGCTGCCGGATCGGCCCAAGGTATGAACCGCGCCCGCAGACCTCACGGGCGCAGCCTCGCTCCGCATCGCCAGCCGGCACTCACTGCAAGGCCGGGGTTCCCGACAGCCAGCCGCCGGTGAAGCCGGCGCTCTTCAGGCCGGCCTGGATCACGCTGTTCTGGCGCATCACGTTCCACACCAGGCCGCTGCGGTAGTTCTCCAGCATCATCAGGATCGGGCCCTGGTCGATGCCCAGATATTGGTTGTCCACCCAGCCGACGCCGGGCACCACCGTGCCCGATGCCGGCGTGACGCTGGTGTACTGGAAGCTGGGATTGAAGGCGTCGTGAAAACCGTACTGGCCGAGGATGTAGCTGCCGTAGTTCGTCAGCATGGACTGGATGGTGGGGATGACGATGCCGGGCGCGAACACGATCGAGCTGAGCGCGGCGGTCGGCGCGATGGTGCCGTCGTCGTAGGCGTCCTGCAGGCCGGCGCCGCGCGCGTAGTAGCCCTGGAAGCTCAGCGTCTGGCCATTGCTGTTGGTGAAGCTGAAGGTGCCGGGGCCGTCGCAGGCGGTCAGGCCCCACAGGTCGGCGCCGTAGCCGGTCCAGCCGTCGGGGTTGGCCTCGGCATACGCCTGCTGCGATTCGGTGGCGCGGCGGCTGTTGATGAAATAGTCGATGCCCTTGCTCTGCATGTAGGCATCCTGGATGCCGCGGAAATCGATCCACGCCTCCGAATACTGCGAGCCGAACAGCGGCCCGAAGCTGAGTTGCTGGCGACCGTAGTACGTGCCCCAGAAGTTGGGGTAGGTCGCGGTCCAGCCGGTCCAGGCGCTGGCCGGCAGCGCGTAGGTGGGCGAGCCCAGCGCTTCGATGTAGACGATCATCGCCTCGTTGTAGCCCTGCCAGTTGTAGGGCGAGAAGCCCGATTCTGGCGTCCAGTCGAGGTTGACCAGCGGGTAGTCGGATTTCGCCATCCACTGCCAGTTCACGCGCCGGAACAGCGCGTTGGCCAGGGTCTGGATCTGGTTGTCGGTGCTGCTGCCGTCATTGAAATAGCCGGCATCGAACAGCACGCCGGCCATCAGCAGCGCGTTGTCCACCGACGAAAGACCCGTGGTGGTGCCGTAGCGAGCGCCGGTGTTCAAGTCGAGGAAGTGGTAGAAAAATCCCTCATAGCCGCTGTCGCCGCTGCTGCTGCTGCCCTGCGGCGCGTTGTACAGGAAGTCGAGCGTGGTCAGCACGCGCTGCGCGGCCTGCGCATGCGTGACCCAGCCATTCTGCACGCCGATCGGATAGGCGCTGAGCGCGAATCCGGTGGCCGCGATGCTGGCATACGGCGACGGCCCGTTGGCGGTGGAGTAATGGTCCGGGGCCAGGCCGTTGCTGGCGTTGGTGGTGTTCCAGAAATAGTTGAACGTGTCCTGCTCGATCTGCACGAACGCGGCCGGCAGCGCGGGCTGCACCTGCACGGTGAGATGCGTGCTGGCCGTCTGGCCGCCGCTGCTGCCATCCAGCGTGAGCGAGTAGGTGCCCAGCGTGACCGCGGTCGTGGTGGTGAGGGTCACGCTCTGCGTGCCCGAGCCCGCCACCGCGCCGGCGCTGGTGCTTACCTGCATGCCCACCGGCGGATTGACCAGCGTGAGCGTGACCGGGCTGGCCGCGGCCGGGCTCACGCTGACATCGAACGTGGTGCTGCCGCCGGCCGGCTGCGAGAGCACCGCGGGCGTCGCGCTCAATTGCAGTGCGCCGGTCGCCGCGGCCTGCACCTGCACGCTCAGCGTGGTGGTGCCGCTCAGCGCGCCGCTGCTGCCGCTGAGCGTCACGGTGTAGGTTCCGGCCGCCGTCGAAGCGGCCGTGCTGAGTGTTTCGGTCTGCGTGCCCGAGCCCGCGCTGGCGCCGGCATTGGTGCTGATCTGCATGCCGCTGGGCGCGTTGAGCAGACTCACCGTGACCGGGCTGTAGGAAGCCGGGCTGACATTGAGGGTGAAGCTGGTCGATGCGCCCGCGCTGACGCTCAGCGTGGACGGCGACGCGCTCAGCGTCAGGCTGGTCACGCCGGTGCCGCCACCCGGCGGCGTGGTCGACGCCGGGCTGCCGCCACCGCCACCGCTGCAACCGGCCAGCGCGAACCCCAGCAGCACGACCAGCAGAGCGCACGCGTGGCGACGCAAGGCGACGATGCGGCACATGGTCAATCCTTTGGCGGCGGGTCATGCCGGCCCGCATGCACTATGCCACTCAGCACACGCGGCGGGCTTCTACGCGCATTGCAGTACGCATACAAAAATGCCGGCGGCGCCGGTCGCGCGACGCCGACGCCACGGCTGCGATCAGATCGCCGCCTCGCCCTTGTGCAGCATGCGCATGAACCAGTTGGCGGGCTGCACGGCATTGGCGGCCACCACCGACACGCTGCGCAAGGTCTGCTTGTGCCAGAGGATGTCCAGGGTGCCGACGCGCTGCCCGACCGCGATCGGCGCCTTGAGACCCGGCAAGGCCACGAAGCGCGTGTGCACGTGCACGCCGCGCTGCGCCGGCACGGCCACGCTCACGGCTCGCGGCGTGTCCACGTGCAGCACCTCGGGACTCCAGTCGACATTTTTCAGCAGGCCCACGGTCTGCCCGGGTTTGCCCACGCTTTCCTGCTGCCAGCCGTTCCAGCCGTAGGTCAGCATGGCGCTGGCGTCGCTGCCGGCGGCCGCGCGCGAGGGCGCGCCGACGACCACGGCGACCAGCATGCGCCCCGGCTTGTGCGCGCTGATGGCCAAGTTCCAGCGGTTGTGGTTGGTCAGGCCCACGCCGAGACCATCGATGTCGCGCTGCCCGACCAGCGGGTTGTAGTTGAATTGCCGGATGTGGTCGTAGGTGTAGGTGACGCGCCCGGCGATGCCGAGCACGGCGGGAAAGTCCCGCACCAGGGCACTGGAAAGGCGTGCCAGGTCCATGGCCGTGCTCACCTGCCCGGCCTGCGGCAGGCCATCCGGGTTGACGAAACGTGTGCGCCGCAGACCCAGCGCCGCGGCGTCATGGTTCATCAGATCGACGAAACCAGCGTTGGTGCCGGCGACGTCCTTGGCGATGGCGATGGCGGCATCGTTGCCACCGTCGATCAACAGGCCGTCCTCGAGTTGCGCCACGGTCACCGGCAGTTCCGGCTGGATGAACATGCGCGAGCCGGCCACGCGCCACGCCGACACCGGCACGCGCGCCTTGCTGTCGGCGTGCAGCAGGCCTTGCTGTTCGGCCTGGCTGAGCACGAAGGCGGTCATCAGCTTGACCAGGCCGGATGGATTGACCGGCGTGTCGGGACTCTGCGCCAGCAGGGTCTGAGCGCTGCTGACGTCCAGCAATACCGCCGCTTGCGCGTCGATCTGCGGCGCCAGCATGCGCGGCGGCAGCGGCAGACTCGGCGCGCTCGGCAGCGGTGGCAAGGCGGGCGGCACCGCGGCTGCGGCGCTGCCCATGGCAGCGAGCAGCGCGACGGCGGCGATACGCAAACGGCAAGGCGTGATGGCATGACGGCTGGCGAATTTCATGGTGACTGCCTGCGTGACTGCGACTGGAAAGAGTCCGTGAAAGGCGAAGCAACGATTCTGGATTGGCCCGCCGCGGCAGCCATGCCACGCGGCGCGCGGGCCCACGCGGGGGCCTTTCGGTCAGCCGCTGCGGTGCAGATCATGGGTACGGAACGGGTGCTCGGCAGGCGGCAACGCGAACCAGTCAACATGGGCCAGCGTGGCGCGCGTATCGGCGCGGCCCGCGGCCCAGTGGCGCAACATGGCGCGACGGCCGAACTGGTAGTCCTTTTCCTGGCCATCCATCGGCTTGTCGCGGTAGATCATGTGCACCACGTTGTAACGCTCGTCGCGCGCCATCTCGGCCACCTGGTCGCACAGCGCATCGCGCTTGCCGGGCGGGATGCGCGCCAGCAGCTCGCGCAGGATGTGGCGCTGCTCGTGCGCGCGCTGCAGCAGGTCGGTGGCCGCGCGCGTGCGGCTGGAGAATTGAATGTCCTTCTGCCGCGACAGCACCTGCGCCAGGTCCTTGGGCAACGCACCCTGTGCGTTCCACAGATCCACCTGAAAGACCAGCGTGTGCCGCTTGGGATGCCCGCCCAGCACCTGCATCAGCGGCGTGTTGGAAACCAGCCCGCCATCCCAGTAGAAGTCCTTGCCCACCTGCACCGGCGGAAATCCCGGCGGCAGCGCGCCCGAGGCCATGATGTGCTCCGGCCCCAGTTTCTGCTCGGCGCTGTCGAAGATCTCGAAGTTGCCGTTTTGCACGTTGACCGCGGCCACGCTGATGCGCACCGGACCCTCGTTGAGCAGCTTGAAATCCACCAGGCTCTCGAGCGTGGCGCGCAGCGGCGCGGTGTCGTAGAAGCTGGTGAAGCGCGGGCTCTGCAGCAGATCCTGGCGCGGATGAAAAAAGCCGCGCTGGCCTTCCATGATCGCGCGCAGACCCTCGATGTGGCCCTGCCACTCACGCAGCGCCGCGGGCCATTCCAGCGCATCCTCGAACCACTCCCACGGCGAGGGCGGCAACAGCGGCTGCCGCGTGACGCGATGCCAGAATTCGCGCAACGCCTTGACGCGCTGCGCGGGCGGATTGCCGGCGATCAGCGCGGCGTTGATCGAGCCGATGGAAATGCCGGCGACACGATCGATGCGCACGCCGGCCGCGTCCAGCGCCTCGTAGATGCCGCCCTGATAGGCGCCCAGCGCGCCACCGCCCTGCAGCACCAGCGCGACCTCACCGTACTGGGCGAGGTGCTGATGCAATGCGTCCCTGCTCGCCGTTGCCGCCACGTGCGGCACATCGCGTGCCGCGGCGGGATGCGCCGGCGCCGATTCGGTGCGTGCGGGCTTGCGTATGGATGTCCGCGCCACGTTTTTGCTCCTGTGCGATGTCTGCGAAGTTCAGTTCATGCACCAGCCGTGGCTGGCGATGATCGACTGGCCGGTGAGCGCGTTGCTGGGGAAAGCCGCCAGGAACAAGGCCAGGTTGGCGATGTCCGCGGTGGTGGTGAACTCGCCGTCGACGGTGTCCTTGAGCATCACGTTCTTGACGACCTCGTCTGCGCTGATGTGCAGCTCCCTGGCTTGCTCGGGAATCTGCTTTTCCACCAGCGGCGTGCGCACGAAGCCGGGGCAGATGACGTTGGCGCGCACGCCCTTGTCGCCGCCTTCCTTGGCCAGCACGCGTGCCAGTCCGAGCAGGCCGTGCTTGGCGGTGACGTAGGCGCTCTTCAGCTTGCTGGCCTCGTGCGAATGCACCGAGCCCATGTAGATGACCACGCCGGCCTTCTTGGCGTACATGCCGGGCAGCACCGCCTTGGTGGTGAGGAAGGCGCCGTCGAGATGGATGGCGAGCAGTTTTTTCCAGTCGGCGAAGCTGTAGTTCTCGATCGGGTTGACGATCTGGATGCCGGCGTTGGACACCAGGATGTCCACCGTCCCGAAAGCCTTGGCCACCTCGGCGCAACCGGCGTTGACCTGGGCCTCGTCGGCGACGTTCATGGCCACGCCCATGGCCGTGCCGCCGGCCTTGTTGATGGCGTCGGCGGTGGCCTTGGCGGCATCCAGGTTCAGATCGGCGATGGCGACCTTGGCGCCCGCGCGCGCATAGGTTTCGGCGATTTCCTGGCCGATGCCGCTGGCGGCGCCGGTGATGATGGCGGTCTTGCCCTTGAGGCTGAGCTGCATGTTCATGCGGAAACTCCTTGTTGGTGGAATGGGAACAAGCGCGGCGCGCTCATTTTTTCGCGGCGGGGGTGGCCAGGTAATCGTGCGCCACGCGGCCGAGACCCAGGGTCAGATCGGTCAGCACGTGCACCGCCGAGACCACCTCGAGCACCGGCAGATCCGTCACCGGCGCCAGCGCATGCTGGTGCAGTTCCAGCGCGGCCGGGCCGCTCCACGCGCCCTTGACCACCAGGTCCTGGAGGTCGTACTCGACCAGCTCGCAGATGCGCGGCGTGCAATCCACGTGCGGGATGATCTTGAGCAGATAATTGGGCACCGACAGACTCTTGCGCACCGCGTCCGTATCCAGCGTCTTGTGCTTGAAACCCATGCTGCCGGTGGCGATGCGCACCGGGCCGTAATCGAGCGTGCCCAGCAGCGTGTCCTTCTCCACGCGCAGCGTCGGCTTGCCCATGGTCTTGGGAAAACCCCAGATTTCGCGGCCACCGGCCAGCGGCGCCTCGTCATCGAGAAACATCGCGATCTGATAAGTGCCGGGCTTGCCCTGGTAGGTCACCGGCACGACCTGGCCCGACTCGTGGTAGTGGCCGAAGCCGGTCGAATCGGGCATCGAGATGAACTCGAACTTGACCGTGTCGTCCACTGGCTGCAACGGCTCCGGCACCAGCGCGCGCAGGCGCGCCGGATCGGTGCGATAGGTGATGACGAAGAACTCGCGGTTGACGAAACGATACGGGCCGCGCGGATAGGCGGGGTGCGCCAGCGGCATGGCGAATGCCTGGCGTGCAACATCGGTTGCTTTCATGCGGGGGATTCCTCGTTGTGGACGTGGACGCGGTCTGCGCGCGGCGCGGCTGCAAGCGGCTGGGGAGACGACGCACGGACGTGCGGCGCCACACGACACCGCCATGCACCGGCACGGGGTGACCTACGCGGGATCTGACCCGCTGCATCGCAGCAAAGTTCAGAGCGGAGGCAGCGCAGGTTCAGTTTCACCGGCGTCGGCACACGTCCGTGACCTGACCGCGCACTCGCGGCACTGCAGGCAACAACAGCGCCGGTCAGCGCTCGACGAACAACACGCGCCGGGTGACCCCGCAGGTCAGCTCGTAGCTGATCGTGCCGGCGGCGGCGGCGACGCGCTCGACCGGCAGCTCCGGCCCCCACAGCACCACTTCATCGCCGACCCGGGCGCCGGGCACGGTACGCAGATCCAGCGCCAGCAGGTCCATCGACACGCGTCCGATCAACGCCACTTCGCGCTCGCGCAGCAGCACCGGCGTGCCGCTGGGCGCGCTGCGCGGATAGCCATCGCCATAGCCGATCGCGGCAATGCCCACCGGCATGTCCTCGGGACAGCGCCAGCTGCCGGCATAGCCGATCGGCTCACCGGCGGCGACGCGGTTGACCGCGATCAGGCGCGTGGCCAGACGCATGGCCGGGGTGACGCCGTGGTCGCGGCCGGTCTTGCCGGCGACCACTGACAAGCCATACAGCAATCCACCCGCCCGCACCCAGTCGCCGCGCGCCGCCGGCCAGCCCAGCAGCGCCGCCGAATTGGACAACGAGCGCGGCCCCGGCAGGCCGCGCGTGGCCGCGGCGAAGGTTTCGATCTGCTGCGCGGTGAGCGCATTGGTGAACTCGTCCGAGGCGGCGAAGTGCGTCATCAGCACGATCTCGGGATGCACCTGCGGCAGGCGTGCCAGGCGCGCGTGCACCTCGGCCGCGCACTGTGGCGCGAACCCCAGGCGGTGCATGCCCGAATCGACTTTCAGCCATGTGCGCAACGGCGCGACGCCCGTCTCGGCTTCCAGCCATTCGATCTGGCTGGGGTGATGGATCACCGCATCCAGATCGAGGCGACGCAGCTCGGCCAGATCGCCGGGCGCATCCGGACCGGACAACACCACGATGCGCTCGGCATGGCCGGCCGCGCGCAGGCGCTGGCCATCGGCGATCGACGCCACGCCGAAGGCATCGGCGCCGGCGCAGGCGCGTGCCACGCGTTCCAGCCCATGGCCATACCCATCGGCCTTGATCACCGCCATCAGCCGCGCCGGCGCCGCCAGCGCGCGCAGGCGCGCGAGGTTGGCCGTCAATGCCGCGGAGTCGACGCTCGCGACCGCCAGCCGGCTCACTCGAAGCTACCGCCGTATTGGCCCGGGTCGTAGTTTTCGAATTTGGTGTAACGACCCAGAAACGCCAATTTGAGCGTGCCGGTGGGGCCGTTGCGCTGCTTGCCGATGATCACCTCGGCCAGGCCCTTGTCGGGCGAATCCTTGTGGTAGTACTCGTCGCGGTAGATGAACATGATCACGTCGGCGTCCTGCTCGATGGCGCCGGACTCGCGCAGGTCGGCCATCACCGGGCGCTTGTCGGTGCGCTGCTCCAGGGATCGGTTGAGCTGCGACAGCGCCACCACCGGCACGTTGAGTTCCTTGGCCAGCGCCTTGAGCCCGCGCGAGATTTCGGAGATTTCGGTGGCGCGGTTCTCGGTGTTGCCGGGCACCTGCATCAGCTGCAGGTAGTCGATGACGATCAGGCCGAGGCCGTGCTCGCGCTGCAAACGGCGCGCGCGCGCGCGCAACTCCATCGGCGCCAGCGCCGGGGTGTCGTCGACGAAGATGCGTGCGCCGCTGAGCAGGCTCATGGCATTGGTCACGCGCGGCCAATCCTCGTCGGGAATATCGCCGTTGCGCAATTGCGTCTGGTCGATGCGCCCAACCGATGACACCAGACGGAAGCCGAGCTGGGTCGATGACATTTCCATGGAGAACACCAGCGCGGTCTTCTTGCTGCGCAACGCGGCGTGCTCGGCGATGTTCAGCGCGAACGCGGTCTTGCCCATGGCCGGACGCGCCGCGACGATGACCAGGTCGGAGGGCTGCAGGCCCGAGGTCAGGTGATCCAGATCGGTGAAGCCGGTGGCCAGCCCGGTGAGCTGGCCGCGATGTTCGTAGCGTTCCTGCAGCAGACGCAGCACTTCGCGCGCGGTCTCGTGCATGCCGACATAACCCTGCCCGGCACGCTTGCCGCCCTCGGCGATGGCGAACACGCGCTGCTCGGCCAGATCCACCAGCTCGCGCGTGGCGCGGCCTTCGGGGCGGTAGCCGTCCTCGGCGATGGATACGCCGGCGTCGATCAGGCGGCGCAACAACGACTTCTCGCGCACGATCTCGGCGTAGGCGCGCACGTTGGCGGCGCTGGGCGTGTTGTTGACCAGCTCGGCCAGATACCCCATGCCGCCGACCTCGCCGGCCTGCTGCTGCGACTCGAACCACTCGCCCAAGGTGATCGCATCGCAGGGCTGGTTGCGCTCGACCAGTTGCCCGATCGCGGCGAAGATCAGGCGGTGGTCGCGCCGGTAGAAATCCTCGGCGGCGACCAGGTCGGCGATGCGATCCCATGCCTCCGGCTGCAACATGATGCCGCCCAGCACGGCCTGCTCGGCCTCGATCGAATGCGGCGGAATGCGCAGACTATCGATCGACGGCGCGGCTTTGCGTTCGGGCATCAGGGACGGCATGGAAACTCCAGCGGGCACGGCGACCGGGCGCGGCGCGGCCAAGCGGGCATGATGGACCGCGGCGCGGCCGGGCGGAAGAGCACAAACCTGTGGAAAAGTTGTGCACAAGTTGCGCCCACGCCGTCGCATGGCCTGCGACGCGACACGCGATGCCGGAAAATCGCGGCACGTGAAACGCGATGGGCGCCCGCAGGCGCCCATCGTGATCCATCAGCCAGGCAGCATCACGCCGCCAGCACGATCACCTTGGCCGTGACGCTGACATCGGCGTGCAGCACCAGCGTCACCATGGTCTCGCCGATCGCGCGGATCGGGCCTTCGGGCATGATCACCTCGCCCTTCTCCACGGGCAGGCCGCGGGCGCTGAAGGCCTCGGCGATTTCACGCGGACCGACCGAGCCGTACAGCTTGCCCTCGGGGCTGGCATGGACGCCGAGGCTGACCTCTTGTCCGTCCAGCGCGGTGCGGCGCGACTCGGCCGCGGCCAGCAGCGCGTTGTGCTTGGCCTCAAGCTCGGAGCGCCGCTTCTCGAAGTCGGCGAGGTTGGCCGCCGTGGCGGGCGCAGCCTTGCCGTGCGGCACCAGATAGTTGCGCCCGTAGCCGGGCTTGACCTGGACCTTGTCGCCCAGGTTGCCCAGATTCTTCACTTTCTCAAGCAGGATCAGTTCCATGTCGTTCTCTCATTCGTTAGCGCTCGGAGCGCAGCCGGGTGGCTGTCCGAATCAGCCATGGCGACGCTCAAACGTCGTGTGCGTCGGTGTAGGGCAGCAGCGCCAGGAAGCGTGCGCGCTTGACCGCGGTGGCCAGCTGGCGCTGATAGCGCGCCTTGGTGCCGGACACGCGGCTGGGCACGATCTTGGCGTTCTCGGTGAGGTATTGGCGCAGGGTGTTGAGATCCTTGTAATCGATCTCGGTCACGCCCTCGGCGGTGAACTTGCAGAATTTGCGGCGACGGAAAAATTTGGACATGGCGATATTCCTCAGGCGGCCTGTTCGCGCGATTCGGCGGCAGGCGCATTGCCTTCGCCATCCTCGTCACGGCGACGCGGGGACTTGGTTTCTTCCTTTTCCTTGGCCTTGAGAATCGGCGAAGGCTCGGTGACCGCGTCGTCGCGACGCGCGATCAGGTGCCGCAGCACGGCATCGTTGAAGCGGAAACCGGCATCCAGTTCGGCGATGATCTTGGCGCCGCACTCGATATTGAGCATCGCGTAGTGCGCCTTGGCCAGGTCCTGGATGGTGTAGGCCAGCTGGCGGCGACCCCAGTCTTCGATGCGATGGACCTTGCCGCCGTCGGCCTCGACCAGATTCTTGTAACGCTCGAGCATGGCCGGAACCTGCTCGCTCTGATCCGGATGGACCAGAAACACGACTTCGTAATGACGCATGATGTGTCCTCGTGGATGGCCCCGAAAGGCGCAGCCTCCCGACGCGGCGTGGCGACCGGCGGTGAGGCAAGAACTGTCTGCGCGGGGCAGACAGAAGCGGGATTGTAGCCGGGCCGGGCCGGCAGCGGCAATCGTGCGCAACAGGCGGCCAGCCCAGGGGCCGTCAGAATTCGCAGCCTCTCAGCCGACGGTGAAGCTCTCGCCGCAGCCACAAGCGCCAGTGGCGTTGGGGTTTTCGAACACGAACGCCGCGTTCAGGCCCTCGCGGCGGAAGTCCACCTGCACGCCCTGCAGCATCGGCAGGCTGGCCTCGGCCACCGCGACCGGCAGGCCCTCATACTCGGCCAGCAGATCATCGGCACCCAGTTCATCGGCCAGGTCGACCACATAACTGTAGCCCGAGCAGCCGCTGCGCTTGACCGAAAAGCGCACCGCACGCGCCGCGGGCCGGCGTGCGAGGAACTCGGCGCAGCGCGCACGTGCGGCGGCACTGAGGGTAATGGGCAAGGATGCAACCGGTTTCATGCGCGCAGTTTAGCGCGCACGCGAGGCTCGGGTACGATCCGGGTTTTGGCCACAGGCGCGCGCATGCGCCCGGGGAGTGAACGGCAATGACGATCGTGAGCGTCAAACAGGCACTGGCCGGTGTCCGGGCGGGCCAGACGGTGACCGTGCAGGGCTGGGTGCGCACACGGCGCGATTCCAAGGCCGGCCTGTCCTTCATCAATCTCGCCGACGGCTCGTGCTTCGCGCCGATCCAGATCGTCGCGCCAGCCACGCTGGCCAACTACGAATCGGAAATCAAGCGTCTCAGCGCCGGCTGCGCACTGCGTGCCAGCGGCACACTGGGTCCCTCGCAGGGCCAGGGGCAGGCGTTCGAGATCCAGGCCAGCACGATCGAGGTGACTGGCTTCGTCGAGGATCCCGAGACCTATCCGATCCAGCCCAAGGCGCACTCGATGGAGTTCCTGCGCGAGGTCGCGCACCTGCGCCCGCGCACCAACCTGATTGGCGCGGTGGCGCGGGTGCGCCACACTGCGATGAGCGCCATCCACCGCTATCTGGGCGCGCAGGGTTTCTTCTGGGTCAACACGCCGATCATCACTACCTCCGACGCCGAGGGCGCCGGCGACATGTTTCGCGTCTCCACGCTGGACCTGGCCAACCTGCCGCGCACGCCGGGCGGCGCCATCGACTTCGGCAAGGACTTCTTCGGCAAGGAAGCGTTTCTCACCGTCTCCGGCCAGTTGAACGTCGAGGCCTACTGCCTGGCGCTGAGCAAGGTCTACACGTTCGGGCCGACGTTTCGCGCCGAGAACTCCAACACCGCGCGCCACCTGGCCGAATTCTGGATGATCGAGCCGGAGATCGCCTTCGCCGATCTGGACGCCGACGCGACGCTGGCCGAGGGCTTTCTCAAGGCAATCTTCCAGGCGGTGCTGGACGAGCGCATGGACGATCTGGCGTTTTTCGCCGAGCGCGTCGAGCCCAGCGTGATCCGCCGCATCGAATCGTTCGTGCGCGAGCCCTTCGCGCGCCTCGACTACAGCGAAGCCATCCGCATTCTGGAAAAGGCGCCACGCAAGTTCGAGTTTCCGGTGGCCTGGGGCATCGATCTGCAGACCGAGCACGAGCGCTATCTGGCCGAGGAACACGTCGGCCGTCCGCTGGTGGTGATGAACTACCCCGAGGCGATCAAGGCGTTCTACATGCGCCTCAACGACGACGGCCGCACCGTGGCGGCGATGGATGTGCTGGCGCCGGGCATCGGCGAGATCATCGGCGGCAGCCAGCGCGAGGAACGCCTGGATTATCTGGACCGGCGCATGCTGCAGTTCAAACTCGATCCGGCGCATTACCAGTGGTACCGCGACCTGCGCCGCTACGGCACCGTCCCGCACGCCGGCTTCGGCCTCGGCTTCGAGCGCCTGCTGGTCTATCTGTGCGGCCTCGGCAACATCCGCGATGCCATCCCGTATCCGCGCACGCCAGGTAGCGCGACGTTCTGATCCAGACTCTGGCGCGGCGAATGCCGCGTCTGTTGTTTAAAGTCTGGGCCCTGTCAAGACTTCGACGCACACTCCGCAACCCGATTCCGGAGCGGTCCGCACTGCGCGAAACCGGCGTTGCGTACCCACACGATTTCACGAAGACCCGATTGACTGAAGTGCCGAGTCACTGGATTCCCGCCTGCGCGGGAATGACGCGCCCCGGCTATTCGAGACCTCCTACTGGGTGAGGCTCTTGGGCATGCCGGCGAACTCGTGCGGCGGCGTGTTGCCGGCCAGGTAGCGGACGAAGAAGTCCCACATGCGGCGCGTGACGTACGGCGTGTAGGGGCCGTAGTGGTGACGCTCGTTGGGCACGATGAGCATGTCGAAGTTCTTGTTGGCCTTCATCAGCGCGCTGACCAGCAGGTAGGTGTTGCTGATCGGCACGTTGTCGTCGATCGAGCCCTGCACCAGCATCAGGTGGCCCTTGAGGTTCTTCGCCAGCAGTTCGCTGGCCTGGTTGTCGTAGTTGCTGGTGCCGTTCTTGTGCTTCACCAGCAGGCCTTCCCACTTCTCGCCCCAGGCGTAGTAGTAATCGCGGTTGTCGTAGTTGCCGCTTTCCGCCCAGCCCACCTTGAAGAAGTCGGGGTCATGCAGCATGGCGGACACGGTGGCGTTGCCGCCGCCGGAGTGGCCCCAGATGCCCACGCGATCGAGGTCCATCCACGGATAACGCGCCGCCAGTTGCTTGATGCCGGCGATCTGGTCGGGGATGGTGTCGTCGCCCATGTCGCCGTACCAGGCGCGCTGGAAACGGGCCGAGCGGTAGGGCGTGCCCATGCCATCCAGCGTCACCACGATGAAGCCGAGTTCGGCCAGCGCCTGGTTGCTGCCGCGCTCGGAGCGGAAGCTGAAGGTGGCGATGGAGCCGATCTGCGGGCCGGGATAGACGAAATCGACGATCGGGTATTTCTTGCGCGGGTCGAAGTTGGTGGGCTTGTACAACAGCCCGTACAGCGTGGTCGTGCCGTTGCGCGCCTTGACGGTGAACGGCACCGACGGCACCCAGCCCGCGGCGACCAGCCGGGCAATGTCGGTCCTGGCCACGGTGGCGAGGATGCGCCCGTCATCCGCCGCGCGCAGCACGGTCACCGGCGGCATGGTCGGCGTCGAGTACGAATCGACGAAGTAGCGTCCATCCGGCGCCATGGTGATGCGGTGGTCGGCGTCTTCGGGCGTCAGCAGCGTGGTCTTGCCGGTGTCGATATTCACCTTGAACAACTGCCGGTAGTACGGATTCATGCCCGGCGTGCGGCCCACGCCCACGTACCACAGCGTGCGGGTCTTGCGGTCGAGGTGCAGCACCTGGATCACATCGCCGTGCCCGGTGGTGATCGGGTGCAGCATCTTCCCGGTCTTCAGGCTGTACAGGTACAGGTTCATCCAGTTGTTCTGCTCGGTCGGCCAGATCGCCTCGCCGGATGCGGGCAGGTACTGCCAGTCGGGGCGGCCGTACCAGCCCTGATAGAAGTCCTTGGCGGTGTACTCGAACACCGTGCGCACATCGCCGCTGGCGGCATCGGCGATGCGGAACCATTCGTGGCGACGGTCGCGCGAGGTCGAAACCAGCGCGAAGGTCTTGCTGTCGGGTGCCCACTGCACGTCGTTCCACGAACCGAGTCGCTGCTCGGGCGCCATCTGCAGCGGCGTGACCTTGCGCGTGGCCACATCGATCACCACCGGCCGCACCATGAACACGTGCTTGTCGCCGGGCAGCGGATACGGCCACGACTCCAGCTTCGGGTGGCCCACGCGCGTCACCAGCGCATACATGTCCTTGACCTTGCGCAGGTCGAGGCGGAACGCGACCAGGCTCCGCGAATCCGGCGCCCAGCGCACCACCGCGCCGTTGCTGGTCATCGGCCCGAAGGACTCGGTCGCATAGCCGTCGTTGGCGACGCCATCGCTGGTGAGTTGCGTCACCTTGCCGGTGGCTTCGTCGCGCAGCCACAGGTTCCAGTCGCGCGCGAACACCAGCCACTTGCCGTCGGGCGAGCGTTCCGCGTGCCCGTCCACGCCCTTCAGGCCGGTTTTCTCCTGCGTGCAGCGGCCCGCGCCGGACAGGTCGCAGCGGTAGTGCTTGCCTGCGATGGCGACGGCGAGTCGTCCATCGGGCAGCCGCCTGAAATCGAAGGCATGCGGCCAGTCTTTCGCGTCCAGCGGCTTGCCCGCGGGCTTGCCGAGCGCAGCGGCCAGCTTCGATTCGTCGAACGCGGGCATGCGCCGACCGGTGCGCGCGTCCATTTCGAAGAAGTGGTCGCCGCTGGCGTCGTGGTCGCGATACCAGAAGTGCGTGGCGTCCAGCCAGTGCACGCGCTGCACTTCGTGGTCGACGAGCGGATCGTAGTTGCGGCCGACCAGCGGATCGGTGCTGCGCAGCAGAAACTTCGCCGCGCGGGCGTAGTCGGCATCGGTCAGTTGCCGCGCATCGCCGGGTCGCGGCAGCGCGCCCAGCAGCAGGGCCAGCCCGAGGAGGGCGAAGAATCGGGCAGCATGGATGCGTCGTGCCGCGTGCGTCGGGTTCATGGGCCTGGTCTG
>DZBX01000185.1 GCA_022730075.1 Rhodanobacter sp. | reverse complement strand
TGCAATTCCGCGCACAGCCCGCAGTCGATCCGCGCAAACTCATCCACATGCTGCAGCGCGAGCCCAAGGTCTACCGCCTCGATGGCCAGGACAAGCTGCGCATCACACGCGAACTGCCGGACGCCGAATCGCGCATGGCCTGCGCACGCGCACTGCTGCAGGCGCTGGGCGCGCCGGTGGGCTGATCACGCGCGGCCGCCACACGGCGCCGCATTTGTTCATTTATATCAGTATCTTGTGATGTTGCCGCGCAGCGCGGGAAAACCTTGCGGGCACACTACGGCCGGCGTAAGGTGACCCGCGTGCGGCAATCCGCCGCAGTGAGCGAAGTTCCGCAGTCCTGGCCGTAGTTCCGCATGTGTCCGGTTTCGCAAAGGAGCCCACGATGACGGCAAGCACGCATTTCACGCAGCATCGCAGCACGGCGCCGTTCGCACTCGCCCTCATGTTCGTCGCCGCCCTGCTTCCCATCCACGCGGCACGCGCGGCCGATGCCAAAGCCACGCACTGCGCGGCGCTCGCGCAGCAGATGCTGGCGGCACTGGTCCGCGGCGACAACCACGGCGCGGCGCGCGCCTTCGACGCCGACATGCGCAGCGCCCTGCCGCCGCAGAAGTTGTCGGAACTCTGGGCCCAGGTGAAAAGCAACTACGGCGACTACAAGACGAGCCGTGATGCCCGCACGCTGCGGGTCAACGGCGTGGACGTGGTGATCACACCGCTGCGCTTCGCCAGAACCGCGCTGGATGCACAGGTGGCCTGCAACGACAAGGGTCAGATCGCCGGCTTCTACCTGCGCCCGGAACAGCTGCAGACGCAAGCCGCGGCCCAGCATCTCTGAGCCGCAGCACGCGTCGCGGCGTGGCCAACGCTGGGGCCGCGACCCCGCAATCCATGCCGACGCTGCGCGCATGCGCGATGATGCGCGCATGCACCCGTCCCACCCGCCCCGCACACTCGGCATCGCCGCCCGTCGTCGTGCCATGGCCGCCGCGGCGGCACTCGGCGTTCCCGCCGACTACGGCCGCGCGCGCGGCCTGCGGCCACAGCGCGAACCCTCGCGCCTGCAATCGATCGGCCTGGATACCCAGCAACGCCCTGCCTGGTTGCGACCGCGCGCGGCGGCGGCCTTCGCGCGCATGCGCGTTGCGGCGACGCGTACCGGCATCGAGCTGCAGGTCGTCTCCGCCTGGCGTTCGAGCGAGTACCAGCTCGGCATCCTGCGTCGCAAATGCGAGCGCGGTCTGGCGATGGACGCCATCCTCGAGGTCAGCGCCGCGCCCGGTTACAGCGAGCACCACAGCGGCCGCGCACTGGACCTCGGCACGCCCGGATTCCCTGCGCTGGAAGAGGCGTTCGAGCAATCGCCCGCATTCGTCTGGCTGCAGACCAATGCGCGCAGGTTCGGCTTCGCGCTGTCCTACCCGCGCAACAACCGGCACGGCATCGCCTACGAGCCCTGGCACTGGTGCTGGCACGCGCGCCTGGCGCGACACGCCATGAAGCCGCGATGACGCTGCACGGAACTCGCAGGATTCCACTCGGTCTCATCCAGCAGCAGGGCTGACGTCGGTCTCGCCGCGTCGCCCGCCCGTGCCGCCCCCGCCCATGCGCGCCGGCGTCGCACCCGTCCATGCATGCTGGGAGAGCCACCCATGCCGAGCCAAACGCCCGAACGATTCGCCATGATCTACGACCACGAGAACAGCAACGAGGCGCTGTTGCTGCGCGCCATGCGCACGGCCGCCGAGCATCGTGGCCTGCTGTATCTCATCGGCGGCTGCGAAGTATCTCCGGGAGGCGACGGCAGCGGCTGGCTACCCTCGCCCGCCGATCGCGTGGCCGAAGACCTGGTTGCCATGGCGCGTCTGGCGCAGGACCACGGACTGTTGCTCGACGGCCGCGTGCTCGGCGCACCCGACGCCGGGCAATTGCGCGCGATTCTCGCGGAACAGCGCATCAGCCAGGTGTTCCGCGCCACACCCGGCACGCCGGGCGCCGCACGCAGCGCATGGAGCGAAGCCATCCAGCAGGCCGCGCAGTCGCTGCAGCTGCCGGTCGTGCTCCTCGACGCGGCCTGACGCATCGATCGCGACGGCCGCCGGCTGCGCGTACACGCACCGGGCGACACCGGCATCGTCAGGGATGCACGCAGAAGCCGGTGCGCACGGCACACCGTAATCCGCACCTGCCGGCAGCACCTATAATCGCGCTTTGCCCTAGGAGTTCCCTCATGCCGCAGACCATGCGCGCGCTGGTCAAGCGCGAGCCCGCCAAGGGCATCTGGATGGAACAGGTGCCACTGCCCGTGATCGGCCCCAACGAGGTGCTGATCAAGCTGGAGAAAACCGCGATCTGCGGCACCGACCTGCACATCTACAAATGGGATGAGTGGTCGCAGCGCACCATCAAGCCGGGCCTGGTGATCGGCCACGAATTCGTCGGCCGCATCGTCGAGATCGGCGCGGGCGTGAAGGGTTACCAGATCGGCCAGCGCGTCAGCGCCGAAGGTCACATCGTCTGCGGCATGTGCCGCAACTGCCGCGCCGGGCGCCAGCACTTGTGCCCGCACACCATCGGCATCGGCGTGAACCGCAACGGCGCCTTCGCCGAGTACCTGTCCATGCCGGCCAGCAACCTGTGGCCGATCCCGGATCAGATCCCCTCCGAGCTGGCGGCTTTTTTCGATCCCTACGGCAACGCCGCGCACTGCGCGCTGGAGTTCGACCTGATCGGCGAGGACGTGCTGATCACCGGCGCCGGCCCGATCGGCATCATCGCCGCCGGCATCGCCAAGCACGTCGGCGCGCGCAACGTGGTGGTCACCGACGTCAACGACTATCGCCTCAAGCTGGCCGCCGACATGGGCGCCACGCGCGTGGTCAACGTCGCCAACCAGTCGCTGACCGAGGTGGTCAGGGACCTGCACATGGAAGGCTTCGACGTGGGCCTGGAGATGAGCGGCAACCCGCGCGCCTTCAACGACATGCTCGAGGTGATGTACCACGGCGGCAAGGTCGCGCTGCTCGGCATCCTGCCCAAGGGCGCCGGCATCGACTGGGACAAGGTGATCTTCAAGGGCCTCACCCTGCAAGGCATCTACGGCCGGCGCATGTACGAGACCTGGTACAAGATGACGCAGATGGTGCTCACCGGCTTCCCGCTGCAAAAGGCGCTCACGCACCAGGTGGCCATTGATGATTTCCAGCGCGGCTTCGACCTGATGGAAGCCGGCAACTGCGGCAAGGTCGTGTGCTCGTGGAATTGATCGCGGC